>CAJUAR010000081.1 GCA_910584495.1 uncultured Muribaculaceae bacterium
CACGCGTAACAATTAAATCGGTTCGAGCAAACGGATTGGCTGCGAATTTGAGGGTGTAGGGAAATAATTTAGCGCATTGTGGCTTTTTGGCGGGCGTCGGCGGAGATGAGGTTGGCCATGCGTACGGCCTTGGTGATGTGGTCGCAGATGTGGTCGGAACCTACAAGGGTGTCGATACCGGCATGTTCGAGCGACTGTCGGACTGCGGGTCGCACACCAGAGAGAACAACGTGTATGCCTTCGCTCTGCGAGGATGTGATGAGCAGTTCGAGGTTGTGGATGGCAGTTGCATCGACAAACGACACTTTACGCATGCGGATGATGCGTACATGGG
This sequence comes from uncultured Muribaculaceae bacterium, assembly GCA_910584495.1. Taxonomy (GTDB): domain Bacteria; phylum Bacteroidota; class Bacteroidia; order Bacteroidales; family Muribaculaceae; genus CAG-873. The sequence goes on from CAJUAR010000081.1 coordinate 335, forward strand.
GCTTCTCTTTCAGTGCCGAGCGCATGAGTTCGTCGAACTTGGTGGCGATGCCGAAGAAGAACGGGCCGTCGATTTCGTAGACACTCACACCGGGAGCGAGATTGAGTTCTTCGTGAGTGCTCAGGTCGGTGCCGTCGGCCACATCGAGCTGTTCGGAGTATACTTTGATTTCGGTGTTCTCCATCACACGGCGCAGGAAGAGGACAACGGCGAGGAGGAGACCGATTTCGATGGCGATGGTGAGATCGAAAATGACGGTGAGGAGGAATGTGACGAGGAGCACAGATATATCGCTTTTGGGCGAGTGGAAGATGCCTACGACGGTACGCCAGCCACTCATATTATATGCCACAACCATCAGCACTGCGGCCAGGGTGGCAAGGGGCACATAGTTGATGAGGGGCATTGCAAAGAGGAAGATGAGCAACAGCACCATTGCGTGGACAATGCCGGCCACAGGGGTGCGACCGCCGTTGGTGATGTTGGTCATGGTGCGGGCTATGGCACCTGTCACAGGAATACCGCCGAAGAAAGGCACGGTGATGTTGGCAATGCCTTGTCCGATCAGCTCGGTGTTGCTGTTTGTGTGCGAACCTGTGACACCGTCGGCCACAGTTGCCGAGAGCAGCGATTCAATGGCACCAAGCACGGCAATGGTAAATGCCGAAGGCAGAAGCATGTTGATGGTGGCCATGTTCAGCGTAAAGCCATGAGGCGTGGGGATGTCGGTGGCCATAGTTCCGAAGCGGTCGCCGATGGTTTCGACGTGAAATCCGGGGCAGAACATGCCCAGCAGATAGGTTCCTGCGGTGACAAGGATGATGGCAATGAGGGCACCCGGCAGACGCTTCGAAACAAGGGGGGTGAGCAGGATGATGGCAAGCGACACGAGCGAGGTGGCGAGCGTAGGCAGCGATATATTGCCGAGCTTGCTTAAATATAAGCCCCACTTGGGGATGAACTGGCCGGGAATGTCGCGTAGACCGAGGCCGAGGAAGTCGTTGACCTGAGTTGAGAAAATGGTGAGGGCGATACCGGCGGTGAAACCTACGACGATGGGGTAGGGAATAAATTTAATCACCGTTCCGAGGCGGAATAGACCGAGCAGAACAAGGATTATGCCGGCCATAAAAGTGGCGACAGCAAGCCCGTGGAGGCCGAACTGTGCGATGATGTTATAGACGATGACGATAAATGCGCCGGTAGGGCCGCCAATCTGCACAGAGTTGCCGCCAAAGAACGACACCATGAAACCGCCAACGATGGCTGTAATCAGACCGATTGTGGGGCTTACGCCCGAAGCGATACCGAAAGCGATGGCAAGAGGGAGGGCGACAATGCCCACAACAATACCAGATGTGATGTCGGCCTTGAGTTTCGCTCCGTTATAGTGGCGAATGGCCTTGAAAAGTTTCGGATGAAAATCCGGCATGGCAAAGATGTTTCGCAACGAACTCTGCCCGGCATCCGATGATGATGCAACCATAGAATGTTACCTTAATTGTACCTGAAAATGTGTTTAAATCTTAAAAAACGCTGCAAAATTACAAAAAAAATTCCATCCTCGCAAACGAGAGCGGAACATGGCAGTGCCTACCCTTTGCCTGAAATTATTTAGCCCTGAATGACAATAGCTTACGCGCGCCAAGAAAAGCATCGCGCAACATCAGGCGCGTGGGTGTGAGTAGTGGTACGAAACGTGTGCTGTCGGTTGGTGAAAACACATCGATGCCCGCATGATGGCACTTAACTTCTATACTCTTGTCCAGACGGATTACATCGCCGTCGACATGCGCTGCCGAATCGGTCTTGCGAATGATAGTCGCCGACCGGGCGCGGAAAGTCTCGACAAGTGCATTCTTGCCAATCAGACCGGTGAGCATGTCCATGCCCACCATGGCACGGCTCACAAGGTTGCCTTTGTGAACGATGGTAATGTCCAGTTCGCCGTCGGTAATCGAGGCATTGGGGGCTACGAATGCGTTATTGCCATACTGGGATGCATTGCAGCACACCACAAGGAAAGCCTGTTCGGTAATCACCTTGCCGTTGGCCTCTATAATATATTCCTCGGGATTGAACTTGATGTATTCGTCAAAAGCATTTTTGAGATACATCATAATACCTCTGCGGCGCTGACGGGCGCAACGCTCGCTCACCGCGGCATCGAAACCAACGCCGAAGGTGCAGAAAAAAGGATTACCGTTGGCTGTGCCGTAGTCAGCACGAATGATATTGTGGCCGCCAATCACTTTGAGGGCACTGTCGATATCGACAGGAATGCCGAGATGTCGCGCAAGTCCGTTGCCCGAACCCGAAGGAAGAATACCCATTGCCGTGTGCGAGCCTATGAGGCCCGAAGCGGCCTCGTTGACAGTGCCGTCGCCGCCGCATACAAGTAGGGCCTCGCGGCCCTCGTCGACAGCCTGCCGGGCAAGCACAGTGGCATGCCCGGGGCCGTCGGTAGGCGCAATGTCATATTCAATGCCCATAGCATCGAGTTTCCGGCACAGATGCGGTATGATGCGATGCTTGGACACTGTGCCCGATGCCGGGTTGACAACAAGCATATATGGTGCCGCAGCACTCATCATTGATCGGCTTCTTTTTCCGAGAACTCCATCAGGTAGGCCTTTATGAATTCGTCGAGGTCACCGTCCATCACACCGCCCACATCCGAGGTCTGGTAGTTGGTGCGGTGGTCTTTCACTCGGCGGTCGTCGAACACATAGCTGCGAATCTGCGAGCCCCATTCAATTTTTTTCTTGCCGGCTTCCACCTTGGCTTGTTCGGCCATGCGGTGCTCGAGTTCCTTGGCATAGAGGATGGAGCGCAGCTGTCGCAGGGCGTTTTCCTTGTTCTTGGGCTGGTCGCGCGTCTCGGTGTTTTCAATCAGAATCTCTTCTTTTTCGCCCGTATAAGGGTCGGTAAACTGGTAGCGCAGACGCACACCCGATTCCACCTTGTTGACGTTCTGACCGCCGGCACCGCCCGAACGGAAGGTGTCCCACGACATCAGGGCCGGTTCGATTTTCACCTCGATGGTGTCGTCGACCAAAGGAGTTACGAAAACGGAGGCAAAGGAAGTCATTCGTTTGCCCTGGGCATTGTAGGGCGACACACGCACCAGGCGGTGCACGCCGTTCTCGCTTTTGAGGAAGCCATAGGCAAAGTCGCCTTCGATGTTGAGCGTGCAGCTCTTGATACCGGCCTCGTCGCCTTCGAGCAAGTTGGCAACACTGAGTTTGTAGCCATGATTTTCGGCCCAACGCATATACATGCGCATGAGCATCGAAGCCCAGTCCTGGCTCTCGGTGCCGCCGGCACCGGAGTTGATTTTGAGCACTGCGCTCATAATGTCGCCTTCGTTGCGAAGCATGTTGCGCAGTTCAAGCTCTTCGAGAAGCTTGGAAGCATGGGCATAGGCCTTGTCGACTTCTTCTTCGGTAACTACCTCTTCCTTAAAGAATTCAAGAGCAAGTTTCACCTCGTCGACAGCGCCTTCGAGCTCGGCATAGTCGGAAATCCATTTCTGGAGGTCCTTGATTTTCTTCATCTGACGTTGTGCTGCCTCGGCATTTTCCCAGAAACCGTCGGCCATTGTGCGCAACTGTTCTTCTTCAACGGCTATTTTCTTCCCGTCGATGTCAAAGATACCTCCTCAGCGCAAGCATACGCTCAAAAGTCTCTTTTAATTGTTCTTGTGTAATCATATCTTTTATCGTGTGAATAATCAGGCTGCAAAGTTACAAAATTTCCCTCACACCACCAACCACACAGAAGTATTGAGAACTTTCTTTGGCGGTTTGCTTGTGGTGCTATGGTTCGCAAATCTGATTTTTAATTTGGATGGTAAACTTGTCATTGACTGCGATCATAGATTTCTCTATCATCCCCAAACTCAGGAAGTAAGCTTCACTCCCAGCACTTGGTTTTGGAGGCGAGTTCGGGGATGGTGGAGGAGTGGTAGACCGGGTCGCATCCTTGGCGGCGCTGACGCGAATAGTCGGCAAGAAGTAGCATGGCATATTTGCCGAGCAAAGCTATCGCGGCGAGGTTGCAGAGGGTCATAAGGGCCATGGTGATGTCGGCAAAACCCCACACCATGTCCAGCGACATTACAGCTCCGAGATAGACAAGCACACCGACGGCAAGGCGATAGGCCGTTGTCAGCCGGCGGCTGTCGTGGATAAAACGGATGTTTGTCTCGCCATAGTAGTAGTTGGCAATGATGCTCGTAAAAGCAAAGAACAGAATGACGATGCTCACAAAGATAGAGCCATAATTGCCGTCGCCGCCAAGGTGATGGTCTATTGCTCTCTGTGTTAGTATAATGCCCTCGAAGTTCTTGTCGTAAAGGCCGCTGCACAGAATGATGAAAGCTGTGGCCGAACAAACCACAAGAGTATCGATATACACGCCGAGTGTCTGGATAAGACCTTGTTTCACCGGATGTGACACTGATGCCGTAGCGGCGGCGTTTGGCGTTGAGCCTTCTCCGGCCTCGTTGCTGAAGAGACCGCGTTTGATGCCCATGGCCATTGCCACACCTATGGTTCCGCCGGCAGCCTGACCATAGCCAAATGCATTTTCCACAATCATGCAAAAGACGAGAGGCAGACGGTCGATGTTTATGCCCACCAGCACTGCCGCAAGCAGCAGATATGCCACAGCCATGAAAGGCACCACAATTTCGGCAAAGCGCGAAATACTCTTGATGCCGCCGAAGATGATTACAAGCGTGAGCACCGCCAGTACCGAGCCTGTAAGTGGCTGCGGAAGGCCGAAACTCTGCTCAAAGGCGTTGGCTATGGTGTTTGACTGTACCGTGTTGAAAGCGAATCCGAACGTGATGGTGATGAGCACGGCAAAAGTGACTGCCCACCATCGTTTGCCAAGACCCTTCTGGATATAGTAGGCGGGGCCGCCACGGAACGAGTGCTCGCCTTTGATTTTGAAGAGCTGGGCGAGTGTAGACTCGACAAACGAGCTCGAAGCTCCGAGCAAGGCAATGACCCACATCCAGAAAATAGCACCGGGACCGCCTATGGTGATGGCCGTAGCCACGCCGGCAAGATTGCCTGTGCCCACGCGTGCGGCTATCGACAGTGCGAAGGCCTGGAACGAACTTACAGTGCTCTTGCGCGGTGCGTCGCTCTGCCGACGGTCGTTGTCGGCTTTTCCCGATTTTGCCAGCAGGCGGAACATCTCGCCTATCATGCGGAACTGAACACCGCGGCTGATGATTGTGAACCACAAAGCCACCATGAGCAGGGCACCCACCATGATGTAATCGGTCAGGTATTTGTTTGCCAGCTCGAAAATCATGTTTTTTTGAACAAATATTGTCCTTTGGCTCCTGTAGCCTTTCCATAGGCCACGGCATGACGTGGACAAATGTGGTAACAGCGGAGGCACATGGCACAGTCTGCGCCCCAGTGCGGGCGGCCTTGTTTCATGGATATGTTGGCCATGGGGCACGATTTGGCGCACAGACCGCAGCCAATGCATCTGTCGACGGCATGGAAGGGTCGCGGCGACATGGCAAAGCGTCTGAACCATGGATAGATAATGGCCGATTTAATCCATGGGAAACGGCCACGGACGGTGAGGCTGGCACCACTGTTTTCGATAGCTTCGGCAATTTCTTGGAGCGTCTGTGCCGATGCTTCAATTTTCGATTTTGCAAGTTCGGCGGGGTCTGTGTCGAAGCCTTTCATCAGCACATAGGTGTTGGGCATGACCACGGCAAAAGCATGCAGACACTCTAAGCCTTTCCGGGTAAGGATTTTACGCCACTGACGGTCGGCAAAGGCCATGTCGTCGCCGCAGGTGGTGAGCATATAGTGTGGCAGTTGTTTCACTCTGTCTGTTAAGTTGATGTTTTGCATCAGATTAGCCACTACAGGCGGAACGCCCCATGAATATGTGGGAAAAGCCCAGATTATGCGCACGTCGTCGGAGCCGCATGCCAGGCTACATTCCTCGGGATGACGCAACTCTTGTGGCGAAAATTCGTGCAAAGATTCGCCAAGACGCTCGGCAAGCATCTCGGCGCAATGGCGGGTGTTTCCCGTGCCGGAGAAAAAGACAATCATCTGCGGCGGTCTTTGCCGTGGGGCCGCGAGGCCTGAGGTTTGTTTGCTGCCTGCTGACGTATTGTCACCTGCGTGGCTCCGAAGCCATATTCGCGGAATGACGCATCTTGCACGTCGTGCCCCTTGTAACGGTGTGTAAGTTCTTTCATAATGGCTTGGCGGAGAACACCTTCGCCCTTGCCGTGTATGAATACAATCTTGGTGCCCGGACGTCGAAGGTTGGAATCCATCACTTCGCTGAACTTATTGATTTGGGCATTGAGAATGTCGGCAGGTTCAAGACCGTCGATACTGTCGAAAAGTTCGGAGGCGTGAAGGTCGACTTCAATAAGGTCAGGAGTTTCGCGGCGCACCTGCTTTCTGGGAGCCGGAGCAGCCTTCTCTTTCGCAGCGCGTGCGGCAGCAGCTCCTTGCAGCGACTGAGCCATGGCCATAGCATCGACAGTTGTGCGGCTCTGCGGTTTGTCGGCAACAGTTACGTCAAGAGCTATTACCGGCACATCGAAATAGGGATTGGGCCGGAAACAGTGGAGCTTGGCAAATTTTGTGGCATCGATGTTGAATTCCACAAATCCCGGAGCCTTGGCGGCGAAAGACGATTCGGTCTTATAGGCTACATACTGCACGGCAAGACGGTCGAACGATGGAAGATCGTCGACAGTAAGAGCAAATGCAAATTCTTGAATGTTAGGCTCTATCACGCCAGAATAGCGGAGCTTCCAATCCTTGCAGTCTTCGGAACGGCTCATTATGGCCATTGCAAGATAGTAGTTCGAATCGTTGACGACGTAGGCATCGAACGAAGCTTTCGAGAGGGTCCTGAGATCGGAAGCCTCGAAACCAAGAACAATGTTTAGCACATTGCCGCCCGCCGTTTCAATAACGGGAAGACGTGTTGGTTCGTCGGGGGCTTTTTCTTTGACCACTACCGGTGCGGGAGCGGGCTTTGGAGCTTCTTCAATCACACGCAGGGCGCGGAAGCTGCGTGTGGGCACGTCGTCGCCGGCATGAGCCACCACCACGCACTCGCGCACAAGCACGGGGGTCTCAAAGCCGTCTTCGTCGACATAGGCAATGTCGCCGGCAATTCGCACCACCTTGCCGCCGCCTACGGAATTTAGATATCTTACAGTATCGCCAACAATAGGATTCATATCGAAAGGCCTGTTCGTTCGTGCAGGCCGAACATAAGGTTCATAATATGGACAGCGTTGCCGGTGCAACCTTTGGTGAGGGCATCGAGCGAGGCATCAATCTCCAGATAGCCGTCGTGGCTGTAGAGGCGCATGAGGCATTTGTTGCTGCCTCTGAGGTCTTCGTCAATCACACCTTCGCCTGGAATGACATAGACAAAGTTATGGTCGGAATAGGCTTCGTCGTAGATGCGGTGAATTTCTTCAATAGCCAGTGGCGTGGTCATGGCCAGCCGCAGGTCGAGACGTTTGAAGGGTGCTGTGGCTGAGGGCTGGGTCGTGATGGGACCGGCAAAATCGGGCTGCACCATGGTGAAGAAATTACTTGCTTCGGCCACATCGAGCGGGATGGGGGTTCCCGACAGACGCAGATTGATGTTGTCGGTTAGCAAGCCGTTTTTTGCCATTGGGAAAAGCGACAGCTCGATGAGCATGGCATAGGCACTGGGGCAGACAGCCCAACGCGAGCCGCGCACCAGAGCCTTGCGGTTGTATTCGGCAAGGCCATAGGTCATTTCGCCTTTGGCGATAGTCTTTGTGGCTTTGCCCAGCACGATGAGACGGAAATTGTGGTCGTCGTTGTATTTTTGGAGAATCTCTTCGGTGATATTGTCTTCGTCAATGACAAAAAGTACATCGATACCGTCGAGTTTGAGAACTCGCTCCAGGGTGAGGTCTGTTTCGCCGGCATAGACCGGATATAGGTCAGAAAGAGGCACAGTGTTGCCTGCCGGCGATGCCACAGCCCGCAAGTCTACATCAGGATGACGGAGCAAAAGACGCAAAAGTTGTTTTCGCACCGGGTCGTCAATGGCGGCAGAGCCGTATATTCCTACTTTTATCATTTTGAAGTATCTGAGGTGAGATTAATATCAAAAAGGTCTTTGACAATAATGTCGGTGGCACCGATTTTCGATGCTATGTAGTCGGCGGCGGCCTTTCCGGCAGCCGCACGGGCCTTGTCGTTATTTATATAGGTTTTCATGGCATGTGCAAAGTCTTCTGTCGAAGAAATGCACACGGCAGCCCCGGCAGCCATCAGCTCGGCAGCTTCGACAAATTTGTCGTTTTTGGGTCCGAACATCACCGGTATGCCATATACGGCCGGTTCGTTTATGTTGTGTATGCCGGTTCCGAAACCTCCGCCCACATAGGCTGCATCGGCATAGGCATAGAGGCTGCTGAGCAGTCCGAAGCAGTCAATAATCAGGTAGTCGAGGCCCGTGGCAACCTTTGCGGCATCATTTGGCTTGCCGGCGCACATGCGTGCAAAATCGGAGAAAAGCATGGTGCGATTGCTGCCAAGACGGCGACGCATGGCCGCCAGACGGTCTTTGTCAAACTCATGTGGGGCGATGATAGCGCGGCAATTCTTGAGTTCTTTGAGGCGGTCTACGTACACGTCCTCGTCTTTTTCCCACGAACTGCCTATAACAAGGGTGAAGGCTCCTGGTTTGGCTTTTTTGAAAATCTCCACCGGCTCGATTTTCTTGCCTGCAGCACGTATTGCCGTCACACGGTCGAAGCGTGTGTCGCCGGCCACTGTAACGTTTTTCACGCCTAAAGAGTCCAGCAGGCGGCGCGAACGTTCGTCCTGCACATAAAGGTGTCGAAACTGTCCCAGCATATCGCGGAACCAACAACCCCATGGACGGAAAAATATCTGTCCCGGACGGAACACAGCCGATATTAAATAGGTAGGTATATTGCGCTTTGCCAGTTCGGCCAGATAATTTCCCCAAAATTCATATTTGACAAAAATGGCTGTCTTTGGCTGTGCGGCATCGAGAAAAGGCTTCACAATGCCGGGAAGATCGAAGGGCAGATAGACCACAGCCACACGCGGATTGAAGTCGCGACGCACCTCGTAGCCCGACGGAGAGAAGAAACTGAGAAGAATCTTTGTGCCGGGACGATGTTTGAGCAGAGCTTCTATGATGGGACGCCCTTGCTCGAATTCACCCAGCGATGCAGCATGAAGCCACACGTCAAAACCATCGGGAGCCATCAGCGCCTTGAAAGTGGCTATACGGTCGAGCGTTTCGGCCTGTCCGGACAGCATGTGCCGCACTTTGGCCGACTTGAGCGAGGCAAGTCGGGCAAGTTGGCGATATATGCCTATCCCGGCATTATATAGAGGGTTCATTCGTCAGTTTTGATTCCTTCTATGCCTGCACGTATGCGTCGCACTGTTTCGTCTTTGCCAAGCAGTTCGGTGATGTCGAACATGTGAGGGCCTTTACATTCGCCAACGACGGTGAGGCGGAAAGCATTCATCACGTTGCCAAGGTGCAGGCCTTTGTCCTCAATCCATTTGAGCACTACGGGCTCGAGGGCTGCGGCCTCGAAGTTGTCCCGGCCTTCGAGCAATGTTGCCAGCTCTGCCATGATGGCGGGCATCTCGGCGTTCCAGCGTTTTTTCACTGCCTTCGGGTCGTAGCTCGTCGGGGCTGCGAAGAAGAAACGTGCGTTGTCCCAAAGGTCTTTCACAAAGTTGATGCGGCTCTTGACCATTCCCACCGCTTTGGCTTTGTATTCGGTGCTGAAAGCATCGGGGTCTACGCCGTTTTGTGCCAACACGGGGTTGAAGAGCTCGGCAAGGCGTTCGTCATCAAGTTTTTGCAGATAGGTGTGGTTGAACCACTTGCCTTTTTCAAAAGCGAATTTGGCACCTGCTCGCGAGCAGTGTTCAAACGAAAATTTGGCAATAAGCTCGTCCATGTTCATCACTTCGGTGTCGTCGCCGGGATTCCAGCCTAACAGAGCGAGGAAATTGACCACAGCCTCGGGCAGATAGCCGCTTTCGCGGTAGCCGGTAGAAACATCGCCGCTTTTGGGGTCGTGCCATTCCAGGGGGAAGACAGGGAAGCCGAGACGGTCGCCGTCGCGTTTGCTCAGTTTGCCCTTCCCGTCGGGCTTGAGCAGAAGAGGAAGATGGACAAACGACGGTGCTGTATCGGCCCATCCGAATGCTTCGTAGAGGAGCACATGCAGGGGTGCCGACGGCAGCCATTCCTCACCGCGGATAACATGCGACACTTTCATCAGATGATCGTCCACTATATTGGCAAGGTGATAGGTGGGAAGGTCGTCGGCGCTTTTGTAAAGCACTTTGTCGTCGAGAATGTCGCTCTTAATCACCACGCGGCCGCGCAGCAGGTCGTCGACAGCAACGTCGCGGCCCGGTTCAATTTTGAAACGCACCACATACTGGGCACCTTCGTCGATGAGGCGCTTCACCTCGTCGGGGGACATTGTCAGCGAGTTGCGCATCTGTTGGCGTGTCGTGGCATCATATTGGAAATTGGGGATTTCGGCTCGTTTGGCTTCGAGTTCTGCAGGTGTGTCGAAGGCAAAGTAGGCTTTGCCGGCATCAAGGAGCATCTTCACATGTTCGCGGTAGATGTCGCGGCGCTCGCTCTGTTTGTAAGGGCCGTAAGGGCCGCCTTCGCGCACGCCTTCGTCTATGCCTATGCCCAGCCATGCCAGGGCTTCGTTGATATAGTCTTCGGCACCGGGCACAAAACGCTGTGAATCGGTGTCTTCAATTCGAAGAATCATTTTGCCGCCATGCTGGCGTGCAAAGAGATAATTATATAGAGCCGTACGCACGCCACCTATATGCAGCGGGCCTGTTGGCGACGGTGCGAAACGCACGCGTATCTCTCGTTCTGTCTGCGACATGTCTTTTTGTTTTTTTTACAATATGCAAAATTAGTAATTTCGCCCGATATAGCCAAATCAAGTGTCAAAGAGCAGGTAAAAGACACCACAACTGAAACCCCTTTGCATTATTACCATGTAGATAAACTTACAACTGCCGGAGAGTCGCTCATCTTTGCTTTTACATTGAGGGCTTTGC
>CAJUAR010000082.1 GCA_910584495.1 uncultured Muribaculaceae bacterium
CTTGGTGATCCGCCTGGGGCTCGAACCCAGGACCCCAACATTAAAAGTGTTGTGCTCTACCAGCTGAGCTAGCGAATCTCCTTGGTTGCTCTGTGAGGTGTTCCTCTCAAAAGCGATGCAAAGTTAGGCACTTTTTTTTTAGCTTGCAAATTTTTGAGCTATTTTTTTTGCAGTAGCCCTAAATTTATACTTTTCGACCAACATTTTGGAAATATTCACTTCTGACAGTGAGATAAATAATCAGAGCTGTTTGCATTAAGAGAAAATCACAAGACAAAATTAGGCGCATTAAATTATGATATACAGTATATATTTCTTAACTTTGCAAAAGTTTTTAGAAATCTACAAATAAATTACACAGTGCTACAACAATGAAAAAATTCATTACATTGCTTGCTGCTTTTGCGGCGATATTTGGCGTGTCGGCCGAAATTAACGGCGACGGCTACTACCGCGTGCATAATTTTGGAAGCGGCCGCTATATATATGTGCTCGACAACCATGGTTCGCTCAATATGCAGGCCACCAGCGCCGACCTTGGGGCTTTGGAAGTTTGGATGGACCTCGACCGCGCTATTTCCGACCCTGCATCGGTAATCTATGTGAAAAGTACGAGCAACGACGGCCGTTTCTACGACTTCCAGTCGCAGGGCACGGGCGTGATGAGCATCATCAACCGTTCGGTGCGCGTTCGCTACTGGGACGACAATACAGGCAAATACTACCGTATATGGGGTGAAGACAGCGGTATGGTGCGCTATATTGGCGATGGCTGCGAAGAGAATGAGAGCGAGAAAGGATATGTCTCGTCGGTTCAGCCTTACAGCAACAACTATGTTAAATGGTATTTCACACCTATCACGTCCGAAAGCAGCAACTACTTTGGTGTAAAACCGACGGTTAATGTCGATGGCAAATGGTATGCACCATTTTATGCCGATTTTCCCTTCAGCCCCGCCTCAGAAGGCATGAAGGCGTGGTATGTTAGCAAGCTCGACGGCAATATGGCCGTTATATCGGAATATAAGGGTGTTGTGCCGGCAAGCTTCCCGGTGCTCATCGAATGTTCGTCGAACGATGTTTCGAAAAACAAGCTCAATATCGGTGGTACCGCCGGAGAAAAGCCTCAGACATGGCTTCGCGGAGTATATTTCAAGAACGAATCGCTTTCGCACCCCAACACGACTAAATACAACCCGACGAGCATGCGTCTGTTCGGCATTACAGCCGAAGGCAAAGCAGGCTTTATTACAGCCACCGACAAATATGTTCCCCGCAACGCTGCCTATCTCTTCGTGCCAGAAGGTTCTGAAAAAGAATTGTTCATCATCACTGAGGAGGAATATAAGCTGGGTGTGACAGGCATCGATGCTGAAAATATTAAAGTACGCACCAACGGCCGCACCATAGAGGTGAGCGGAGCCAACGATTCGCCCATTGAAGTCTACAACCTTGCCGGCTCAGAAGTCTACAGTGGCACAGACAGCAGCATAACCCTGGCCAATGCGGGTGTATATATTGTCCGCATCCATGGCAAAGCCTACAAAGTGATAGCCAAATAACAAGACACAAGACATTACTCACTTCCATTCGTGATGTGATGAATAGAAAAAGAGGTGCCTTCACAGGTACCTCCCTTTCCATTCATCACATTATGCTATATTTAACGCTTTAGCTTCATATATATTGTTAGCCGTGTGCGATTTGTCGATTAGAAACGGCTTTCGACCACATCCCAGTCGACAATTTCCCATAATTGTTTGAGGGCATCTGCCCTGCGGTTTTGATAGTCGAGGTAGTAGGCATGCTCCCACACGTCAAAAGTGAGCAGAGGAGTCAGGCCCGACGTAATGGGATTTGTGGCATTGGGTCCCTGGGTGATAAAGAGGCGCCCATCCTGATCGCGTGAGAGCCATACCCATCCTGAGCCAAAGAGGCCAACACCAGCATCGACAAAAGCTTCTTTGAATTTGTCGAACGAGCCAAAATCGCGTTCTATGGCATCGCGTAACTCACCTTTAGGTTCGCGGCTGCCGTCGGGCGAGAAGGAGAAGAAATAGAAGATATGGTTCCAGGCCTGCGAGGCATTGTTGAACAACGGGCCTTGCGCCTGGGCTATTATGTCTTCAAGGTCCATATCTTCATATTCTGTTCCTTTTATCAGACGGTTAAGATTGTCGATATATGCTTTTTCATGCTTTCCATAGTGGAAGTCGACGGTCTGCTTGCTGATCACCGGTTCGAGGGCATCGGCAGAATAAGGAAGACGAGGCTGTTCGTAAGTCATAGGGGTTTGTTTTTTTATTGATTGTTTTCTTGTTTTGTTTGATACTAAAATAACATTGCACGCATCTATAAGTTCGTCTCTTCAGCGATTTTGACATATGTTAAGAGCCGGATCGACGAACCGGCTCTTAGAGAGTGTTTGAATTTAACTTTATGAAATCTTTAGAGGTCTTTCCGGCCTGTTTAGAGCTTTCATTCAGTCATTATGGAACCCCATAAATCCTTCATTCAAGCTCAAAACAATCTCGGAAATCTTCTCTAAATCTTAACATAAGTCAATTTCAAACACTCTCTTAACAAAATATGATTCAAAAGTCAGAGGCGTCGCAACTGGTATTTGTTTATGAGGGTCTCGAGAGCCGGATTCTCTTTGGTCAATTCTTCGAGCACCTGATCGTCGGTCCACAACGACTTTGGAAGTTCCGTCTCGTTTACAACGATTTCAATTCCAACGGTGTCGTTTTTGAGCTCGCGGCGAAAGCGTGCGGTAATTTTGTCGAGCTCCTTTGCCACAATGTTGGCATGATTGTTCGAAGGCAGCGTTAGCACGAGCTTGGCCTCGCCTTCAAGCACAGGAGGAGCAAGGGCAAAGACACTGCGGAGCAAGGGCGGAGCTTCTTTCCAGTCCTTCATCTCAACCCAAACACGCTGCACATCGGCCGACGTAAAAGGTTCGGCCAGATGCGAAGCCTTTGCGTTGTCGGTGCGAGCGTCTGCCGGGTGAGATGCTTGCACGGTGGAGCGCATCATGGCACCGAGCGACATACGGCCGGCAGCAATGGCGGCAGAGTGAGGAGCCGGCGCAGGCTGAGCCTTGAGTTGTGGAGCCTGAGGAGCCTGAGGAGCCTGAGGTTTTGGTTGAGGAGCGGGTGCCACAGGCTGCTGTTGCGGAGCTTGAAACGATGTCTCTGTGCGGACATAGTTCTCAAGCGGTTTGATTTGCCCCCCGTCACTTCCGCTATCTACGGACGAGGGGCTGAATAGTTGGCACAGCCTGATGAGCGTCAACTCTATTAAAAATTGTTTGTTCGTTGCTTGTCGGAAATTGAAGTCAGCATCATTGCACAGTTCCATAGCGCGGTATAGCCACGTCGGGTGAAGCGAAGCAGCACGCGCCTGCATCTCCTGTCGGACCTTTTCGCCGGCTTCTATAAGAGAAGCTGTTGCCGGATTTGTAGCCATTGCAAGGTCGCGTAGATAAAGGCCAAGACCGTTGATGAAGAACTGCGAATCGAATCCCTGGTTTCGCACATCCTTGTATATAAGGAGAGCCTCGGCCACATCTTGCTTCACAAAAGCATCGATAAGGCGCGAATAATAGCTGTGGTCCAGCACATTGAGGTTGTCGAGGGCAGATTGGTAGGTGATGTTGCCTCCCGAACTTGCCGCTACCTGGTCGAAAATCGACAAGGCATCGCGCATTGCACCGTCGGCCTTGTTTGCAATCAGGGCAAGAGCTTCTTTTTCGGCAGTAATGCCTTCGTTCTTAGCAACCTTAGCCATGTGCTCCACCATGTCGTTGATTGAGATGCGGTTGAAGTCGTAGATTTGACAACGCGACAGGATTGTGGGTATAATTTTGTGCTTCTCGGTAGTGGCAAGAATAAAAACCACATAGCTTGGCGGTTCTTCAAGAGTTTTGAGGAAAGCGTTGAAGGCCTGGGAGGTGAGCATGTGCACCTCGTCGATGATAAACACGCGGTATTTGCCTATTGTTGGAGGCACCTGCACCTGGTCAATGAGGTCTTTCATCGAATCGACGCCGTTGTGCGAAGCGGCATCCATCTCAATGATGTTCATCGACCGGTTTTCGTTGAACTGCCTACAAGAATCACACTCGTTGCAAGCTTCACCGCTTGCAGTGCGATTCTGGCAGTTGATTGTTTTGGCAAAAATACGGGCACACGACGTTTTGCCGACACCACGCGAGCCGCAGAAGAGATAGGCATGCGCAAGCTTGTTTCCAATAATGGCCTGCTTGAGCGTGCCCACCAATGCCTGCTGGCCCACAACGCTGTCGAAGGTCGTGGGACGGTATTTTCGGGCCGATACTATGTATTGTTCCATTCTTTAATTGGTATTTTCAATCGATTCAAGGTACCACTTGTAGAGACGTTCGACACCGTCGGGGAGTTCCACGCTGTGCGTCCAGCCCAAGGCATGGAGACGGTCGACGTTGCACAGCTTTCGCGGTGTTCCGTCGGGCTTCGAAGCATCCCAAACAATTTCGCCGGCGAAATCGGCCGTACGCGCTATCAATGCCGCCAGCTCGCCGATGGTAAGCTCTTTGCCCGTTCCGATGTTTATGTGGGTGTTTCGCACTTCCTTGCCACCGCGTGCGGCAATGTCGGCAAAGCGAACATTGAGCAACACATGCACACAAGCATCGGCCATATCTTCGCTCCATAGAAATTCGCGCAGCGGCGTACCCGTACCCCACAGCACCACCCTACCCGGTTCTATGCCGTATTTTGCAAGCACGGCAAGGATTTCGGCATCAGAAGCCCCGGCACCTTTACCTTCGACAGGCCGTGCGGCAAGGTCGGCACGCACTGCTGCCATATCGCCCAACGCGAGCTGTTTGGCAAGATGAATTTTGCGAATCATCGCAGGCAGCACATGACTGTTCTCAAGGTGGAAATTATCGTTCGGGCCATAGAGATTGGTTGGCATAACTGCCACATAGTCTGTTCCATACTGCATGTTCAACGATTCGCAGAGCTTGAGCCCGGCAATTTTGGCAATGGCATAGGGCTCGTTAGTGTACTCAAGCGGCGAAGTGAGCAGGACATCCTCCACCATTGGCTGCGAAGCCTCGCGCGGATAGATACATGTTGATCCAAGGAAAAGCAGACGTTTGACACCGTGCCGGAAAGCCTCGCCAATAACATTTTGCTGAATGCCAAGGTTTTGAAGTATAAAATCGGCGCGATAGATGGAGTTTGCCATAATACCACCCACATGCGCGGCAGCCAGCACAACAGCCTTTGGTTGCTCGCGGTCGAAAAAAACCCGCACAGCAACAGGGTCGAGCAAGTCGAGCTCGGCATGTGAGCGTCCTATGACATTCGAAAATCCCCTTCTTTTGAGATTTGCCATAATTGCCGAGCCAACCAGACCGCGATGGCCGGCCACATATATTTTGTCGTTCTTGTCAAGCAAAGTGCTCATTTCAATTCTTGTTTAACCATTTCCACGTCGGCATCCACCATAATTTCCACCAAACGGCGGAATGAGGTCTTGGTCGGATTCCAGCCCAGAACTCTGCGTGCTTTTTCGGGGTTGCCAAGCAACTGCTCCACATCTGCAGGACGGAAGAATTTGGGGTCGACCTCCACAAGGACACGACCGGTGGCGGCATCGATGCCTTTCTCATCGACACCCTCACCCTCCCATTTTATATTTATACCCACCCGGGCAAATGCAAGCGAGCAAAATTCGCGAACACTATGAAATTCGCCGGTAGCTATCACATAGTCATCCGGTTCGGACTGTTGCATGATGAGCCACATACATTCCACATAGTCGGGCGCATAGCCCCAGTCGCGGCGCGCATTGAGGTTACCCAGATATAGTTTGTCCTGTACGCCGGCTGCAATACGGGCCACAGCCATGGTAATTTTGCGTGTAACGAAATTCTCGCCCCTGCGTTCCGATTCGTGATTGAAAAGGATACCGTTTGCAGTGAACATTCCATAGCTCTCGCGATAGTTCTTCATAATCCAGAAGGCATAGAGCTTAGCCACGGCATAAGGCGAGCGCGGATAGAAGGGCGTTGTCTCGCACTGAGGTATTTCCTGCACCTTTCCGAAGAGCTCGGAAGTGGATGCCTGGTAGATTTTAGTCCGTTTTTCAAATCCGAGAATACGCACAGCCTCGAGCAAGCGAAGAACACCTGTGGCATCGGTATCGGCCGTATATTCAGGCACATCGAAGGACACCTTGACATGGCTCTGTGCCGCGAGGTTATATATTTCATCGGGCTTTACAAGGCCTATGATACGTATTAGCGACGACGAATCGGTCATATCGCCATAGTGAAGCTGGATACGACGGCCATGGTGCTGATCTCGCACCCATTGGTCGAGATAGAGATGCTCTATCCGGCCGGTGTTGAAGGTGGAGCTGCGGCGTATGATGCCGTGCACCTCGTAGCCTTTTTCGAGGAGAAACTCGGCAAGATAAGAACCGTCTTGGCCTGTGATGCCTGTAATTAAAGCTGTTGGCATGATGTTTGTTTGATAGCGCGGCCGATGGCACGGAGCTTGAGTCCGGCAGCAGCCACATCAGTTTCTTGATAAATATTGCGCCCGTCGACTATATCGTTGCCCTTCATGAGCTGAGCGATGCGCGACCACTGTGGCAGACGGAACTGCTTCCATTCCGTGAGCAGCGCCAGGGCGTCGGCATCGCGCACGGCCTGATACATGTCCGACGCATAGACCACTGCATCGCCCATACGACGGCGGCATTCGTCCATGGCCACTGGGTCGTAGACCACAACCATTGCTCCGGCCTCAATGAGTTTTTCAATCACCACAAGCGACGGTGCACAGCGCATGTCGTCGGTTTCGGGCTTGAAAGCGAGACCCCAGATGGCAACTCGGCGGCCGGCGAGCTTACCGCCGAAGATGGCAGAAAGTTTGTCGAACACAATCGATTTCTGGCGTTCGTTCACCTCCTCCACTGCCGCAATAACGCTCATGGGGCATCCATGGTTCATGCCGGTGTTGATTAACGCCCTCACATCCTTGGGGAAACATGAGCCTCCATAGCCACAACCGGGGTAGAGAAATTTGCTGCCTATGCGTGCATCGGCCCCTACGGCACGACGCACGGCATCGACATCCGCTCCTGTGCGCTCGCACAAATTGGCAATCTCGTTTATAAACGAAATGCGTGTGGCAAGCATGGCATTGGCAGCATATTTTGTCATTTCGGCCGAAGGAAGATCCATGAACATCACCCTCATGTTGTTGAGAAGGAATGGACGATAGAGACGCTCCATGAGTTTTCGGCCATAGTCGCTTTCTATGCCGATTACCACACGGTCGGGCGACATAAAATCCTTGATGGCAGCCCCTTCTTTTAAAAATTCAGGATTGGAGGCCAACTCGAAATCCATATCAGGACATCCTCGCTCGTCCAATTGTTTTTTCACCACACCGCGCACAAGCTCGGAAGTGCCAACGGGCACGGTCGACTTGATGACAAACAAAGTTTTCCGCTTGATTCCCGCGCCGAAATCGGCGGCGACCTCCAAGACATGGCTCAGGTCGGCCGATCCGTCCTCATCGGCCGGAGTTCCGACAGCGCAGAACACAATGTCGACACTGTCGATAACCTCGGCAAGGGATGTTGCAAAGTGAAGCCTTCCGGCCTCGCAGTTGCGGCTCACAAGGTCCGAAAGCCCCGGTTCGTAGATTGGTATTATGCCATGTTTGAGTTTGTCGATTTTGGCACTGTCGATGTCGACACATGTCACGTCCACACCAATCTCGGCAAAACAAGCGCCGGAAACAAGGCCCACATATCCGGTTCCAACAATAGCTACATTCATAGTCAATAGTCTGTCAAGCGGATTACGCGCAAGCCTAACCATTGACGGTTGCGCTTCATAAAATCGCACAGCGGCTGCTTGGTCATCTCCACCAAGCCATCGGTCGACGAGGCATGAAGAAGATATGGCTCTCCCGCAGCATCTTTGATAATTATGCCAAGATGTGTCACATCGAGGGTTTTGTTCGTAGTAACCAAAGCCACTACATCGCCCGACTTAAAGGCCTTTTTCGTAGCCTTGTCGCCCAGGTCTCCGCTTTTAATATAAGGAAATCGGTGCAAACGGTAGCCGTTTTCTATGGCTTTTATACGCTCGAAGTTTGCACTGTCGGCAAGTGCGGGATATTTGTCGCGATTACGGCTCATGAAATCAATGGTCCTTAGCAGATGGTTGCTCCGCGGAAAGACCTCGGTTGCATCCTGAATATTGCCACGGTGCCGGTTGTCGACAACCCAGTCGGAAATATAATGGAGCCGCGAAGCGTATCCGTCCACCTCTCCGTTGCGGTAACGCAGGCGACGTAGATTGTACACAAAATCCCTCCATGAAGTCCGGCGTTCGCCGATGGTATAGGCCAAAGCCATTGATATATCCACAAAAGTGGTACAGTCCAGGCTGTCGAGCCTCACGGTGAGCACCTCTACAGGACCTTCGAGCGTATGGGCGGCATAGGGTGTACCTTCGAACTGCTTGGCAAAATATGCGATTCGGGCTTCGGGACTGACAAGGCGTTGTTTCGAAGCCAGGTCGAGCATCTGGCCTATTCTTGTGGTATCGGCGGCTTCGTTGCCAAAACGCACCTCGGCGGCCATCTGCGCTTTGGCGGTCAAGGCAAAGCCCAATGACAAAATTAGAGGGAAAAATATCTTTTTCATGACTTGGAACGAGTACAGATTAAAATAGCCCCAATTACCCCGGGCACCCATGCACAAAGAGTGAGGGCTGCTACCAGAATTATGGAGCCGCACCCTTTGTCTAAAACGGCAAGCGGCGGACATATAATGCACAAAATAGCTCTAAGAAACGACATCTCGGATGGTTTAATATAAACAATGTACAAAATTAAAGATTTTTTCCGACATTTGCCCAAACGAGGGTATATAAAAAGGAGAGGCAAGCACCTCTCCTCTACAATAAAATATATCTCAGCACTAATAACCCGGGTTGTTTTCTCCTTTCAGAGCAGGATTACTCTGTATTTCCCTCAAAGGAATGGGCAGAAGCTCGCTATGCCCTACCCTGAAATTTTTATAGGCGGGATACGCAGGATTTTTGACGTTCACAATGCTTTTCTCACCGAAAAGTTTCAAGGCATCGTAGAGACATCCCCAACGGAGGAGGTCGTATTTGCGCACACCTTCAAAACAAAGTTCGAATGCTCGTTCGAAATAAAGAGCCTGACGTAGTTTTCCCTTTTCGGAATCATCGCCAATAAAGCGGGGATTGAAGTCCTTCTTTGCAGCGCCATAGACAACTGCAAACGATGAAGCATCGACAGCCGATGCCTTGGCTCGGGTACGGACACGGCTGTCCAAGCACCGTCGCCAATGCTCTCAAATGCGGCGAATGCCCTTTCAATCTTGTTGAAAGAGCATTCAATTTTGTGCAATGTCGTAGAAATCAATCCTTTTTCACCAGTTCCGAAGGCGAATATCCAAAGAATTTCTTGAAGCTTGTCGCAAAGTAGGATGGTGTGCCGAAACCAACCATCGCACTCACTTCCGACACCGTATAGCGCGAGGCTTTCAGCAGTTCGAGGGCCTTGTTGAGGCGCACTCTCCTTATAAACTCATTCGTTGCCTCGCCGGTGAGTGCTTTCATCTTCAGGTGCAGATTCGAGCGGCTCATGCACATTTCTCGTGCAAAGGCATCGGTCGAAAACTCCGAGTCGTCGATATGCTCGTCCATCACCGACACCGCCTTGGTGAGGAATTCCTCGTCGAGGGGATTGATGGCCACCTTTGTCGGTTCGATTACGGTACTGTGAGCATAAGTATCAATCAGGCGCATGCGTGTCCGCAGTTGGTTGCGGATTTTTGCCTTGAGGAGGTCAAGCGGGAATGGCTTGGCGATATAATCGTCTGCCCCTACATTCATCCCGTCCATCTGGTTGGCAAGGTCCGATTTGGCCGAAAGCATGATGACAGGTATATGCGAAGTCCTTAGATTCCTTTTCACAGCCCTACACAGCTGCACTCCGTCGACATCAGGCATCATAACATCGGTGAGTATCAGGTCTATCTTCTCCGTTGTCAACAGTTCTATGGCCTTGGCTCCATTCGCCGCAAGTACCACATTGTAGTCGGGCTGCAAGGTATTTCCAAGATATTTGAGAATCTCCGAATTGTCGTCCACAACCATTATTGTAGGTTTCGAGCTGTCGGGGTCTTCTTTCATGTTTTCCTTCTCAAGGGCAATGTCCTCGTCGGGAATATGGATAAATGGCTGGCTATCTAAAGAAGTAGTCTCGCTGTCGGCCACAAGTTCGTCGGGCGCATAATTTCCCTCCCCTCTTGGTAATGTCACAATAAAGGTCGAGCCTTCACCGAGGGTACTCTCCACGGAAATACTCCCATGGTGCAGCTCTACGAGGCGCTTGACAAGCGACAGTCCTATGCCGTTGCCGCTGCTCGCATCGTTCACCTGGTAGAATCGGGAGAAAATCTTATCCAGTTTATCTGCCGGAATGCCGCAGCCCGTATCCTTAACAACAATGGCGAGATTTCCGTCTTCGCTCGACAGCTGGAGAGTCACAGTCTGCCCTTTGGGCGTGTATTTAAAGGCGTTTGTAAGCAAATTATTGACAATCAGCTCAAAATAGTCGCTGTCAATTGTCTGCATCGGCTCCTCTAAAGTTGAATCAAAATTATACTTGATATTTTTGTGCCGCGCCATCGTTTCATAAGAACTGAAAATCTGTTTGGCCAGCAAATTGACATCCACTTTACGAACTTTGAGCTTGAACATACCCATCTCCGCACGCCTATAGTCAAGCAACTGATTGACTATGTGGAGAATCCTCATCGTATTGTTTTTCACCGTAGTAAGCTTTTCGGTGGTCAGCACATCGTTCTTCCTGGCAAGCAGTTCATCTATCGGCAGCAACATCAATGTGAGAGGAGTGCGCAGTTCGTGCGACATATTGATGAAAAACCGCACCTTCATCTCCTCAATCTTGTGTTGACGCTCAAAATCGGTCTGCTGCATCTTCATCCTTGCCATCATCATCTTGCGGTGCCACACCGTGCGGAGCACATAGCCTATTGCTCCCGTTGCCAGGACAATCCACAGCAGAATCGCCCACCAGGTCCTGTACCACACCGGCTCTATCGTGATGCCTATCGACGCAGTTCCTTCACTCTGCACACCGTCATTGTTCGATGCCTTGAGCATAAACTTGTAGGTTCCCGCCGGCAGATTCGAGTATGTAACAGAGTTGCCCCCCGACGGAAGGGCTATATATTTTTTGTCGAGGCCGTCAAGTTTATAATAGAACGTGTTCTCGCCTCCCGACGGATAATTGCACACCGTGAATTCGATGGTAAACGTCGTTTGGTCCGAGCCCAATTATGTTCGATGGCTTCGTCACCATTGGCTCCACAATGATCTCTTTGAAAAAT
>CAJUAR010000083.1 GCA_910584495.1 uncultured Muribaculaceae bacterium
ACCTCCGGGTTATGAATCCGACGCTCTAACCAACTGAGCTATCCCGCCGTTTTGCGCTGCAAAGTTACAACATCTTTTTGGATTGACAAAATTTTTTGTCCGATTTTTTGTGTTTGAATTTTTGTTTTAGTTCTGATTTGAGGAAAGAGGGGATTCGCCATAGGGAATTTCGGGTTCGGCGGCTATTTCGGAGGGGAGGTAGGTTGGTGGCTCGGGGCGGCGGTAGCGTTCGAGATAATCGAGAACCTTCGCAATGCATATTCCGGGGTTGTGGGCAACGTCGCTTTCCCAAAATCGGAATACTTTCCATCCGTGGTCGGTGAGCCATGCAGTGACGGCGCGGTCGCGGGCCATGTTGTGCTCTATTTTGTTTATCCAGTACTGTCGGTTTGTGGCAAATGACTGGCGCCGTTCAGTCCAGTTGCGTCCATGCCAAAACTCGCCATCTATGAAGATGGCGAGTCGATATTTTTTGATGGAAAAGTCGGGAGTCCCCGGCACGGAGCGTTGATGCTTGCGGTAGCGTATGCCGCTGCTCCAGAGTAAGCGTGCAAAGGCACGTTCGGGCTTGGTGCCTCGGCCTTTGTTTGCTTGCATGCATCGGCGGCGTTGTTCCGGGGTGAGAACATCCATCAGTCGTTGTTGTTTTCGATGCGTCGGAGGGTTAGCAATTCCTTACCTTTTTTGTCGATAAGTAAAACTGTGTCGTCGTTCTTGCCGGCAATTGCCGAAGCAGTGGATTCGAGGGCAACCATGATGCGGTTTTCCTGGTCTGCCTTGGGGCATGCCATACGGGTGAGCCCCATGTTGCTGAAGTCTATAGCGTTGCTGCGGGCAGGGTCGATATAGAGAGTGCCGTTGAAGAAGTTGCAGCCGGTGTTGCCGTGCACTTTCAGCTCAGGAATGTCGATAAAGAGAGTTGCATCCTCGTCCTTGATCGACTTTCCGTCGATGGCCACAATCTGCCAGTTTCCGTTGAGGAATTCCATGTTGTGCCGGCGCAGTGTTGCCACAGCTTTTCCGGCATCGTCTTTGAGGTAGAGATAGCTTTCCTGTCCGATACGTTTGCAGTCGACGCCGTACTGCTTTCCGTCGGAGAGTATACCGCTAATTGTGTCGGCATATGGCTTGTCGGGGCAGAAGGCCATGGTCGACAACACATTTGAAAAAATGAGATGACCGTCGGAACGCAACACAAAACTGCCGTTGAGCACGTTACAGCCGTTGTTTCCATAGAAATTTCCTTTTTCATCAAAAATGACGTAGGGCATTTCGTCCTCAATAGGCAGATTGTCCTTGCCCAAAGAGGTGATTGTCCACTGGGCACCGGTCAGTTCGTCGGGCGAAGGCTTGCGACCTTCAGTCTCAAATTCGTTTTTCTTTTTATTCTTATTCTTTTTTTTCTTTTTTGCCTTTTCCGGTTTGGTAGCAGCTATGCTTTCCGAAGAGATAGATTGTTCGGAGTGCTGTTTTGCCGATTTGTTGAATACGGAGCATGAGCCAAGTAAGGCTGCTGAGAGGAGAATACAGAGAGTTTGAGTGATTTTCATTTTTTTAGTTTGTTGTTCTGAGAATTAAAACGCTAAACAGGGGCATTGAGTTCGGCATCTATAAGAGCGCAAGCCTCGTTGAAGGCGTTTTGGGGAGCAAGCCATTGGACATCCGGGTCTTTTTTTAGCCAAGTGAGCTGTTTTTTGGCATATACCCTGGTGTTTTTGCCTATGCGTGCAATGGCAGTTTCGCGATCCATGCTGCCGTCGAAATATTGTTTCATTTCCTTGTAGCCCACAGTGTTGAGTGAATTGAAATTGCCCAAGCTCCAAGCGTGTCTCGCCTCGTCTTCGAGGCCGTCGGCTATCATGCGGCCGACACGTGCGTTTATGCGTTCGAAGAGTGTCTCTCGCGGCTGGTTGATTGCCATCTTGATGGCTCTGAAAGGACGTTTGCGTGTCTGGCCTGTGCGCAGGGAGGAGTAGGGAACGCCGGCTTCGAGGCATATCTCCAAGGCATGGAGCACGCGCCGCGTGTTTTGCCTGTCGACCATTTCGTGATATTCCGGGTCGAGGATTGCCAATTGTGCAGCCACGGCATCGAGGCCCTGCTGCTCGTAGAGGCGCAGCACATAGGAGCGAGTGCTCTCGCTGACAGTGGGCATCTGGTCGATGCCATGAAGGAGTGCGTCGACATACATCATCGAGCCGCCGCATACTATTGCCAAGGACGATTTTTGCCAAATAGATGGCAAAATCGCCAACGCATCGGTTTCAAAGCATGCCGCGCTATAGTATTCGTCGAGATTTTTGCAGCCTACGAGATAATGATGCGCGCGGCTGCGCTCCTCGGGCGAGGGTGCAGCCGTGCCTATTGGTAAATCTTTGTATATCTGTCGGCTGTCGGCCGAAATAATCTCCGAACCATAGCGGCAGGCAAGGTCTGTGGCAAGACTTGTTTTTCCTGAGGCTGTGGGGCCTGTGACGACGACAACAAGAGGCAACATCAATGCTTGGCGGCGAGCTTGCAAATTTCCACCATCACAGCGCTGGCTTTTTCCATCGAAGGTATGGGCACAAATTCGTAGCGGCCGTGGAAGTTGAGACCGCCGGCAAAGATGTTGGGGCATGGCAGTCCTTTGAAGGAAAGTTGTGCCCCGTCGGTTCCTCCGCGGATGGGCTGCACTTTCGGAGTTACTCCCACCAGGCGCATGGCTTCTTCGGCCATGTCGACAATGTAGCGCACGGGCTCAATTTTCTCACGCATGTTGTAGTACTGGTCCTTGATGTCGATGGCGCAGCAGTCGGGAAATTCGTTGTTTATTTTGCGAGCGAGGTGTTCGAGTTCCTTTTTGCGTCGCTCAAAGCGGTCGCGGTCGTGGTCGCGGATGATATAAGTGAGTACGGTTTTTTCAACAGAGCCTTCCATCGATACAAGGTGGTAGAAACCTTCATAGTTCTCGGTGTGTTCGGGGGTTTCCCATCGAGGAAGCATGATTACAAACTGGTTGGCAATGCGCATGGAGTTGACCATTTTGTGCTTTGCATAGCCGGGGTGGACGTTGCGTCCGGTGAATGTCACTCGGGCAACGGCGGCATTGAAGTTTTCATATTCCAATTCGCCGATTTCGCCACCGTCGAAGGTATAGGCCCAGTCGGCACCGAATCGTTCCACATCGAATTTGTGCGCACCTTGGCCGATTTCTTCGTCGGGGTTGAAGGCAATTCGAATTTTGCCGTGCTCGATTTCGGGATGCTTCATCAGATAGTCGGCAGCGGAAATAATTTCGGCAATACCGGCTTTGTCGTCAGCACCCAGAAGAGTGGTGCCGTCGGTCACTATGAGGTCCTGCCCGATATAGTGCTTGAGCTCGGGAAATTCCGAGGGTGATAGAATGACGTTTTCAGTTTTGTTGAGGACAATGGCACCGCCATCGTAGCGTTCGACGATGCGAGGCGACACATGGCGTCCCGACATGTCGGGCGATGTGTCGAGATGTGCGATGAAGCCCACAGTGGCAGCCTTTTTGCCTGCTGGCAGTGTCGATGGTATGGTTGCCATAAGGTAGCCGTTTTCGTCGAGGGAAATTTCGGTCAGTCCGAGGTCTTCAAGTTCTTTTTTTAGATATTCGGCAAAGACCATCTGTCCCGGAGTTGAGGGAGTCATGTTGGTGAGTTCGTCGCTCTGGGTGTCGAACTTCACGTATTGTAAAAATCGGTCTACAAGTTTCATGTTTTATTTAATCATGCTCCATGTAATTGCTGCACGGAGGATTTTTTCGTCTTTTTTATTTGCAAAAATGAATCGGTAGCCTTCGATCCCAAATGTTTTCATAAGGTCTTCGACAATAGGGCGACATTCGCCAAGATGAAGCATGCTTTCGTTGACAGCCGGCATAAAACGGCCGGTGAGCTGGCTTTGCTTCAGAGCTTTATATGCCGATACGTTGTCGAATGTGAAAGTGTACTGGGCAAATCCGGCCACAATGCCGAATTCGGCCGGTTCTACGGTCTTTGCATTCTGTTTGTCGGCATATTCGGTGTAGTATGGAGCGCGCGAGGCCATAAGGTTGGAAAAGTTTTCTTTTGCAGCGGCAAAGTTCAGCTCCATTGGTTTGAGCTTGATAAGATTGCGTACACGAGAAGCTGATACATCGAACGATTTCTCGGCACCGTCGCCGGCGAGTTTTACAACCATTTTTCCTTCCTCTTTGGTGAGAGTGTTGACAATCTCATCCAGATTGGGTCCCGTGTTAGCTTTCATATATTCGGACATGACGAACTGCACCAGGGCTTCGTCAATAATTGCCACGTCGACAGCTTTAGGGGCAAAATAAAAGCTGAAAGAAAGAGCTTTGTCGGCATAATTCACCGAAGCCGAATCGAGAAAATCGGCACTTTTTTCGGCGAGTTCGGAGAAGACGCCGTCGAGGCGTTCGCTTTGGGCAATCAGCGGCGATGGCGAATCCGACTTCGGCGTGCAGCTCCAAAGCCCCAAGGTCATAAGTGCAGCAGCGAGTGTGCGAGTGATAACAGTTGCTTTCATAGTGCTAATTATTAGTTTAGTAGCCGAAAATGTCTTCTTGGGTGAGAATAATCACCTCTCCGGCATTTTCAAGCATGTTGATGTCGATGTTTTCGGGTTTGGCAAGTATGCCCACACGGTAGTTGCGGCCTGCCACGTTTCGGCGCTGGTAGTCGTTGAGCTGGTCGAAGGTTGCCTTGGGCAGGTATTCAAAGAGGTCTTTGGCAGGGTCGTGGTCGTAGCCCTGGTCTTTGAGCTGCAGGTAGTAGAATGCAATGTCGTCGTTGAGCATGCGGTTTGTGCGCAGCCGAGCCTCAAGTGCTTGTTTGGCAAGGTCGTAGGCTGCATCGCTTTGTGGCATTTGGTTGACGATTTCGTTGAAAGCCAATAAAGCGTCGATTAGTTTGTCGTTCTGTGTGGCTATTGTGCCCACATAGGTATAGGGGCGGTCCTTCTTGGAAGGGCTGCTCATGCCAGCCCATGCGTAGTAGGCCAGCGAGCGGCTTTCGCGCATTTCCTGGAATACCACGGAATTCATCGAGCCGCCAAAGTATTCGTTATAAAGTTTGCGGATAGGTTCTTGTGAAATATCGAACTTGCTTCCGTCGTTGGAGTATCCCACGAGGTAGAGCTGTTTTGCTTCGTAAGGAGCTACAAAGAAAGTGAGACCGCGAGTTTGGAGCAGTGGATATTTTTCGGACTTGGGTGTGGGCACGAGTGTTTTGTCCAGCGGATGTGTATCGTTGACAGTGGCCAGAACTTTGTTGGCCGGGTCGTTGCCCCAGTAGATGACGGTCTGTTCGTAGTCGTTAAGTTTGCGAAGAGCGGCGAGGAATTCGGCCGGGTTGGTCTTGCGCAGTGCATCGACCGAGAGTGTCTTTGTTGCAGGGTTTTCGGGACCGTACATCACATAGCGCTGCAGGTGCGAGAAGTTTGCGCTTTGATTGTGTTTGGCATCGTTGCGTGCTTTTTCCACACGGTCGA
Source organism: uncultured Muribaculaceae bacterium (assembly GCA_910584495.1). Classification (GTDB taxonomy): domain Bacteria; phylum Bacteroidota; class Bacteroidia; order Bacteroidales; family Muribaculaceae; genus CAG-873. The sequence goes on from CAJUAR010000083.1 coordinate 5,500, forward strand.
CCCAGGCCGAGTAAGCTTCGGGGCTGATTTGAGCGTTGTCAATGAGCTTTTCGTAGAGCGCGGCAGCTTTCTCCATGTTTTCGCTCAAGCCTGAAATTACTGCGTAGCTGCGTTCGCCGCCAACGGAGTAGTAGAACCGGCAAGCCAGCTTGTAGAATTCGTTGCGTATGTCCTCCGGTGTCATGTCGGGTGTTCCGCACAGGTCGATCAGCTCGGGAGCAAATTCCAGTGCAGGGTCGTTGTAGTAGCCTGTGTCGTAGACATATATGAGACGGAACAAGTCGTTTGTCTTGTTAGGCACATAGAGCACCGGCACGTTTTGTTTTGCGTGCAGAGTGGTGAGGTCGCGGTCAAAGTCGACAAACACCGGTTCGATAGGGTCGACAGACGAATTCTGGATTTCGAGAAGGAAGGGCGAACTTTTTTCGCGGTTCATTACAATGGGAGTGAGTTCGGGCTTTCCGATTTTGAGCTCGTTGGGGTCTTTGCCTTGCTTTTTGTTGATGGCTATGTAATTTTCCGGACCGAGGTATTTGTTGGCCAGGCGTACGATGTCGTCTTTTGTCACATTTTCAAGGGCTTTGATTTCGGCCACCTGGTCGGCCCAGTCAATACCGTTGACAAATGCATCGACATACATGTCGGCACGGCTGTTGTTGCTCTGCATCATGGTCTGGAGCTCGAGCTTGAAGTTTGCCTTGGTTGCTTCCACCAGTTCTTCGCTGAATTCGCCCTTGCGTAGCTTGTCGATTTGTTCAAGCAGTATTGTGCGAACATCGTCGAGGCTCTGGTCGGCTTTGGGACGGCCGCTCATCACATAGGCGCTGCCATCGGCCATAGACATAACGTATGCTCCTGCGCCGAGAACTCGCTGAGGAAGGCTCACATTGAGGTCGAGGATGCCTGTGCTACCGTTGTTGACAATGCGGTCGAGCACTTCGAGGCCGGTCATGTCGGCATTGGCAGCTTCGGGGAGACGCCATGCCAGTGTGATGTTTTCAGCTTCGGGACCGAGTACTTCTACAGTTTCCGGGGTGCTGATAGGTTTTTCGTTTGGCAGAACGGGTCGTTTAAGATTTGTGTTGGGTTTCAGCTTGCCAAAATATTTTTCGATGATGTCCACCATGTTGTCGGGGTCGAAATCGCCCGAAAGGCATATGGCCATGTTGTTGGGCACATACCACTGTTTGTGGTAGTTCTTGACATTGGTAATCGAAGGATTTTTGAGGTGCTCCTGTGTTCCGAGCACAGTCTGTCGGCCATAGGGATGGCTGGGGAAGAGAGAGGCAAGAAGTTTTTCGTAGACTTTGCGGTTGTCCTTGGTGAGCGACATGTTCTTTTCTTCGTAGATTGTTTCCAGCTCGGTGTGGAAGCCGCGAATCACGGGGTTCTCGAAGCGGTCGGCCTGGATTTTTGCCCAGTTTTCGATTTGGTTCGACGGTATGTCTTCTACATAGCACGTAACATCGTAGCTCGTATATGCGTTGGTGCCTTTTGCGCCGATGGCGCTCATCAGTTTGTCGTATTCGTTTGGAATGGCAATTTTTGAGGCTTCGTAGCTGACGGAGTCAATTTGCTTGTAAATTTTGCGGCGTGCCACCGAATCGGTCGTGTGGCGGTATTTTTCGAAGAGGGCTTCTATTTTGTCGAGCATGGGCTTTTCGGCGGCATAGTCGCTGGTGCCGAATTTCTCAGTGCCTTTGAACATGAGGTGTTCGAAGTAGTGTGCCAGACCTGTGGTTTCGGCAGGGTCGTTCTTGCCTCCAACGCGCACAGCGATGTAGGTCTGGATACGAGGCTCGTCTTTGTTGACGGTCATAAAGATTTTGAGGCCGTTGGGCAATGTGTACATCTGAGTGTGCAAAGGGTCGCCCTCCACCGTCTGGAATTTGTGCCGAGTTGCCGAAAGCGGAAGAATGGCTGCCAGCAGCATGGCGAATAGTGTAAGTTTTTTCATATTGCTTGTCGTTGGTTTATTTTGCAAAGATTTTGTCGTTCATCACACGGCCTTTGAGGGCATCGTTGTGGCGACGAGCATCGGATGAACAAAGATAGCGGTCGATGGCCTCGACATGGCTTGCGCGGTGCAGGTCGGTTCCTACAAAATCGACAAGGTCTTGCTCCATAAGGTATTCAGCCATTTTGAGACATCCTTTGTCGTAGGCTCCGGCAAGGCTCAGCACGTTAATCTGGAATAAAAGCCCTGCATTGTGGAGTTCTGAATAGCGTTCGCGGCGCTTCCAGTAGTATGTATATCGTTCGGGATGTGCAAGAATGGGATGCAAACCTTTAACCTGCAGGTCGAAGACAAGGCGGTCGAGATTCCCCGGTTCCTGAAGCCAGGAATTTTCGATGAGAATGAAGTCGTTGGGGAGGAGCATAAGGTCGCCTGCGGCTATGCGGCAGTCCAGCAGTTCGTCGATGCGGTATTCTGCGGCATGGCTCACATCGATGCTCATTCCGCGCCTGCCAAGCTCGGCATGTAGGGCTTCCATGGCAGGGGCAATGGAGGTGTGGTCGTTTTCAAACACATTTTTGGTGACGTGGGGCGAGGCAATTATGCGCTCAATGCCCCATTGCTGCATGTGGCCGATGAGTTCGGCTGCGGTTGCGGCATCGGGAGCCCCGTCGTCAACGCCGGGAACAATGTGGCAGTGAATGTCTGTGGCAAATGGCAGCTTCACTGCTTCTTTCTTTCGTTTGAGAAAATCGAACATCAGCGTTTGTTGTTTTTTGTTGAGTGTCGGTGTGCTGTGGCATCCAAAATGAATGGGCATGGCTCTTTCATTGTCACACAAGGCTTTTCCGAAAAGTCCTTGAGAGCAGAGGCGGCGGCTTCGAGCTTGTTGAACGACATGAGCACGACATAATAATATGGTTCGGCAGTTTCTACCACAAATGCTGTAGGGTAGCCTCCGTCGACAATGCGGTCGCGCATTGAGCTGGCGTTGAACAACTGTTTGAACTGGCCCACCACCACGTTGTACCGGTGGAGATTTTCGGCAATACCACCTCCTTCGGCAGTGACGCGCACCAGTTGAGTTGTCACATTGACAGTTCCTTGCGAGGTTTGCTGCGCGGTTAGTTTGCTTTGACGGCGCACAGCGCCATAGATTGTAGAATCGAGCTCGCTGTTTTCGGCGCGTGCTGCAATGGTTTTTTCATATGCCGCACGGTAGTTCTCTTCAGTTGTCTTGCAGCCGGACAGTCCCGACAAAGTCAGGACTGTCGCTGCTGCAGCGAGTATTATCGTTGATAATTTGTTCACTTTATATTTAGTTTCTTTGCTGTCTCTTTAGGAATTGCGTCTTTGTTTACAAGGATGCTGATGGTCTTTGCCAGGAAGTAAGGCTCGGACACATAGAAGAAACCGTCGTAGATTTGGTTAGTGTCCCACGAGTTCTTCACCTTATAATAACGATTACCGGCCTGATCGGTTGCGGTTCCCACAATTTCCATGCCATGGTCGTCGGTTGTTTCCTGGCTGTCGAACATTTCCTGACGCAATTGTGGCGTTACGGTGATTTCTTCGACAGGACCTTTGAAGTCGAACTTGCTGTCGGCGCGTTCCTTGTCGGAGAGTTTCACCCAGCGAGCGAGTTCGGTGCCGTCCATGTCGGCTTCGCCTTTGTCTTTAGGCATCAGGGCCACGCCGTCTTTCCATTTGAAACCGCCTTCGCTCACATCAGCCGCCCATACCAGAGGCATGCCTTTGGCCAGCGAGTTGTCTACCACGGCTTTGAATTCGTCAAGGGGCAGGTTGCCGTAGGCCGACCATGTCCAGTTGTCGGGCACTTCGACGGCAAACCAATCATAGAATGGATGATGGGTGAAGGATGTGAGGGGAACATAGTTGTCGGGGTCGAGACCGAGGGCTGCGGCGTAGCTCTGCGGGGTGTATGTTTTGCCGTTGACAACAAATGTTTCGGGAACCTCGCCAAGGTAGGCATCGAGCAGAGCGTCGACACCTTTGCGCCATGCTGTAGATATTTTTTTGTTGGGACGTGCCACAACGGCTTGGAGATAGGCTTTCAGGGCTTTGTCGAGCTCGCCGTGGACGTGTTTTTCTTCACCGTATTCGAGGCCACGGTAGGCTTCTTCGGGAATTACACCGTAGTGTTTCCAAACATATGGAACATCGGTTATGGAGCCGCCGGGAGCAAAATTTGTTTCGCCATATAGGCGGATGAAACGTTCGGCTTTGTCTTTGTAGCACTGACGCACTGTGTACATCTCTGAGATGTCCAGCGAATCGCCGCCCATACGACGTATTTCGTCCTCAAAGAATGAAGTGCCGGCAAAGCACCAGCAAGTACCCGATTTATTTTGGTCTTTCACCGATGTGGTAGGTATGGTGATCACGTCGGTGAATATAAATTTCACAGTGTCGTTGGCTGTGCTGTCGACGGGAGCGGAGGAATATGCATTGAGGGCAATGGCTCCGGCGAGGGCTATGATAGCGGTCCTTTTCATCGATGATTATCAGTTGAGAACATTGAAATTAGCTTCTTTGAGGGCCTGGCGGATTTCCTCTATGTGCGTCATGTCGCGTGTCTCGAGTTCCAGGCGGATGGTGCAGCCGTTGATGGCTGTGCTGGTGTTGATGCGTTCGTGTGTGACGGAGATAATGTTGCCGCCGTTCTGTCCCACTACGCTGCACACGCCCGACAGCTGGCCTGGTTTGTCGGCAAGGTCGATGATAAAAGAGAAGTTTCGGCCGCTTTTGTTGAGGCCGCGAGTGATGACGCGGCTCAGTGTGCTCACATCGATATTGCCGCCCGATACAAGGCACACAGTCTTAAGGCCATCGATGGGTAATTTGCCAAACATGGCTGCGGCCACCGACACAGCTCCTGCACCTTCGGCAACTAACTTTTGTTTTTCGAGCAGCGCAAGTATGGCGGCAGCAATCTCGTCGTCGTTGACTGTCACCACTTCGTCAACGAGCTGGTTGCAGATTTCGAATGTGTTGATCCCGGGCTCTTTCACTGCAATGCCGTCGGCAATGGTCGATACGTCGTTGAGATGGCACACTTTGCCCTCTTTGAGCGATGTGGCCATGGATGCCGCTCCTGACGACTGCACTCCAAACACTTTCACGTCGGGGCGGAGTGTCTTTATGGCAAATGCCACGCCGGCAATGAGACCGCCGCCGCCAATTGGCACAACTACGGCCTGGACATCGGGCATCTGTTCAAGGATTTCAAGACCGATGGTGCCCTGCCCGGCAATCACTTTGGGGTCGTCGAACGGATGAACGAACGTATAACCGTGTTCTTGCTGCAGTTCCATGGCTTTGGCATAGGCATCGTCGTAGACACCGGGCACAAGGCACACTTCGGCTCCATAGCCTTTGGTGGCCTCGACTTTTGAAATAGGAGCGCCGGCGGGAAGGCAAATCAGGGCTTTGATGCCGTTGTGGGTGGCACCGAGAGCAACGCCTTGTGCATGGTTGCCGGCCGAGCAGGCGATTACGCCGCGTTTTTTTTCTTCGTCGGAGAGCTGCGAAATTTTGTAATAGGCTCCACGGAGTTTGAACGAACCTGTCAGCTGCAGGTTCTCGGCTTTGAGATATAGGTCAAGACCGGGGCACAGTTTAGGTGCCGGTATTATGGCTGTTTTACGGGCAACGTCCTTGAGAACTGCCGATGCATTGAAGATTTCACTGATTTCGAGCATGTGATGTAGATTTTTGACAAGGCAAAATTACTTTTTTTTGCCCAATAATCAAAATTTTGTCTCATGCTTTTTCAGTGCTTTTAGTTGGGGCTAAACATTTCCTGCAAGTCAAGGTCGAAGACTTTGTCGGCGGCGGCAATTGAACCGCTTTCGTCTGTCCCATTTGTGTTCGTTTAAAAATAAAAAATGCTTGCAAGTCTATGACCTGCAAGCATTTTGCTTTCAATTAGTCGGGGTTACTAGACTCGAACTAGCGACCTCACGCCCCCCAGACGCGTACTCTA
>CAJUAR010000084.1 GCA_910584495.1 uncultured Muribaculaceae bacterium
CGAAAGTAGGAGATAAACACCCTATGATTAGTGTTTACCTCCTACTCGATTATTAGTAGTTATTTATGTCTTAAAATCAGATTTTATATCAATACTCGTCATATATGTCGGTTATCTGTTGCCAGATGCGACGCTCGCTGGCGCGGATAGAGCCAAATTGTGGAAAGAACTTTTATCGCAAATATTTCTTATGCACCGGGCGTGAAAAATCGTGTTTTTTATATACCTTTGTGGTATAATTGAAGCGGTACAACCAAGGTTTTGGATTGAATGATTGATAAAACAATGAAAACAAAAGCAAACATCGGAATTGCACTGGTTATTACCTTTGCTATTACACTGTTTATCGGCATTATTCTGCATCTCAAAAATCATGGAATAGTTTTCCATCCGCGATGCGTATTAAAAATAGTTCACTGGATTTCCGGATATGCCATGACTGCACTACTGATTATTCACTGGACCCAGTTCCGAAAAATGCTAAATGCAATGAAAAAGAAATTCAGATGGTTCTATACCGACACCTGGCTGCTGATTATCTTGTTCATAGCCACGCTGCTCACCGGCTCAGTCAAGTTGCTTTCTCCTGTTAAAATTCCGCATCTTGGATTGTGGCACTACGGAATTGGCATGGCCATGAGCATCACCGCGCTCATACACCTCCTACGCGGACTTCCGTCGTGGAACAGAATGAGGAAATCGGGCTGTAAATAGAACAACAATCTCTTGCTTGAATTAAATTCTTAAAATATTTACAACTTCATCGGAAAGTTCGAAAAAATTCTCGACATATTCATAGAATTTGCACCAAATCGGCTTGCTGATGGCATTGCTGCGAATAGTTCACGGATATCGACCATGCTTCTGACACGCCATAATAGTCAGCGTAATCTCGCACAAAAGGGCGCATGTTTTTTTGAGATGTCAAAAGTAATGTTTGATTCCAATATCCCGGTGCGGTTGCCTTTTTGGGGGGATTCGTGGTCTGTTTGGCTTGTGAGGGTGTATTGTGCTTAAGAATTGTGTATCTTTGTTTTGCTATTATGAACCGCATGTGCGGACTTGGCGTTTTTTAGAGAAAATGCTTTCAACTATTATTATGAAACGAATCATCACCAACATATTGTTTTCACTCATCGCCTTGGGAATCTGTGGACAAACAACAGAACTGTTGCCCTATGGCGATATGAACACTTGGGTGACACGCGACATTAAAGAATCGCACATCATAGGCGGTGCGTGGAAGAAATGTTATGCCGTCGGTCCCGAAAAAAACATCAAGGGCGACGAGCCTTACCGCAATATGGGCGGTTCGCCGTGGGCGTCGTCGAACGTCATGGCCAAGGTTGTGGGTATCACCAAGGTGAGCAACGCCGTCTTTCCGGAGGAAAGAGCCCCGGGTGACCGCTGTGCCAAACTCACAACCATGCTCGAACGCTGCAAGGCTGTTGGAATTATCAACATCGATGTGCTTGTGGCCGGCACGTTATTCTTAGGCGAAATGATGGAGCCTATAAGGTCTACTTCCGACCCATATTCAAAAATGGAAGTTGGCATGCCTTTCAGCCGTAGGCCCATGGCCTTGGTCTACGATTATAAGTTGGATATGCCGGCCGACGGCAAGATGATATATAGCAGCGGGTTCGGCAAGAAAAAGGAATTGCCCGGACGCGACAAGGCCGAGGTGCTGGTCATCCTGCAGCGTCGGTGGGAGGACAGTGAGGGAGGCTTGCATGCCAGGCGAGTGGGCACAGGGCGCGAACTGCTCGGCACGGCCACGAAAGGTTGGAAAAACGGACACAAGCTGCCCATCCACTACGGCGATATCAGCAGAGAGCCATATTTCCGAAAATATATGGGCCTTATTCCGGAAGCCAAAAGCTACTATGCCCGCAATTCAAAGGGCGAGATGGTGCCCGTTGTTGAGGAGGGGTGGGACACGGCCAATGCCGTGCCCACACATCTGATAGTCATGTTCTCGTCGGGCAGCGGCGAGCCTTACACAGGCACGCCGGGCACGACACTCTACGTCGACAATGTAGGCTTGGCCTACTGAGCCGCACCGGTAAGGCTGCGTGTATATGCCTTTGCACGAGCCATCGAGGCTTCTTCCTGCTCGGGGGTGGCGAAGGCGTGGCGATAGCCTTTTATTTTGTTCCAGTCGCCGCGTGTGAAATCGGGCATGGCAACGGGCGCACAGCCGTTGTCCATCGACAATGCGCCAAGCTCGGCCAGCGAGCACCATTCGGCCAGGTCATATACATCCATGTCGAGCGGAAGCCCGTTCTGCAGGCAGTAGACCAGGCGGCAGTCCATGATGAAGTCCATGCCGCCGTGACCTCCGACTTCTTTTGCCATTTCGCCATATTTTTTGAGGATTGGATGGCCATATTTCTCTTCGAGAGCGGCACGTTCCTTGTCGCCCATAAAGCTGTGAGCCGAGAGATTGTCGAGGTCTACCTCCACTCCGGCATCGGCCAGCTGCTGTTTGCCCACGGCATAACCTTCGATGGGATATTTGTTTGCAAAACCTTTGGTTCCGGTCAGCTGATATAGACGGTTATAGGGCTGCGGTGTCATGACATTGTGCTGAATCTCGATCACATTGCCGTTTTCGGTGCGGATGAGGGTGGTGGTGTGGTCGCCGTTGCGGAAGTTTGAACATGCCGAATCGGCCATTTCGCGCACCAGCTCACGACCGTTGACCGAGCGGGTGTCCATTGCCACAAGCGTCTTCATGCGGTCGCCGCGGTGGATGTTCATGGCCTGTGCCACAGGACCGAGGCCATGTGTTGGATAAACATCGCCGCGATGGCGCATGTTGTAGTCCAGTCGCCATCCCAGGCGGTCGTCTTCGCCTTTTTTCCAATATTTGTTCCAGTAGGGGCTGAGGTCGTGGATATAAGCACCCTGGGCGCGAACAATATCGCCGAACACTCCTTGCTGCGCCATGTTGAGTGTGTTCATTTCAAACCAGTCGTAGCAGCAGTTTTCCAGAATCATGCAGTGCTTCTGCTGTTTCTCGCTCAGGTCTACAAGGTCCCAGCAATCTTTGAGCGTCATGGCCGAAGGCACTTCGATTGCTACGTTTTTGCCGTTCTCGAGGGCGCATTTTGCGATGGGCACATGATGGAGCCAGTCGGCGGCGATATATACGATGTCGATGTCGGGACGTCGGCACAGTTCCTCATATCCATTTTCGCCGGAATATATGTCGGCAGCGGGCATCGATGCTTTTTCGAGAATAGCCTGACAAGCTTGTGCCCTGTCCTTTTCGTAGTCGCAGAGAGCCTTGATGCGTGTGCCGGGTATGTGGGTGAAGCGTTCTACTGCTCCGGGGCCACGCATGCCGAGACCCACAAAACCAACACGCACGCTGTCCATAGGCGGCAAGGCAAGCCGGAGCACACTTTTCTGGCCTTCGGCGCGCTCCGGCTGAGTCACCTCTATGGTGCCGCTGTTCCAGCTCCATTCGGTACCATATTCGTTGACGAAAGTTTGTTTTTTTCCCGAACAAGCCCAAAGCGTCGATGCAAAGGCTGTGGCAAGTAAAATCTTGTGCAGTGTTTTCATGGTGTTGATGAATATTTATTTTTTGAATGAGGCCATCAGGCCGGCGAACATGTCGACAATGTCGCTTACAGTTTTTTTGTCGGCCACAGGAATGTTAAGCGACACTTGGCCTGTGTCGGGGTCTTCCTTCACAAGGCTGTCGACAAGCTGCTGTCGCGATTCCGGTGTGGATAGTGCTTTTGCAAGGCCGCCCAAAAATTCCACGCCTTTGCTGATTACATCCTGCGGAGTAGAAGCCGGCTTGTCGGATTGGTCGGATGTGCCTGACATGTCCGATGAATCTGATAGGTCCGACCATTCTTTGTCCTCGTCATCATCTTCGTCCTCGTAGAGGTCGTCGTCGTAGAAGTATTCAGGGGATTCATCGGGTTCGCGGTAGTCGTCATATTCTTCGTCAAACTCTTTATAGGGCTCGGCGGCGATTGGGGCGGGAGACGGTTCTGCGGGCTGTTTCTCTTCTCCTTCGTCGAGCACGTTGTCCTCCACCAGCTGTGCTATGCGGTCGAATTTCTTGTCGCTGAGCACAATGGCATCGTCCCCGCCATCGAGCACTCCTTCGAACAGCCCCGATTTGAAGGCAAGAGTGTCGAGCATATTCTCCTCGATAGTTCCCACCGACACCATGTTTATGACCTGCACCTGCCGGTTCTGCCCCAGGCGGTAGACACGCGCTATTCGTTGTTCGAGCACGGCGGGGTTCCACGGCAGGTCGAAATTAATCACTACAGATGCTGCCTGGAGATTGAGCCCCGTACCTCCGGCATCGGTGCTCAGAAAGACACGACATTCGGGCTTGCTGAGGAAATCTTCGATGAGCTTGCCTCGTTTTGCCGATGGCACGCCGCCATGGAGGAAACGAAAGTCGATGCCACGCTTGTCGAGCTCTTCGGCCATGACGCGCTGCATGCGCTCCCATTGGCTGAAGATGACAATCTTTTCATTGCCCGATTCAATGATGTCGCTCACAATGTTGAGAGCCTCGTCAATCTTGGTGTCGTTTCGGGTTTCCTGGTCGAGGATAAAAGTACTGTCGGCAACCATGCGCATCATCGATAACAGATTCATCAGCCGTCGGCGGTCCTTTTCGGGCAGGAAGCCCAGTCGTTTCCAGCGGTGCATCAGGATGCCTACGTTCCATTTGCAGTCGTCGTGTATGGCCTGTTGCTCATTGGTGACGGTGACAAAGAGGTTTTTGTCGACACGTTCGGGCATCTGCAGCTGCACTTCTTTCTTGGTGCGACGGATGAGCACCGGCCTGATGAGCTCGCCAATGATATTGAGATTGCGGTAGCCCACAACGCGTCCGGTGTCGTCGGTGCTTGTCGTATCATTGGTGAATTTCCAATATGGCCCCAGCTGGTACTGGTCCACGAGCTGCATCACCGAATAGAGCTCGGAGAGTTTGTTCTCGAGCGGTGTGCCCGAAAGGGCAACGACATATTTGCTGTGCAGCTCGCGCATGGTTTTGGACATTTTAGTGTCCCAGTTTTTGAGGCGTTGCACTTCGTCGTAGATTACTACGTCGGGCATGTTTTTCACCCCAAACTTTATGGTGTTTGCCAGCGAGTGGTAAGAGATGATTTTGAAAAACGCCGAATCGCTGTCGAGCATGTCGGCACGTGCTTTCACCGTGCCTTCGACCACGCATGCTGTTGACGACGAGAATTTTTCGATTTCGCTCTTCCACTGGAATTTTAGCGATGTGGGACATACAATCCATGCCGACTGGGCAAAACCGAAACGCTGCATCAGCAGTGCGGCAGCTATGGCCTGGATGGTTTTGCCCAGGCCCATTTCGTCGGCAATAATCACACGACCCTGACGGAAAGCGAACTCTGCGCCCCTGCGCTGATAGGGATAGAGCTTAACTTTCAGCAAGCTGTCGAGCTCGGCAGGATTTTCATCGGCTATTTTGTTGCGCTTTACGCGCTCGCGATGGTCGAGAATAAAATCGAAAGCATCGTCGAAGCAGCGGAACGAGGAATCGAGCAATTGTGCCGAAGCCAGAAAATCACCGAACTGTTCATACATTTCGGGCCGCAAAGTCTTGTCGTCATCGAAATAGTCGGCGGCAAGTTTGCGCATCTGTGAGCTGTGCCGGCCTCCGAAACGAATGCGCACACGGCGTTCGCCGCGGTAGTCGAGATATACCGTCGTGCGGTCGGGAAGGGTGTAATTACAACTTGCATATCTGCCTTCGTCAGCAATTCCTACCGCCTCGATGTGCTTGCATGTTCCCAGCCGGTTTGTGCGGAAGTCCGGACACGAGCAGTAGTTCCACGAGCTGTGAGGGCCACGGTAAACAACAGAATACCGGTGGAGGCTTTCAGGATTGGAAACTTTGAAATAGCCTTCGCGTCCTCCGGCAATGGGTGTGACGGTTAATTTTTCGCGAGCGGCAGCTTGCAATCGCAGGGTTCTCTGCCACTCTTCGAGCGTCATGTCTTCGGGCTTATGAATGTTGCTCAGACGCGGCAGCTCTTTTTTTCCGGTCTTTGTTTTCTTCTTGTCGTTTGCCATGGTATTATCGTGCTATATCATTATTCTTTGTTTTCGGCGGGCTTGGATGGCCTGCGGCGGTGGCGGGGTTTCCCGGGGGCCTTTTCTTTTTTTTGAGCCTTCACTGTGTCTTCAGTTTGCTGCGTCTTTGGCGTATCGGTGGCTTTTGAGGTTTTTTGCTTGCCGTCTTGCCGTTCTTTGCGGTTGCGCGGATGGTTGTTGCTCTTTCCTTTTGAGTTGCGGCCTTTTGGTCCGCGTCCGTTTCTGTTTCGGCTCGCTGGGTTGTAAGCCGGACCTTCGCCGAGGTCGGCCGGAATTTCGCCACGCCGCACCTCTTTTTCGAGAAAATCCTCGATGAGTTTCCATCGCAGCTGGTCGCGCTCGCTCACAAAGGTGATTGCGCGGCCGTCGGCATCAGCGCGTGCCGTTCTGCCTATGCGGTGCACATAGTCCTCGGCTTCGTGTGGCACATCGTAGTTGATGACCATTGCAATTTCGTCGATGTCGATGCCTCGTGCCAGAATGTCGGTGGCCACAAGTATGTCGATACGCCCGGCGCGGAACGCCAGCATCACCTCCTCTCGCTGTTTCTGGTCGAGGTCGGAATGCATCTCTGCGGCCTTATAGCGGTTGCGTCGCAACACTTGTGTGAGCTCCTTCACTTTTTGCTTCGAAGATGAGAATATGATGACCCTCTTGTTGTTGCCTCCCTCAAAAATGTGGCGCAGCAGGCCCTCTTTCTGCCCTTCATGGCATATATATACCGACTGGTCGATTTTGTCGGCCGGTTTGGATACGGCTATTTTCACCTCGCGGGGCTCGGTGAGGATTGTGGCGGCAAGCTGCTGTATTTTTTTCGGCATCGTGGCCGAGAACATCAAAGTTTGTCTTTCTTTTGGCAGTTCGGCGACAATACGCATAATATCGTCGGAGAATCCCATGTCGAGCATGCGGTCGGCTTCGTCGAGAATGAAATATCGCACATGCGACAGGTCGACATATCCCATCTTCATATGAGCCAGCAATCGTCCCGGAGTGGCAATGACCATGTCGGCTCCCTGGCGCAATGCATGTTGCTGGCGTGCGAACTCCTTGCCGTCGTTGCCTCCGTGGATTGCAAGGCTGCTCACCGGCATATAGTAGGAGAAACCCTCCATCTGTCGGTCGATTTGCTGCGCGAGCTCGTGGGTGGGCACCATGATGACGCACTTCACCGTGTTGTCGGCCTCGGTTTCTGCCAGCAAGTCGATGACAGGCAGCAGATATGCGGCAGTTTTGCCGGTGCCGGTCTGTGCACAGGCAATAAGGTCGTGCCCTTCAAGAATCAGACCGATGCTCTGTTCCTGGATGGGTGTGCACTCCTCGAAGTTCATTGCATCGAGGGCATCGAGTATGTCGTCGCTAAGGTCAAGTTCGTCAAATTGCATTCTTTGGTTGTTTAGTCGGTTTAGGCAGTGTTGCCGTGTCAATTATTCGTCGTCTTCGTCAAAATCGAAGTCGAAATCCCAGCCGTCGTCGGCCATGCTCTGCGTGAACTGGCTGAGCTGGCGGCCTTCGCGCTTTGTGGGGCGCCCCAGACCTTTCTGTCGGTCGATAAAGCCGGAAATCTTCACCACCTCCAGCAGGTCGTACTCCGACTGTGGTGTGAGGTTCTCCATGTAGTCGGGCAACAGTTTTGCTCCCAAACGGTTTTGTGTCAAAGCTTTCACTCTGAAAGTGAAAGTAATAGGGGGCTTGCGCACGTGGATAATCTCTCCCACGGTCACCGTGCGCGACGGCTTCACCGGGTTGGGATTGTCGCCCACTGTCACACGTCCCTTTTTGCAGGCATCAGTGGCAATGGTGCGTGTTTTGAACACTCGCATTGCCCATAGCCATTTGTCGATTCTCACTTCGTCGGCCATGGTTTCATTTGTTGTTGAATTTGCACATGGCACTTTGTGCGCCGGCAAGAATGTCCTCTTTGATAGCTTCCACAGCCATGCTTATGCGCTCGCGCAGGAGGGGCAGCTCATCGGCGGGAAAATTGCCCAGCACATAGTCCACTTGCGTGCCACGGGGATAGTCGTTGCCTATGCCGAAACGCAGGCGCGGATATGCTTGCGTGCCCAACATCTGGGCAATGTTCTTCAGCCCGTTGTGGCCGGCGTCGCTGCCGGCGGTTTTCAGGCGTATAGCTCCCAATGGCAGGGCAATGTCGTCGACAACGACAAGAATGTTCTCGGTGTCTATCTTCTCCTGATCTTTCCAGTAGCGCACGGCATTGCCGCTCAGGTTCATATATGTCGAGGGCTTGAGGAGCACCACTTGCTGGTTTTTGATGCGTCCATAGCCCACGTCGCCATAACGGCACGTGCTAAAAGAAATATTGGACGCCTCGGCAAAGGCGTCCAATATCATAAATCCTATGTTGTGGCGGGTATTGCGATATTCATCGCCTATATTACCCAGACCTACCACAAGATGCTTCATAAAAAATTGCCTTGGTGACGGACGCTATTACTTGCCGGCAGCAGCTTGTGCACCACGAGCAGCACGTGTCAGAGCCACAGCGCAGACAACAGCGTTCTTAGCGTTGACAATTTCGAGGCCGTCGATGTGGATGTCGCCCACCTGGAGGGTTTTGCCAAGGCCGAGCTTGTCGACGTTGATCACCAGACGTTCGGGGATAGCGGTGTAGATGGCGCGCACTTTGAGTTTCTTCATCGAGAGAGTGAGCTTACCACCGGCTTTAACACCTTCGGCGTGGCCTTCGAGCTTCACAGGTACTTCCATCACCACGGGTTTCTTGTCGCTCACTTCGAGAAGGTCGATGTGGAGGATGTTTTCTTTCACGGGGTGGAACTGGATGTCTTTGAGCACGGCCATACGTTTTTCGCCGTTGATGTCGAGTTCGATAGCGAAGATGTCGGGGGTATAGATGAGTTTGCGCACTGCGTCGTTGCTCACTACGAGGTCGGTGGTGATGATGCCGCGGCCGTTGCCGATTTCAATCACTTTTTCACCTTCTTTGAGTGTGCCTTCGAAGGGAAGTTTCACAATTTCGCCGCCGTTGAGGACAACGGGGATAAGATTCTGCGAGCGAAGGGCTTTGGCGGCCTTCTTGCCAAGGTCGGTACGGGGCTTGGCTTCGAGTTGGAATGTGTTCATTTTGTTTGTTTTGTTGTGTTACTCAAAATTAAGTTTGTCTTAATTTCCCATCACACGTGGGCCTTTAGCCCCGTCGATGTCAAAAATCGCCGCAAAGTTAGTGTTTTTTTGGCACTTATCCAAATTTTTACCGCGTGGCCGCATCAAAATTTTTCGATGAAAAGAAGTCGATAGACAAAAAAGAACAGCCACAGACAGCCTGCAATGAAATGATTCATGCCACATTGTCCCGCTCGCACGAAAAAACACGCAAAAAAATTTCATTTTATTGTCAATTAATGGAATTTCAGCTATATTTGCACCGTTTTTTGAAATTATAATATTTGTGAGATTATAATATTACTTAAACATCCTCCAATTTATTAACATCAATCAATGATAATGGACAAAACAGTTATTAAATCGTTTATAACTATGGCCATTACGATTTTATTTGCGTTTTTACCTTCTAAAGCGCAGGCAACATCGGAATGGACGGTTAACCCGGCAGACTATCGCTACGACATGAGTCTCTATTTTGACATGACTTTGGGAGCCACGGGCGAGCATGTCGACCTTGGCAAATATGAGATTGCATCATTTGTAAATGATGAATGTCGCGGCGTTGCCGATTTTCTGCCCAACGTAGAAGGTTGTCTCTATATGCGCATACGCAGCAATCAGGAAACGGGCGAAAAGGTGACTTTTAAAATCAGAAACAGGACATCGGGCGAGATTACAAATGTTGAAGGCATATCTTTGACTTTCGAATCGGATAAAGCCATCGGAATGCCTTCCAATCCTCATCAGATTGTTGTTCGGCGTTATTTTGATGTTACAATACAGGCCTCGGAAGGCGGTAGCGTAATATTTGATAATGGCAGCTACGAGGAGGGGACAACTTTAGACATTACTGCTGTTCCCGACGAGGGATACCACTTCGTTGCATGGAGCGACGGTAATACCGAAGCATCTCGTACTATCACCGTCTCTGACAATATTAATATCGAGGCCAGCTTCGAAGCTAACATATACAAACTCACCTATATGGTCGACGGAGAAGTTTACAAGACATTCGAAATTGCCTACGGTTCTGCCATCACCCCCGAGGCCGCACCCGAAAAAGAAGGATATACGTTCACAGCCTGGGAAGGACTTCCCGAGACCATGCCGGCCCACGATGTTAACGCCGTAGCCGAGTATAAAGCCAACGTTTACAAACTGACCTATATGGTCGACGGAGAGGTTTACAAGACATTCG
>CAJUAR010000085.1 GCA_910584495.1 uncultured Muribaculaceae bacterium
AAAGTAGGTAACCGCCCCCTCTGCCCCGACATCGAAAGATGCCGGGGCTTTTTTTGGTATGTGCGCCAGCCGCAAGTCCGATGTTTGTCCGCAATGAAAAATTAGCGCGAAACCATGGCTTCGCGCGCGTATTTCTAAAGCTTGTGTGTAGGGTTTTAATTTATTGTGTTTTCACATAAAATGTGAATGGTACTGCAGGAGGAGTAAGGACGAGCTGTCCTCTATGTAGTTTTCCGTTTTTAATCTCGGCTTCACTGTTCATTCTTTGCGAGCTTACACCAAACGAGCCTCTAACACCCGGGGTTATATATTTTTCGTACATTCGTCTGCACACGTGTCCCATTGTCATCCTCAGGTTTAATTCTACGACAGGGGCTATGCTATAGGCTTCATCTTTTACAGCCAACATGTCTATGCCTAAGGGACCGTTATACGTTTTTCCGACAATCTTTTCTAATGCCTGCGGCAATGCATCGGCAATAATGCGTAGCTTACCTCTTCCGCAAGCTTCGTCGGCCAGTTCCCAAAGTTCGTCCTGCGGAGCCAGTCGATTGGCGGAATAACTGCCGAATTGCACAGTCTCAAAAACAGAAATTCCGGCATAGATGCATTTCCCGGCGTTTATATTATATAGAAGAGCAAAATCAAGTGTTTTGTCCATCCTTGGCTCGGCAAGAAGCATTCCTTGTCGATGTATTGCCCCTTCAAGGGCTTGGGCTCGAGCATTGATTTCATCTTCGTTAATAACAATTAGCCCTCGTCCTGATGAGGACCAGGGCAGCTTGAATACCGCTCGTTTGTATTTTGCCAGGAATTGCGCAGCTGCTCCCAGCGTTGTAATTTCTTGGGCTGCGGGAGCCACTTCAAATGGCAGCTCTCCGGCAAGGTGCAGGGCTAAAAGCCTTGCAGTGGAGCGATGCGACAGCGAACGCATGCAGTTGAGCTGCATACTTGAGGGTAGGAACTCTGCCGGTACTCCACGTAGTTCAAGTGAGTGTCTTGAAGCTTTTGACCACCCCCATGGTTCAGGTTCGAGACCGCTGTGCCAGCCGCCATAGACGCGCACATCCATACCGAAAGTATTGCGTATGTTATCCAGCCACCGGGCATTGATGCCATCGGCAATAAATTCGTCACCGTTGTTGCCATACCATATAGGGAGAGACGCGCCAGATATGCGTAGGCGCGAAGCCGCTGGTGGTGGTGTGTAGTGCGTCTGGTTTAAAGCCAGAGCAAGGTCATTTTCGGGGAAAAAATAATGTAATTTCAATATAAAGCCGTTAAAAGCAGATACCTATTTTGAAAGTTACTGCCGATATGTGTTTGTTTTTCTCTGTTGTGGCGTTTTCGAGAATGTGTTTCCGGCCGCTGTAGGTATAAGCCATACTTATATAGGAAGTAAATTTTGAGCTCCGTGCCAGATTTATGCCAAAGCCACCGCTGCCATAAAAACCTGTGTGATGTTCATTGTTGGAGAGATAGCTCTCTGTCACGCCTCCGCGAAGGAGAACAAAGATCAGAGATGGCTCATTTCTGAAGTTTGTGCGGAAGTCGGCAAAGAAATTATAGAAACGCGAAGATGAAGATACAGGAAACTCGACACTCACACCTGCTCCGGCAAAATTTATCCATCCACGTTTATAGCCGAAGAAGGCACCTATGTCTACTGCCGACATGTCGTGTCCTGTCATGTCTACGCTTCCACCGGCTTCGGCTCCCCATGCAAAGCTGCCTTTCAAATGCTCGTCAGCAAGCGGTTTGGCGGCAACTGATGTTAAGGCAGCTATCAGACTCAATATAACAACGGCAAACTTTTTCATTACTATTTTTTTATGAAAGTCATAGAGGACCAGTTGTCGATTTCTGCAACGCCGACAAGCTGCAGTCCGGCACGCGAAGCTGCTTCTTCAACAATGGGACGGTCGGCAACGTAGAAGCCGCTTACAAGCAAATGAGCACCTTCTGCAAGACTGCGGGCATAAGCGGCGATATCGGCAGTGATTATGTTTCGGTTGATGTTGGCAAGGAAAAGTTGGGCTTCTTCCACGTCGGCAATGGCTTGCGCATCGCCGTGGCGCACGTCGACAGACCGTGCATTGCTGGCAAGGTTGCAGGCAACGTTTTCTACGGCGTTGTCGTAGGCGGCTTTGTCGATTTCTACGGCCACCACGCGTGCGGCCCCTCGCATTGCTGCAAGGATGGCAAGAATGCCTGTGCCCGTTCCCATGTCGACAACTGTCAGTCCTTCTATATTGTTTTCAAGCAAATAGGTCATCATCAGTGTGGTGGTGGCATGGTGGCCCGTGCCGAAAGCCATTCGGGGGTCGATGACAATATCGTATTGTGCTTGAGGGATGTTGGTGTGGAAACTGCTGTGCACCACTGCTTTACCTCCGATTACAATAGGCTGGAAATAATGTTTTTCCCATTCTGAGTTCCAATCCTGCCCGGGAACAAAAGTTGCCGCATAGCCCACCTTTACATCAAAAGGCAGCGAAGCCACAGCATCGTCGACTGCAGCTGCACTATATAGCGGAGCCGGTACAAAAGCCTGGAGAGTGCTTCCCGGGGCATCGTCGTTGCTCACAAAAGATTCAAAACCGGCATCGGCAAGTTCCGATGCAAGGTAGTCGCATGCATCGACATTGGCCGGTGCCATGCTGAAATCCACCTGATAATAGTCGTTCATTGTTGGAGTGTCCATAACGTTTGCAAAGATACATAATTTTTTTATTACATAAAAGTTTGGACAGCTCATACTTACATGGGCTGTTTGCTGTGTTTCATAAAAAAAACAATGCCTATTTCACATCTCTTTTTGCAACTGAATAGTCTGATTGTTTGTTTTATTGGCAAATATAGACTATTTTTGTCCATAAAAAATCGACAGAATGAAACGCTCATTTTATAGACTTCTTGCCCTTATTCTGCTCGCGGCAACATGTAGCGGAGCTTATGCTCAATTCAACCTTGGAAGGGCTCTCGGTGCCCTTGTCAAAACATCGCAGGCTCTGACCATCAGCGACGAACAAATGGCAGCCTACGTCAAACAGTCGGTTCAGGCTATGGATGCCAAAAACGATGTCGTGCCCGAAAACGACCCATATGCGCAGCGTCTGCGCCGCCTTACTGCCGGAATGACACAGGCAGATGGCATTCCGCTGAATTTCAAAGTGTATAAAACCAATGACATAAATGCTTTTGCATGTCCCGATGGCAGCGTGCGCGTTTTTACCGGCATTATGGACATGATGAACGATGACGAACTTTTGGGAATCATCGGCCATGAAATCGGCCATGTTCAACGTCGTCACAGTCGTAAAGCTTTTAAAAACCAACTACTGGGTGATGCCCTCAAAGATGCTGTGGCTTCGGCCGGACAAACCGGCGAATTATTGTCGCAATCGGCACTGGCCACTCTTGGCCAAGGCCTTGCCAACGCTCAATATTCGCAAAAGCAGGAAAATGAAGCTGATGATAGCGGTTATGAATTTCTTGTCGCAAATGGACGTAATCCATGGGGAATGGTTCAGGCTTTTCAAAAAATGCAGTCGATGGAGCAACGAGGCGGACAGCAAAGCAGTTACATGCAGAAAATGTTCAGTTCACACCCCGAAACAGCCAAACGAATTGAGCGCATGAGCAAACGTGCAGCAAAGGAAGGATGGCCTAAGCCGGGAACAGCAGAGGATGAAGGCTTACAACCAAAAAAATTACTGCCACAAGGCACTTCTCACAATCAGGCAACCATAAATAACAAGCCTCCAAAAGAGTATATCGAAGTCCGTTTCTAATTTATTTTGCTAAATACTTTATTTATAATTATCTTTGCAAATAATATATGTTTCGGCACTCAATGGAAGACTTTATAAGATATCCCATAGGTATTCAAACCTTTCAGAAAATAAGAGAAGGGAATTATCTCTACGTTGACAAGACTGCCCTGATGCACGACCTTGTCAACCGCAATGATTTTGTCTTCCTAAGCCGGCCGCGTCGCTTTGGCAAAAGCTTGCTGCTGTCCACCATCGAGGCCTATTTCGAGGGACGCAGAGAGCTTTTCGAAGGCCTGGCAGCAGAGAAACTCGAAAACAGTTGGCGTTGCCACCCGGTGCTCCGCATCGACCTCAGCGGTGAAAGTTACAGCAGCGGCGAACGACTGAGTGCCAAGCTCAACTCAATTTTGGCAAAGTGGGAAAATAAATATGGCAAGTCCGAAGCCGACACTACTCCTGGATCTCGATTTGCCTCTGTCATAGAAAATGCCTTTTCGCAGACAGGGCAGAAGGTTGTGATACTCATCGATGAGTACGACAAGCCTCTGCTTGAGAACCTTCACGACGACGAGGCCTTCGAACACTTCCGCGAGGAGCTGCGCGGTTTCTACAGCGTCATCAAGGAATCGGACAGGTACATCCGCTTCGCCATGCTCACCGGCGTGACAAAATTCGGCCATCTGTCCGTGTTCTCGGGTCTTAACAATTTGAAAGACATATCTCTTAATCCTCGCTATAATGATATTTGTGGTATTTCCGAAACCGAGTTCCGCACAAATTTCCAAGCATCTGTTGAAGATTTCCGCAAATCCGCTGGCATGACGGCCGAAGAAGTATGGGAAGGTTTCAAGAACAACTACGACGGCTATCATTTCAGCTCGGCGAAAGAAGGCATATACAATCCATTCAGCGTTCTCTGGGCATTCGATGATGCGCAATTCGGGTCCTACTGGTTCGGCAGCGGCACTCCCACCTTCCTTGTGAAGCTGCTCAAACGCTACGACTTTCCTCTGTGGGAACTAGAACACCAATACCAGAGCCAGAGCCAGCTGCAGGATATGTCCATTTCCCGTGTAAACCTTATCCCGCTTCTTTACCAGTCGGGCTACCTTACAATCAAAGGTTATGATGCTGAAACACGGCGCTACCTGCTTGGATTCCCGAACTATGAGGTGGCAAGCGGCTTCTGGGATGCCCTCTACAACGGTTATATACTCTCCGACGGCTACAACTCATCGTATTCCCTTGATTGTTTCGTTGACGAGGTGCGTTCCGGAGAGCCCTGTAAATTCATGGAACGACTGAAGGCGTTGCTTGCCTCTGTTTCGCCGGAGAACACAAACAACCGCGAAATACTGTTCCAGAACGAGCTGCAGGTGATTTTCAAGATGCTTGGCTTCCGCACGCAGTGCGAGGTTCACTCTTGGCACGGCCGTGCCGACATGATAGTGCAGACACCTCAGTTTGTCTACATCTTCGAATTCAAGGTCGACAGCACGCCCGATCAGGCCTTGGAGCAAATCCGCGAAAAAGGCTATGCCGCTCCCTTTGCCGCCGACAGCCGCCGCGTCTTCCTCATCGGGGCCTCCTTCGCCTCTGCCACAGGCACACTCGAGGAATATAAAATTGTATAGAAACGAAAAAATCGCTACTTTTGTATAAATTTTGACCACATTACTCCAAAAAAGTATACAAACTTTATATAACACAATGAATACCAATGTGATGAACCGCGCGGCAGATAATATACGTATCCTCGCTGCCTCGATGGTCGAAAAAGCTAAATCGGGACATCCCGGTGGAGCCATGGGAGGAGCCGACTTTGCCAACGTCCTCTATTCGTCATTCCTTGTCAGCGATCCCGACGATCCCACTTGGTTTGCTCGCGATCGATTCTTCCTTGATCCCGGACACATGTCGCCCATGCTTTATTCGGTGCTTGCTATGGTCGGCCTCTACACCCTCGACGAACTTCAGCAGTTCCGCCAGTGGGGTAGCGTCACTCCGGGGCACCCCGAAGTAGATCCTTCGCGTGGGGTTGAAAACACATCAGGCCCCTTGGGACAAGGACACACAATGGCTGTTGGTTGCGCTATTGCCGAACGTTTCCTTCAAGCGCGTTTCGGCGATGTTGTGTCTCATAAAACCTACGCCTTCATTTCCGATGGTGGTATTCAGGAAGAAATTTCGCAGGGAGCCGGACGTATTGCCGGCTATCTTGGCCTTTCAAACCTTATAATGTTCTACGACTGCAACGAAGTGCAGTTGTCGACAATGGTTGATGCTGTCGATCACGAAGATTATGCTGCCAAATATCGTGCATGGCATTGGAATGTGCTCGAAATCGACGGCAACGATCCCCAGGCATGCGCCAAAGCCCTCGAAGCCGCCATTGCCGAACAGCATAAACCAACATTGATTATCGGCCATACGGTCATGGGCAAAGGTGTTCGCACTGCCGAGGACAAACCATTTGAAGGTCAATGCTCAACACACGGCCAGCCGTTGAGCAAAAGCGGTGCCGACTTTGCACAAACCGTACGCAACCTTGGAGGCAATCCCGAAAATCCATGGCAGATTTTCGAAGAAACGAAAGCTCTGTACGCCGAGCGTCGCCGGGAACTTCGCGAAGTTGTTGCCAAGCGTCGCAAAGAATTCAAGGAATGGCAGGAACAGAATCCAGGCAAAGCTCTCGAACTCAAATCATATCTCGAAGGCGTTATACCTGCTATCGACTATAATGCTATAGAACATAAGGCAAATTGCGCCACTCGAGCTGCTTCTGCCGATGTGCTCGGTGTGCTTGCACGCAAATTAGGCAATATGATAGTGTCGTCGGCCGACCTTGCCAATAGTGATAAGACCGATGGCTTCCTCAAGCAGACACATGCTTTCGTTAACGGTGATTTCAGCGGAGCATTCCTTCATGCCGGCGTTGCCGAACTCACCATGGCTTCGATTATGAACGGTATCGTTCTCCACGGTGGTCTGATTGCTGCCTGCGGCACATTCTTTGTATTCTCCGACTATATGAAGCCTGCCATACGCCTTGCAGCCCTGATGGAATTGCCCGTCAAATATATTTGGTCGCACGATGCTTTCCGTGTCGGCGAAGACGGTCCCACACACGAGCCTATCGAACAAGAAGCTCAGATTCGTCTGCTTGAACAGATGCAAAACTTTTCAGGCAAACCTTCAATGCTCGTCATACGCCCTGCCGACGCAGCCGAAACATCTGTGGCCTATCGCATGGCAATGGACAACACAACATCTCCTACAGGCCTCATCCTTTCTCGCCAGGACCTTAAAGACCTGCCCGGAAGTGAAGGCAAAAGCCGCATAGAAATTGCCCAGGGAGCAGAAAAAGGTGGATATATAGCACTTGCCGCCGATGGACAGCCCGATATTGTTCTTGTTGCCAACGGTTCTGAAGTTTCGTTGCTTGTCGATGTTGCAGTTCTTCTGGCAGCCGACGGCATACGTGCACAAGTGGTATCGATGCCTTCGATAGGATTGTTCAACACCCAGCCGGAAGAATATCGCCGGTCAGTACTATTGCCTGAGATTCCTCAGTTCGCCCTCACTGCCGGTCTTCCTGCCACATTCCGGGCTGTTGATGGTTTCAATGGCAAAATCTACGGTTTGGAACGCTTCGGTGCATCTGCGCCATTTAAGGTGCTCGATGAAAAATTCGGCTATACGGTAGACAACATCTACAATGTAGTGCGCCAATACCTCGGCAAATAATAAGGCCGGAAATACAATCAACGCCGTGCTTAAATTCGAGCACGGCGTTTTTCTCGTTTTTTTTGTTTACCTTTGCCAATAATATGGAACAAGAAAAGTACAATTTCGACAGAGTGGTAGATCGCCACGATACTAATGCGACTAAATTTGAAGAAATGGATGCCAAATTCGGTCGCCATGATTTGCTTCCGTTCTGGATTGCCGACATGGATTTTCCGGCACCTCCATGTATTATCGAAGCGCTTCGTGATCGTTTGAACCACACCGTGTTTGGCTATACCACACCTCCGGTCAAGTTTTGGGAAAGCATCACTTCGTGGCTCGCGCGCCGTCATGGCTGGCATGTCAGCCACGAGGAAATCACTTTTATGCCCGGTCTGAAGAAAGCCTTGAGCCTGTGTATCAATTTCTTTACGAAACCCGGTGATGCTGTTGTCATCCAACCCCCTGTTTATCATTCGTTTCACACAGTGATAGAAGGCAATGGTCGGCGAGTGGCCAACAACCCGTTGCGTCTCGATGCTGACGGAGAGTACAGAATGGATTTAGACGACCTTGAACAGGTGATGGAAAGAGAGCACCCGGCCATGATGTTCGTTTGCAATCCACATAATCCAATCGGTATCCAATGGGATGCTTCGACACTTGCAGATGTGGCTTCAATTTGTAAACGTCATGGAGTGGTATTAATTTCGGATGAGATTTATGGAGATATGATGCTTTCCGGCCGGAGACATGTGCCAACAGCTTCGGTATCGGAGGAGGCTGCCGCGGTGACGGTTACCCTTGGCGCTCCATCAAAGACTTTTAATATCCCCGGAATAGTAAGCGCCTGGACGGTAGTAAAGTCAAAAGACTTGCGCGAGCCGTTTTTCAACTGGCTGTCGGCAAGCGAGTTCAGTACGCCGCCAATCGCGGCCATGGTTGCCACTCAGGCCGCTTACGACAACGGTGACGAATGGCTCGACCAGGCTCTGAATTATTTGCAGGGCAATGTCGATTATGCCGGAGAATATTTCAGACGCGAACTATCCGACATCAGAATGTTTGTGCCGCAGGCTTCGTTTGCCATTTGGCTCGATTTTCGAAAACTCGGACTTTCGGAGACCGAGCTGGTCGACCTTCTCATCAACCGAGCACGCCTTGCGCTGAGCGAAGGCTGTACGTTCGGGACCGAAGGGGCCGGCTTCATGCGTATGAATGTCGGAGTTCCGCGAAGTGTGCTTTGCGAAGGTCTTGAACGCTTGCGTCGTGCAGTACGAGAGGTGTGCGGAGGCAAGGTGTCGGGCAGTAGCTCTCATTCAGTTACGATTCCTTTTGTCAAGATGCATGGCCTTGGTAATAATTTTGTCTATGTTGACTGTCTCGAAAAGAATATAGACAATCTGCCGGAGCTTGCAGTGGAAATGAGCCGTAGGCACACCGGCATGGGAACTGACGGCATAATAGCAATTCTTCCCAGCGAACATGCCAATTGCAGAATGCGTATCTTCAACTCCGATGGTTCGGAGGCTCAGATGTGCGGCAACGGTATTCGCTGTGTTGCCAAGTATCTCTATGATAATAAGATTATTAGAAAAGACCACATTACGGTTGAAACACTGAGCGGGCTGAAAACAGTAGAAATCCATGCCGGTATCGATGGGCAAACAGATACAGTTACCGTAGATATGGGGCTTCCGCACATGCTTCCGGCCGAAGTGCCCGTGCTTTTCGACGGTGATTCCATGGTCGAGCAGCCTGTAAACGTTGGTGGAAGAACTGTCAAAATAACAGCTGTTTCGATGGGCAATCCTCATGGTGTCGTTTTTGTCGACAGTTTCGACGGTGATATTGTGGGCACTCTCGGCCCGCAGCTCGAAAAACACCCGATATGGCCCGAAAAAGCAAATATTGAGTTTGTGCGTATCGATTCGACCGATACGCTGTCGATGCGTGCTTGGGAACGCGGGGCCGGTGAGACTATGGCATGCGGCACAGGAGCGTGTGCGGCCGCAGCAGCTGCCGTAGCGACAGGTCGTGCCAAATGGCCTCTTACCGTACGGCTTATAGGAGGCAATCTCCAGATTGATTGCGATAAAGCCACGGGACATATCATGATGACAGGCCCTGCTGTAACCGTCTATTCGGGCAAATATTATACTTCGGAGTAATAGCGGCAATAATACACAAAAACACGCGCCCTGCAGGTTTTGTACCGCAGGGCGCGTTGCTATGTAGATTCTAAAGGGAATCAGGCGAGGAAGCCGAGGAGAACACCGGCAGCTACTGCCGAACCAATCACGCCGGCCACATTGGGACCCATGGCGTGCATCAGCAGGTAGTTGGAAGGATCATATTCCAGACCGAGGTTGTTGGAGATACGAGCCGACATAGGCACAGCCGAGACGCCGGCGTTGCCGATGAGTGGGTTGATTTTCTTCTCCTTGGGCAGGACAAGGTTGAACAGCTTGACAAAGAGCACGCCGCTCGACGAGGCAATGATAAATGCCATGAAGCCGAGGAAGAAGATGAAGATGGTCTGCGGTGTGAGGAATTGCGAAGCCTGGGTCGAAGCACCGACGGTCATACCGAGAAGGATGGTGACAATGTCGGTGAGGGCATTAGAGGCTGTCTTGGCCAGACGAGATGTCACGCCACATTCACGGAGCAGGTTGCCGAAGAAGAGCATGCCGAGCAGAGGAATGCCTGTGGGCACCACAAAGCATGTCAGCAGAAGGCCGACGATGGGGAAGATAATCTTTTCGTTCTGCGACACGGCGCGGGCGGGTTTCATCTTGATCAGACGCTCTTTCTTGGTGGTGAAGAGGCGCATCAGCGGCGGCTGGATTACAGGCACAAGAGCCATGTAGGAGTAGGCCGA
>CAJUAR010000086.1 GCA_910584495.1 uncultured Muribaculaceae bacterium
ATGGAGTTTTTCAAGCAGAGGCTTGTCGTACTCGTCGATTAGGATTACAACCTTCTGACCTGTATGCTCCCAAGCCTTCTTGATGACAGCGGAAAAGCGCGGACCTATACCGGCCACACCTTCGGCTGCGCCATATTGTTCCTCCCATCCCTTGAGGATGAAGTCAATCATATTGAGCAGATTCTCCGGACTTTCATAACTCGACGATGCAAGACTGGCGCGGAGAACGGGAAACTTTTCCCATGTGCTTTCGAGCTTTTCAATGGCCAGGCCGCGGAAAAGGTCGCGGCGGCCCTGAAAGTAGGCTTCGATGGTGGACAGCAGCAGGCTTTTGCCGAAACGGCGCGGGCGGCTAAGAAAGACATATTCGTTGCGGTTCACCAGGTCATAAACCAAAGCCGTTTTGTCAACATAGAGATACTTGCCCTCGCGAATTTTATCGAAGGTCTGGAGTCCTATCGGATATTTGATATAGTCGTTCATCATCGTCGGTTGTGATTCATTCTGCAAAGATACATTTTTTCCGACAATTACAAACTCCTCCTCACATAGAACATTGACATAGCGTGTAAAAAACCATGGAACGTGGGCTGGCAGCCCACGGCACCCGGCTACCAGCATCCTTGGAGATTACACTGCACCCCCGGGGGCTGGCAGCCCCCGCTCCATGCTCAGCACCCCTAACGCCTAAAACCTAAGGTCTTAAGCCTTAAAACGACAACAGCCGCCCGGTGGGCGGCTGTTACTAAGTATGGGATTTGAGACCTTATTTAGACTGGGCAATCTTAATATTATCGATGTGGTAGCGGAATGCGGGAACATCGTCACCAACAACAGGCCACTGGGCGTCGCAGTTGCGGATGGTGATGCGGCTGTTGCTTGTCACTGCGTCTCCGAGGTCGACACTTGTCTGGATCCAACGGTAAGCTTCGTTGTCCTGGAGGTCGTGAGCTGGAACATCGAACATGGTCGACTTGTTGGCATCGGTAACAACAACCACGAGCTGTGTGTTGTCATACTTACCGCTGCCCTGACGCTGAACAGACCAGCTGAAGCTGATGGTGGTGTTGGTGCCTTCGGGAACTTCGAACTTGGGCAGCGTGATACCGCTATAGTAGCCGGTGAGACCCATCTTCAGATAGTTGCGCTGGAGGTAGCACTGTCCCTGGGGTTCGCGCGGGCTCTTTGAAGCGTGGCAGGTGATGGGGAATTCATAGCCCTTATCGAGAAGTGCCTGATAGGTGGAAACGCCATCAACCTTGTTGGTGCCAAGCTGCTGGGCAGTCGCGTCGGAATTGTTGTCGCCCACTGTGTCGCCTGCGGGTTTCTGGCTTGACCAGGGTTCGAGCCATTCGAAGTCTTCGAAGAAGTAAACAACTTCGTTAACACCCTTATCTTGGACCTTGCGGACGATAACGTTAATACCTGAGTTGACAATACCGCCATAGTAAGCTTCGACAAACACTTTGTGACCGGAAAGAGCTTTCATGTCAATGCCTTCGACAGCAGCAACGACATTTGCCTTAGCCACCGCGCCATTGACAATAATAGCACCGGAGGCATCGTAGATGCCATCAATGGCTACAAGAGCACGGTTGTCGCTATTGTAAGTGTCAATCGTGGCTGTGATATCCTCGGCAGCTGGCAACGTAGCGGCTGTTCCTCCTTCTACGGCATGGTCAAGTTCTACATAAGCCATATTTGCCTTGTCGGATTTCTTATAACCATAAGCCATAACGGTGGTTCCGACAGCCGGTTTGGCAGCTGCAAGCACCTGAACATTTGTCGTTCCGTCTGTAGCCATAAAGCCATCGACAAGATGGTCGGTAACAGTAAGATTCTTGACAACGGCACTTGCATCGTCTGCAAGCGATTTGAGTTCGGCTGCGGCGATAGGAGTAGCGGTGAGGAATGGGTCACCTTCTTGAATAACAAGAATTTCGCAGCGCGAAGCGTGTGTTGCGCCGTGGAAAACGATAGTTTCGCGGCGGGGGAGCTGCATCACATCGCCTTCGTAGTTATCTTTGACAGCGACCGACACGGTGATGTCGCCCGAACCTGTTGCGGGATCGACAGTGATCCATTCGGGAGCATCGACTGTCCACTGAGCATCGGAAACAACTCTAAATGTTCTTGCGGGCGCATCCTTGGCCTCGTAAGAGAGCGAAGAGACGCTGGCGAGAACGGCCTTTGCGGAGTTATCCTTGTCGTCATCGCTGCAGGAAGCGAGCGAGAGACCTACAAGTCCTGCGAGAGCAACGAAACAATATTTGAATAAAACTTTCATTGTTTTAGTGTTCTAAATGGTTAATTATTCCCATCCGGGGTTCTGAACCAAATTGGGGTTGAGGGCAATCTGGTTTGCAGGTATAGGATAGAGATAGTCGCGCTCTTCGTTGAACGCATGGTGGGGGTTAGACTGGTGGAAGTCGTAGTAGCCCTTGTTGCCATCAGTAAGTTTGAATTCCTTACCGATTTCGAAGACATATGTTGCACCTGCAGGTTTGGCTTCGCCGGTATTGAAAAGAGCTACATCTGGTTTGCCGTCGCCGGTGAGGTCGTAGCTTCCGGGGCCGGGGAAGTACATTCCCACAAGATCCTTGGAAAGGGCCGAGCCGGCTTTCCAACGGAAGAGGTCGCCAAGACGGAAACCTTCCATAAGGAGCTCGATGCCACGTTCGCGACGGATTTCAAGGATAACGCCCTTGTTAGAGCCTGTCACTCCGGGGAAGTAACTGTCGAGATATGGGTCGGGGTTGGCATTTGCAGCTGTAAGGCTGAGGGCCGGCATGCTCACGCGGTCGCGGAGAAGACCGATAGAGTTGTTGAGGTCGTCCTGAGTAAGAGTACCAAGTTCGGCCTTTGCTTCGGCATAGTTGAGAAGTACTTCGGCATAGCGAATCCAAGGGAGGTCGTTGGTGTTGACATCTGTCTTGTCATACGAAGAACCGAGGACAAACTTTGTGGGCTGATAGCCTGTACAGGAGACCGACATATCGGGGGCCACAATATCGTTGCTTCCGACGCGAGAATAATTCAGACCACGGATAGACTGGGCCAGACGCGGGTCACGGTCCTTCATCTCGTCTTTGAACTCCATGGTTTTCCAATTGTCTTTATCAGTGAAACGGCTACCGTCGCGCATAAGGTAGGTGCAAACGAACTTTCGAGTCAAACCGGGACGGCCCTGGCTCTGCACTGTTGTGAATGCATTTGCATTGTGACGTGTACCGTTAACCTGGGGAGCATCGGACGAAACACGGCTCCAGATATATTCACCCTTGTCGGCAACATCTTGGTTAAAAAGATCGCGATAGTCTTTATCCGGGTTACCCGAAAGCTTGGTGATGGAGTATTCCTTGCGGTCCATCAGTTGCTTGGCGGCATCGGCGGCAAGTTCGAGATAGTAGTTATAGTCGTGTTCTGGGTAGCTCAGTTTGTGATATTTACGCCAAGTACCTTCGAAGAGACAGATGCGGGATTTGAGGGCGAGAGCGGCTCCTATCGTAACACGGTATGGAGCTTCCTTCTGGTCGTCTTTGCTTCTAAGCAGCTCAATAGCTGCGTCGATATCCTCGATGATTTTAGTCATTACAAATTCGCGGCTGTCACGAGGTTTGTAGAGAATATCCTTGTCGGAAGATCCTACGGGTTTGTCGGTCCACTGCACGTCGCCGTAGTGACGCACTTTCTCAAAGTAGAAGTATGCGCGGAAGAAACGGGCAACACCGGTGTAGAGATCGCGTGCACTTGCACTTTCGCACTTGTCGATGTTCTGCAGGAGCTCGTTGATGCGGCGGAGACGCTTGAACGAGTTAGTCGACCATTCCCAGTTGCTGCCGCTGCCTTCTTTCGGGGTATATCGTTGATTGCCACCGATAATTTCGTCGCTGAAAACGCGCTGCACCAGCTGGTCGCTTTGTTCGGTAAAGAAATCTTTTACGGGTATATCGTTGTAGAAGGGGTTGGAGAACATTTCAAGATCGGTTTCGGTCTTGAAATAGCCTTCCTGCGAGAGCGAGTCTTTGGGCTCGACATCCAGCGTGTCGTCGCAGGAGGAGAAGCCGACGACGGCCAACGATGCCATTAAGGTTAGAAATATTTTTTTCATCGTTTGTTTCTGTTAAGGAATTAGAAAGTTACGTCGAGACCGAACATATAGGTCTTGGGCCAGGGGTAGAAACCGCCGTTGGCATCATCATCGCGGTTGAAGGCGGCTTCGGGATCGACATATTTGCTGTGCTTCTTGAGGGGCGACCAGTAATAGAGGTTCTCACCGGTGAAGTAGACACGGACGCGGTCGATGCCCACGCGGCGGGTGAGATTTGTGGGGATAGTATAGCCCACGGTAAGGTTCTTGAAGCGCAGATAGCGGATGTTCTGGATGTAGCGGTCGTTGTAGTTCTGCAGATAGCCGTTAGAACGCAGTTTCGATGCAGGACGCGGGAAATAGGTATTGGGGTTGTCGACTGTCCAAACATCATCCATAAAGTCCTGAGGAATGAACGATGCATACTTGCAATAGCCATAGGGGCCCCAGAAGGCGGTGGTACGGTTGTTGGGGTACCAGTAGTGGTTGCCTGTGCCCTGGAAGAAGACGGAAGCATCAAAGCCGAAATACTGGATTTTGGCAGTGAAGCCATATTGAAGACTTGCCAGCGAGTTGCCGAGTTTCTTGAGGTCGCCGTGGTTGTAGAGCGAGTTGATTGGCACTGATGTGAACACCGGGTTGCCGTTGGCATCAACTTTTGCCTTTGCTTCGGCATAACCTTCATCACCTTCTACAAGGAAGGTTTTACCATCGGAAATCATTGTCGGGTCACCGTCGTTAACCTTGCCGTCGCCGTTGGTATCGAGGAACTTGAGGTCGCCTGCCTGATGACCGTAGACAAGTGTGTTGGTCACCTTCGTAAGGTCCACATTCTTGGCATATTCCTGAGCCTCTTCGGTAGTTTTGAAGAAACCGTCGGTGGAGTAGCCCCAGATGTCGCCGATGTGCTTGCCTTCGTAGTTGGAGCTAAGGATGCAGCTTTCGTTGTCTTTGAATTTGGTGATTTTCGAATCATAGTCGGAGATGTTGAAGCCCACGCTCCAGATGAACGGTTTGCCGAAGAGGAGGAACTGGTCGTTCCACGAAACGGCAAGTTCATAACCTTTGGTGCGCATGTCGGCGGCATTAGCCTTGATAGCACCGGCACCATAGATATCGGGCAGCTGCATGGCGGTGGTGAGCATGTCCTTGGTGTCGCGGATGTAGAAGTCACCTGTAAAATTCAGTCGGTTGTTGAACAGGAACAAGTCAAGACCAACGTCCCACTGGTTTGTCTTTTCCCAAGTAAGGTCAGAAGCCTTGGGATCCTGTAGGCTTGTATACGAACCGGGAGTTTCGGCACCGAAAGTATAGGATGCGAACGACTTCGTTTCGATTTGACGCAGCCAAGTGTAATAGTCGCTCACGTTCTGGTTGCCGAGCGAGCCGTAGGACAGACGGATTTTGGCATTGTCGAGCCAGGAGCGTGTGGGTGCCATGAATTTTTCTTCGGAGATACGCCAGCCCAGAGAAGCAGAGGGGAAGAAGCCCCAGCGGTGACCTTTGGCAAAACGCGACGAACCGTCGTAACGTCCGGAAAGCTCGAGGAGGTATTTGCCCATATAGTCGTAGTTGATACGCCCGAAGACACCCTGAAGTTTATATTCTCCCTGGCCGCCCGAAGGTTCCATTTCGATGATACCGTCTTTGTTGTTGACAACGGTATTGAAATCATCAATGTAATCATTGGCAAGGTTCCAAGCCTTGGCGCCTACCTTGCGGAGAGTATACTGTTCGTAGTTGTAGCCGGCCATAACGGTGAGGTTGTGGTCCTTGTTGAAGGTCTCCTTGTAGGTGGCGAAAGCATTGACCGAATAGTAGTGGTGTGTGTTGACACGTTCGGTCATGGAGTTTTCACCGGCACCCGATCCGGTATTGGTGCCTTCTACGGGCAGCCATGAACCATAATATTTGAGAGGTTCGCCGGGGTAGTCGCGGTAGGTAATGCAGGTGGAGCGATTAGTTGTGCGGTTCTGATAGAAACGATAGGAGAAGTCGCCCACGATGGAGAGTTGCTTGATGGGGGTGATGGTGATGCGCGAAGTGTTGGTGAAGTTTGTCTTGCGCTCCACGTTGCGGTCGTTGCCTTCTTTCATAATGATGTGACGGGCGTTACCAACGGAGTAAGAGCCTACGATTTCCGGGGTGCGGATAACGTAAGAACCGTCGGGGTTGGTCCAGGGGAAGAAGGAATAGAGGTGACGGCCGAGCATCGCAAAGTTATTGTCGACAGCACCGTAACCAACCCAATTATAGGTAGAGCCATAGAAAGCAGTGTTGCTGGAGAAAGTGGCATACTTGTTGATGGCGAAGTCGAGTTTGGCACGCATGTTGTAGCGTTTATACTTATCGGTATTGATTTTCATAATACCGTCGCGGTACTCGAGACCGCCCGATACGAAGTAGCGGTATTTGTCTTTGCCGCCCGAGATGGACACGTTGTGCTGCTGAACGGGGCGCGATTCCTGGAAAAGGGTGTGGTACCAGTCCATGTTGGCATAGTAGCGCCAGTTTTCGCGGCCTGCCGCATTATTCTTTGTAACAATCCAAGGACGGTCGGGGCTTTCGGTGGTGTCGTTGACACGTGCAAGGAGCTCCATCATATCCTCGTTGTCATATTCAATGAGGTTTGTACCGTTTTCGCCTTGCTGGAAGACATTGAGCACATATGCGTGCCAGTAGCCTTTGTTGATGAAGTCGGTGGGGGTGGTACCTTCGTCCCAGCCTATGCGGCCATTGTAGCGGACAGTAGATTTACCCTCCTTGCTCTGGCCCGACTTGGTGGTTACGAGGATTACACCGAAGGCAGCACGTGCGCCATAGACAGCGGCGGCAGATGCGTCCTTGATAACCGAGACAGATTCAATGTCGTTGGGGTTGACAAGGTCCATGTTGCCGATAGCACCGTCGATGAGCACGAGAGGACCGTTGTTGCCCGACAGAGATTCGCGACCACGGATGTTGATGGTAGCAGACTGTCCGGGGACACCGGAAGAAGTAGTAACGTTGAGACCGGCAACCGAACCCTGGAGCATGTTGCTGACAGTAGTGGCGCCGCGTCCTTCGAGTTGTTCGCCGTTGACGCTTGCAACAGCACCTGTGAGGTTAACCTTCTTCTGAACACCGTAGCCGATAACGACTGTTTCGTTAAGAGCGATAGAACTTTCAGTCATAAGGACCTTCACTTCTGACTGATTGGCATCAACCTTCACGTCCTTAGGGTTGTATCCTACGTAAGAGAACTGTAGGGTCACTGGGCCTGCGGGAACTTTGAGGCTGAAATTACCGTCGATGTCGGTGGAGATGCCGCGTTTTTGCCCGGCAACAACCACGGAAACACCGACCAGAGGTTCGTCTTGATTGTCTAAGACGGTACCTTTGACAACTCGGTCGGCAGCTGCCGCCAATGGCCCGGCCATCAGCACCAGAGCGACAACGAGCATAAGTCTGGCGATAAATTTCATAGCAGATTAGTTAATGTTTGGTTTTAAATAGTATAGAGAATTGAATTATTTATTATTTATAGGTAGCGACATCGAACGCTTTTGGACGTTCCATGCGTTCGGTGAAAGTGTTTCCGTTGTTGTCGGTGACAGTTATGACAACGGTGCTTGTAGCATCGGGAATACCTTTCACGCGGAAGAAGTGAGGCTGGTTCTGAGTGATGAAGTTGGGCGTGGAGGAGGAGGCTCCTTCAAAACGTTTTTTGCTCATGGCCAAGATATGGAGGGGGTCATAGTTCGTCTCCGAGCGGCAGCTGAGTTTTGTGCCGTCTTCGAGAGCAGCTTCCACTTTCCATTTGGGATTGAAGTTCCACACATTGATGAGCACCTCGTTGTTCTGAGTTCCGGGATATGCGGCAACGTATTTGTCCCAGTCTTTAGCAGCAGTTCCCGAAAGATTCGACATAGATTCGAACTTCACGTTGTTGAGGTCGTAGGAACGGAACTGATGGCTGAAATCTTTGCCGGCAGTCTTGTAGTCCCAGGCAATGTTCTTGCCGTTAACGGTAGAGATACAGAAGCCCGAAGGAGTGCCGTCGGTCGAAAGGAGGATGCCGCTGAGTTTGCCGCTCCACCACCAGTCGGAGCAAACAGCGCCAACGTTGTGTTCATAGACAGGCTTGCCGTGGTCGGGCGTAACGTTGTAGTTCTTGTGGGTGTGGCCGGTGACGAAGTGAACGGTGTAGCCGGTTAGGGCGGCAAGAAGTTCGCTTGTCGAGCCGTCGAGCGATTCTTTGAAGGCAGCCGAACCGCTGGGACGGTAGACAGGAGCGTGCATCATCACCATCACGGGAGTAGACTTGTCCACGAAGCTGAGGTCTTTCTGGAGCCATGACAACTGGTAGTCGAAGAGACGTTCCTTGTATGTGCGGCTTGTAGTGCCGTCGTAAGTGGAGCAGTCAATGTCGTCGAGGAAAATGTAGTGCACCTGGCCGATGTTGACGGAGTAGTAGTTCGGACCGACAATCTTGCGGAACGGAGCCTTGGCAAGACGGTTTGTTGTAGTTGCGTAGTCGTTGTCGTGGTTGCCTATGGTGTGGAAGAACTGTTTACCGGCGAAAAGGCCGTTGACTTTTTCAATATAGTTGTCGAGGGTGTAATCCTTCCAGTAGATGTCCCACGACATGTCGCCGAGGGTCATGATGTAGGTCTTGACGGTAGAATGTTCATCGTAGTAGGCATTTAGGTCCTTGGCAAATTCGGTGAACTGGCTAATGTCGCCGTTTCGGTTTGCCAGATGTATATCGCCAAGGAATAGAATGCGGTGATTGTCCTGGTTCGCCTTCTTGAGCTTGAAGCTGGCGCTTTCGGGAGTAGCCTCATCGCCCACGAGCTGAACGAAATGCTTAGGCACCACACCGTTGGCCTCAGCAGCCTCGTAGCCCGAGGGGAGGACAACAAACACATAGCCATTTTCTTTTTTTGATGCCAGCTGGTAGACACCTTCGGCATTTGTCTTTGCAAAATCGACACCGTCGCTCACAAGTACATCTGCCATGGGCTGGTCGTCGCAGGTAACGAAACCATAGACAGTTGTCGAGGGATCGAGGGGAACCTTCTTTGCAATGCGTTTCACAGTCATGTTGCCCAGGTCCTTCTTGCGCGTACCACGTTTTAGCTTGAGGACATACTTGCCGTCGCCGAGCTTTGCAGGGAATGTGAAACTCAGGCCGGAATCGTCGATGCTGTTGATGTTGCAATCATAAATAAGGCCTTCGGCCACAACCTGGATAACATCTGTGCCCAGGATGCCGTGTCCGGCTG
This sequence comes from uncultured Muribaculaceae bacterium, assembly GCA_910584495.1. Classification (GTDB taxonomy): domain Bacteria; phylum Bacteroidota; class Bacteroidia; order Bacteroidales; family Muribaculaceae; genus CAG-873. The sequence continues at coordinate 9,358 of CAJUAR010000086.1, forward strand.
TGAGGGGGAGAATGCAATCGGCTCCGTCTTCTATTTCAACAATGGCGGGCAGAGTGATATTCACTTTGAACTCGTCGGTCTGGCCACTGTTGGGATCGTCGTCCTTGCTATCGGAGCAAGCGACATTGACAACAGCAAGACCCAGACAAAGAATTGCCCATACAAAAAACTGTGAAAATTTCGTGGTCATTTTATAATATATATATTTCAGATATGATTGGATTAAAAGTGCATGCGTGCAGTTGTCAGCCAGAAAGGCATTCTGACAAAAGCTATATTACTAAGAAGCACGTAGTTAACTCTTTCATTTATGGGTTCTCCGGAGCTTGGTTTGTGATTGGCTTAAGTTTCTAATCGAAAGTTGCAGATTTCGATTTCGAAAGCCTTTTGAGCCTTATTGATTTCTCTGCGTAGTTTTTCATTTCGTTTTTACGCCTCAAAAGTAGTACTTTTTTTGTTACCAAACAAAAAAAAGGTGCTCTAAATCGTAAAAAAACGCAAAAACCCCGATTTTTAACGTTTCGCGCCGAGGGTGGGCCGTAACCTCCCCATGCAGCCAACAAGTCGGCGACACGGACACACACACTGAAACGCCTTATGCGAGGTAGCGTTTGCCGGAGCAGAGAGTTGAAATACTGTCGTGTAATTTCCATAACAAATAACGGTGCTATTATTACGGTGCAAAGAAAGGCAGATTTTGTTTCATCAATATTGCCAAATGGTTAAGAGTATGTTACTAAAGTTTCGCAAGCTTTAAGGCTTGCAAAACTTAGAGATTCAAGTTTCGCAAGCTTCACTTGAAGGTTATGTTGCTAAAGCAACGGGTTAT
>CAJUAR010000087.1 GCA_910584495.1 uncultured Muribaculaceae bacterium
TATACTTGAATTTTGGTTATGAGGGAGGTGCGTTACTGCGAAGTAGCGCACTTTCATGTTTTCATTACCTGGTCCAATATTCTGACCCTAAATAGCACTTTTGGCCATTATGTTGGTGAAGTTTAGAATATTTAACGCCTTGAGATGACAAAAAGGACAATTTATTAGTCGTTTTGGTGATACTTAACACCTTATTTATTCGTAACTTTGCACCGATTTTATGTTGTATAACATAAAAATTAAATTCTACCCCTCTTCATAGAGAATATACATAGAACAAACAATACCGAAATAATAATATGAAACACCAAGTATTATTCCTTCTTGGCGCAGGCCTGATGCTTACAGGCCTTCTCACCTCGTGCGGCGACAAGACCCAGACAGCCCAGGCTCCCGCTCCTCAGATTGCAGTGATGACCCTCCAGCCGGGAAGCGCTGACTACCAGTACTCTTATCCGGCAACTATCAAAGGCAAAACCGACATTGCCATCCGTCCTCAAGTGACAGGCTTTATTACCAAAGTGTGTGTAGACGAAGGTCAGAAAGTGAATAAAGGTCAGACCCTCTTCATTCTCGACCAAGTTCAATATCAGGCTGCCGTCGACCAAGCCGAAGCCAACGTCAATTCGGCACGCACAGCTGTGAGCACTGCCGAAATCACCGAGCAGAACAAACGCAAACTTCTTGAAAAAAATATTATCAGCCAGACAGAATGGCAGCTGGCCGCCAATCAGCTTGCTCAGGCTAAAGCCGCTCTCGCTCAGGCGCAGGCCGCATTGACCACAGCACGCAAAAATTTGGCCTATACTGTTGTTAGCGCTCCTTCCGACGGCGTTGTGGGCACGATTCCAAACCGTGAAGGCTCGCTGGCTTCGCCTTCGTCCGCTCAACCCCTTACCACCATCAGCGACAATTCCAAGGTATATGCCTACTTCTCGCTTAGTGAAAAAGACCTTCTCGAACTCACCGGCGGAGGACAGGAAAGCATCGATGCAAGCGTCAAAGCTTTGCCGGCTGTAAAGCTACAGCTTGCCGACGGAAGCATCTATCCTTTCGAAGGCCAGGTGGCTACGGTGAGCGGCGTGATTGACAACAGCACCGGTGCTGCTTCGGCTCGCGCTCTGTTCGACAATCCATCGGGAATGCTCCGCAGCGGAAACACCGGACAGATTATCGTGCCCCGAAAGAACGAGGGTGTGATTGTAATCCCTCAGAAGGCCACCTACGAGACACAGGATCGCCGTTATGTATATACTCTTAATGACAGCAACATCACGGTGCCTACCTACATCACCGTCGAACCCTATGACGACGGCAAGACATTTGTTGTGACATCGGGCCTCAAAGCCGGCGACCGAATTGTCACCGAAGGCGTTGGAACTGCTGTGCGTGCAAACATGCCCATCACTCCCAAAGCTCAACAGGCCGAACAGCCGCAGGCTGCTCAGCAGTAATTAAATTCAATATCCAAGCATATTATATACATTATATAAATGAAACTTGACAGATTTATTAACCGCCCGGTGCTGTCGACGGTGATTTCTATTTTCATCGTTCTGTTGGGTATAATAGGCCTGGTGTCGCTGCCTGTTACCCAGTATCCCGACATTGCACCACCTACAATTTCGGTTACTACCACCTATAACGGTGCCAATGCCGCCGCCGTGCTCAACTCGGTGATTGCCCCTCTGGAAGAGAGCATAAACGGTGCCCAAGGCATGACATATATGGAGTCAACTGCCACAAACACAGGCTCGGCTACCATCAATGTCCATTTCGAACAGGGGTTCGACCCCGACATGGCTGCCGTCGATGTGCAGAACCGTGTGAGTGCCGCTGCAAATCTTCTGCCTTCCGAAGTGAACCAGGTGGGCGTGCAGACCCGCAAACGCCAGACCTCAATGCTTGTAGGTATCGCTCTTGTCGACACAACAAGTGCTCAGACCTACACTCCCGAGTTCCTCGATAACTATATGAAAATTAACGTTATCCCCGAGGTACAGCGTGTCGAGGGTGTGGGCGACGTGATGGCTTTCGGTGCCGATTATTCAATGCGTATATGGCTCAAGCCCGATGTGATGGCTCAGTACCATCTGATGCCTGCCGATGTGTCGGCAGCTCTTGCCGAGCAGAACGTCGAAGCCGCTCCCGGTGCGTTCGGCGAGCAGGGCGACCAGTCGTTCCAGTACATTATGCGTTATCGCGGCCGTCTGTCCAAGCCCGAAGAGTTTGGCGACATTGTGGTGCGCACCGGTGCAAACGGCGAAGTTCTTTATCTTAAGGATGTGGCCGATATTGAGCTGGGGCGTGTGACATACGGCTTCAGCAATAAGTTCAACGGACGCATGTCTTCAATGGCAATGGTGTTCCAGACCCCGGGCTCTAACGCCACCAAGATTATCGAGGACTGTATTGCCCTTGTCAACAAACTCCGTGCCGACCTGCCGCAGGGTCTCGACTATGAGATTCCTATGAACAACAACGAATTCCTCTATGCGTCGATCAACACTGTGGTCCATACGCTCATCGAGGCTTTCATCCTTGTGTTCTTCGTGGTATACGTATTCCTACAGGATATGCGCTCCACGCTTATTCCAGCCATTGCCATTCCCGTGGCCTTGATTGGTACGTTCTTTGTTATGTCGCTCATTGGCTTCTCCATCAACCTCATCACCCTGTCAGCTCTCGTGCTTGCAATTGCCATTGTGGTGGACGATGCCATTGTGGTGGTTGAGGCCGTCCATGCCAAGCTCGACCAGGGCTATGCATCGGCACGTCGTGCTTCAATCGATGCCATGGGCGAGATTGCCGGGGCTCTTATTTCCATCACCCTTGTGATGATGCTTGTGTTCATTCCCGTGTCTTTCATGCCGGGTACCTCGGGTGTGTTCTACCGCCAATTTGGTCTCACCATGGCCATAGCCATCGGTTTCTCGGCTGTCAACGCTCTCACATTGTCGCCGGCTCTGTGTGCTATCTTCCTTAAACCGCACAAAAAAGACGGCGAGGAAGTGCCGGGCCTTAAGGAGCGTATGGGCGATGCCTATAAAGCTGCCGGTCAGGCAATGGCTCAGCGCTACAAACGCACTTTTGCTCTCGACATTCATCCTCTCATCACCTTCACTCTGCTGATTGCCACCATCACTTTCATGGTGCTCGGTTGGTTCAGCTTCGAAAATATTGTGCTTTCTGTCATTGCTTGGGCTGTGGCTATCGTTGCTGTTCTCGGTCTTTTCGGCAAGCGTTTCCACGCTTCTTTCGAAAAGAACTTCGGCAAGCTCCTCGAGTCCTATCGTGGCGGCGCCAAGTGGTTTGCAAACCACAAGATTACTTCTTTTGCAACGGTTGTAGCTTCTGTAGGTGTGCTGGTTTGGCTCATGTCAACCACGCCTTCGGCTCTTGTGCCTAATGAAGATACCGGTATGATTTTTGCCATGGTCGACATGCCAGCCGGCACATCGCAGGAACGAACCGGACAGGTGCTGGACCAGCTCGACAGCATCTGCGCCAAGATTCCGGCCATCGAATCGCGCCAGATGATTAACGGCTACTCCTTCATTGCCGGTCAGGGCCCGACTTATGGCGCTTTCCTGATCAAGCTCAGGAACTGGGCGGAACGTACCAAGGACGAAAGTGCCGAAAAAATTATCCAGCAGCTCTACGGCATCGTGGGCCAGTCAATCCGCGATGGTCGTGTGATGATTTTCGCACCGCCTATGATTACCGGATACTCGGCAACAAACGGTTTTGAAATGAAGATGCAGGACCGCACCGGCGGCGACATCAACAAGTTCTTCGGCGTGGTGCAGGGTTTCCTTGGCGCTCTCAACCAGTGCCCCGAAATTCAGGCTGCATACACAACCTTCAATCCCTCCTTCCCGCAGTATATGATCGACATCGATGCTGCAAAGGCCAAGAAGGCCGGAATCAGCCCCCGCGACATTCTTTCAACTCTCCAGGGCTACTATGGCGGTATGTATGTGTCGAACTTCAACCGTTTCGGCAAAATCTACCGTGTGATGATGCAGGCTCCGCCAGAGGCTCGTGTCAACCTGGAATCGCTCAACAAAGTGAAGGTGCGCAACGGCAGCGAAATGGCTCCTATAGCAAACTTTGTGAAGCTGACACGTGTCTACGGTCCTGACCTGATGAACCGCTTCAACATGTTCACATCCATTGCCGTGACCGGTACTCCCAACCCCGGCTACTCCACAGGCGAGGCCATTGCCGCCATCGAGCGCGTGGCTGCCGAGACACTGCCTCAGGGCTATGGCTACGAATATTCCGGTATGACACGCGAGGAAGCCGGCAGCGGTAACTCAGGTTCGTCGGCTACGGCTACAATCTTCGGCCTCTGTCTGCTGTTTGTCTACTTGCTCCTTTCGGCGCAGTACGAAAGCTATATGCTGCCTTTTGCTGTCATCCTCTCGATTCCATTCGGTCTTGCCGGTGCATTTATCTTTGCCCGCATGTTCGGCATTTCGAACAACATCTATCTGCAGATTGCCCTAATCATGCTCATCGGTCTGTTGGCCAAAAACGCCATCCTCATCGTTGAGTTCGCACTCGAGCGCCGTCAGACCGGCATGAGCGTCTTCAACTCGGCCATTGCCGGTGCTGCAGCCCGTCTGAGACCTATCCTTATGACCTCGCTGGCCATGGTAATCGGCCTTCTGCCTATGATGTTTGCCAGCGGTGTAGGTGCAAACGGCAACCGCGCTCTCGGTGCCGGCTCGGTGGGCGGTATGCTCATTGGCATGGTTTGTCAGATTTTCGTGGTGCCCGCACTCTTTGTGGTGTTCGAACTCATCCAGGAAAAAATCAAACCGATACGCTGGGATAACCAGGAGCGTGGCGGAACTATCGAAAACGAAATTGAGCAATACGCACACTAACATTTCTTATGAATATGAAAATGAAAAATATTATGCGTGTGGCCGTCGTTGCCCTTGCCGCAAGCTCCCTCTCCGGCTGCCACATCTACAATAAATATAGCACTCCAACCGATACGGCCCTGACCAAGGCCTATGCCGAGGCGCGGCAGGCTCAGGTCGATTCTGCTGCCTTTGGAAATCTGCTGTGGGAAAAGGTGTTCACTGACCCCAAACTTGCCGCTCTCATCGAGCAGGCGCTGCAGAACAACACAAACCTTCGCAATGCCCAGCTAAACACCGAAATTGCGCATGCCAACCTGCAGGGTGCCAAGCTCGCCTATCTGCCTTCACTGGTCCTCGCACCGAACGGGGCTGGCTCTTCGATTGCTGGAAGCGACCTCAGCTGGAGCTACTCCCTGCCTGCGCAGGCAAGCTGGGAGGTGGATATATTCGGAAAGTTGCTGAACAGCAAGCGTGGAGCTAAGGCTGCTTTGCTTCAGAGCGAGGCTTATGCTCAGGCTGTGCGTAGCCAGATTATATCAGGCGTGGCCTCGACATATTATTCCATTGCCGCCGTGCGCAGCCAGCTCAATCTGTCGCGCAGCACAGCCGAGCTGTGGAAAGAAACCGTCGAGACTATGCGCGACCTTAAAGAGGCCGGACGTGGTGTCACAGAAGCTGCCGTTGTCCAGTCGGCTGCAAACTACTATAACATACTTGGCTCCATCACCGACCTCGAAAGCACGCTCGACCGTCTCAACAACACCATGAGCCTGCTCCTAAACACGCTGCCCCAGCAGTGGGACGTTGCCGACAAGGTAGACCTCGCCATCCCCGTTTCTGTACAGAATGGCGTCAACATGGTGGAGCTTGCTTGCCGTCCTGACGTTCAGGCTGCCGAACAGTCGCTCGCTGCCGCTTATTATACCACCAACAGCGCACGCGCTGCTTTCTATCCCGGTGTGACAATCACTGCCCAGGGGGGATTCACAAACCTTCTCGGTTCTATTGTCCGTAATCCCGGCGAGTGGTTCTATAACCTTGCCGGCTCGGTCACAGCCCCGCTGTTTATGCGTGGACAGAACATTGCCCGCCTCAAGGCTGCGAAGGCTCAGCAGAAGCAAGCTCTATATAACTTCGAATACAAGCTCCTCAGTGCCGCTGCCGAGGTTTCCGATGCCCTCACAGTCTACGACAAGAGCATGACAAAATCAGCTCTCCTTGTTGACCAGGTGGCAAATCTCGAAAAATCCGTCGAATATACTAAAGATCTCATGCTCTATTCAACCGGTTCGACGAGCTATCTCGAAGTGCTTACCGCACAGCAGAGCCTGCTCAATGCCCAAATCAGCCAAATCAACACAGACCTGGCGCGAGCTAATGCCGTAATCAATCTCTACCAGTCGCTCGGAGGAGGTCGTTGATACAATATTCCTTCCATTTGCCAAGCCGGATATGATAGAAGCATATCCGGCTTGTTCCTTTATATCGTTTATCCTGCCGGATAGTGAATATTTGGTGTCGGATATGTCTGAATACCTTATTTTTTTACTTTGTCTCGTCGGTTGTTTGCGTCGATGTCGTGGCGGAAATCGCGATTGCTGCTTAAAATTGAAATTCTTTTTGTTCGTTTTCAATTTTTTTATTGTATATTTGCGACTGAATAAACTATTACCTGATGTCTATAACTCAAGAAACAACCATCACCGAGATTTCGACCATCGAAAAACTCAGTATCAGGGCTCGTAATGTTTGCCGACAGTATCATATCGATACCATTGGCGACCTTTTGAATTATTCTTCGGAATGGTTGCAGAGGTTTCCGAACTGTGGCCCAAAAAGCAGTGCGGAACTTGCCAATATCATCAATAAATATCGTGATGTGCCGCGGTCTGCCGCCGAAGGTCCCGAATTTTATGCCTTGCTCGGTGCTTTGCCCCTGGCTTTGGAACAGTGGAGGGCGGAGAGTTCAGGGGCCATGTTGTCGATAGTGTCGGGTATTTTCGACGTTGAGAGCATTGGTAAGCTTATTAGTGATATTATTTGCGACCGTGAAAAATTTTGCTTCAGGATTTACGGTTCATATTCCGGACATAAACCGTATATCCTGCTCGACAATGTTCTCGAGTTTTGCAATGTGTGGCAACAACACATCGAACACATAATCGACAGTCGATCGCTGTCTCTCGACGCTATAATCGAAATTTTGAAGGCTCGGAACGACAGATATTTGGAGCTTCGCCTTTTCCATTCCTTGCCCCAATCGTATCGCGAGGCTCTGCAGGAGGAGTTTGCCTTGCATTTTGCTCAGCTCTCGGTACGCACTCGCAATGCATTCCGCAGTTTCGCATCCTGCGATGATGCCATGAATTTGCTTGGCAGCGAAACAGACATCGAGAGTTTGCGTCTGAAGGGTTGCGGAGCCAAGAGCCGAATGGAGTATAAACGTTTTCTGGACGTTTTCAGCTCCAAGGTCTTGCCTCTGGTCTCTGCGCCGCGTCATATGCTGGTGGAGCATCTCCAAGGCTTTTTGTTCATAAGCATGAGCAACAAATTTCCTTTCCTCTCTGCCGAGGAATGTTCCGTCTTGGTTCGGAAACGTCTCGAGAATAGAGAGCTGCCTTGGATCGATTTGTTCATTAAGTATATCCGGCGCAGTTCTTCGCGTGATGCCTGTGCCTACAGGCTCGTATATGGCTTCGGTTCTGACAATGTCGAACTCTCGCTCGACGAAGCCGGTCGTCGCATGGGAATTTCCAGCGAGCGTGTGCGCCAGCTTTCTCAGAGTGCTCTCGGCTTCCCTGCGGTGCTTGCTAGTCAGAGCCGGCAAATCCTCAAATACATCGACAGCCCGTTTATGCCCGACTATCTCGATGTGTGGCAGAAAATCAAAGCAAATGAAGAAATCGACGGCGAAATTGATGCACGCCGTCTCATGGCAGTTGTCTGTGCTTTCGACGATTCATATACTATTGTCTCCCTCTCTCCCGATTCACCCATATACCTTGTAAAAAAGGAACTCCTTCGTAACGTCAGGATTATGACCACGGTTCGCGGACTGATCAAGCGTTACAATATGCGTAAAAATTGCCGCGAGGAGTTTTCTATTGTTCCCTTTGTCAGGCTTTCTAAGCCGCCTCGAAGTTTCCATCCCGATGTTCACCTTATTTTCCCTATATTTCTCGATTTTATGAAGACCCTCGGCGACGTGATCAAGGTGAGATCTCCATTCGTGGTTATGAAGTCGAACAAGCTTTCGGTTGATGACTGTTTGTGTAAAATTCTCGAAAACAGAGGCTCTTCTATGCGTTACGATGAAATTTGTGATGAATTTGTCAGCCGCTATCCGGAGTTTAAGCTCAACAACACAACAACCCTGCGTTCCTACATCCTCCGAAGCAGCAAAATTCTGCCGGTGGGACGTTCCGGTCGATATGTATTGGCTCACTGGAAGGAAATCTTCACCGGTTCTCTCACTGAATTTATGATTAAGTGTCTGCGCGATTCGCAACGTCCAATGTCGCTATCCCAACTCTATAAGAATGCTTTGAAATTCTTTCCGGACACCACCGAAAAGAGTTTGTCAACACTCATTTATCTCGATAAAGGCAAAAATTTCGTCTCACTCGGAACTATGGGCTATGGTCTCAAGGAGCTGTATTACCCCGATGTTTTGCCAGCCACTCCGCGGTCGGTGTCCCGCCTTCCCTTCGAACAACGTTTCGAGCAGGTAAAGGATTTTGTTGCTAAAAATCAGCGCATGCCCATGAATTTGAACCCGGAGGAATCCACGCTGTCCCATTGGCTTGAAAACGTCGAAGCCGGTAATATCTTCTATACCGAAGAGCAATGGGAGCGTTTTAGGAAGTTTCGTAGGGATAATGAGGTCCTGCCGCAGAGCTCAGGCGAACTTCGTTTCCGCGAAAATTGCTCCAAGGTAAAAAAAATTATAGAACACACGGGCTGTCTTCCGTCTGTTGCCAAGAACCAGTTTGAATACTCGTGGCTTTGTCGGAATAAGCACCTTAGTTCTTCTGTCGATCCTTCTTTGCCCGACAGCCGACAGCCCGACAATCGCTCGCGCTACTATGCCGATTTGCTGCGTTTCCTCGAAGCGCACGGTATTAAAAAGCCTCAGTAGTGTTCGGGGTGGTGGTGAAACCGACCATTGTCATGGCCATAGTAATAATACTTTTTGGGCTTTTTATGTTTCTTATGCTTCTTATGTTTTTTATGTGGCCCATGGTCATGACATTCGGGATAGCAGCCCTCGACACCCCAGTAACTGTGCATCGAACCGCATGATGTTAATCCTCCTGCGGCAGTTATACAAGCCGCAAGCAGTAGAATAATGGTTTTGCGTCTCATAAAATTATCTTTTGTTTAAAATATAACCATAAACATATATAGCTTGTTCGTCGGCAAGCCTGAAACATCGGACATGTGGAATAAGTCCTGTGCGCCCAATAATTGCGACTTGTTCGGCTGATACGGCAGTCATGCGCCATAAGCCGCTGTCAC
>CAJUAR010000088.1 GCA_910584495.1 uncultured Muribaculaceae bacterium
CGGAGGGGCGGACGAATTTGGCATCCCAGCTGCCTAAGACGGTTCCTGCTTTCATCTCGCCGGTATTGAGGGGGCCTTCGAAGACGAAGGTGTAGTCGGCGGTTTTGGTGAGCTGGGTGGGTTCGTCGATGTTCCATCCGTTGGGCGTTGCATCGCCGACGATGAAGAGGCATTCTGTTTCGATAGGTTCGATTTTGGGGCCTTCTGTACCGCCGAGGAAGCTTGAGGACATGCACCAGTTTCGCATGTCGAAAGTGAGGAGGTATTTGCCGGCAACGGCGATTCTCCATTTTTCATCGGGGTCGCCGGCGTGCATCTGGAACGGGGCATTGACGATGGGTTCTTTGCCAATTTCAGTTCCGTTTTCCACAGGGCGCACGAAAGGCGCGTCCCAGCTGCCGGGAGTGAGGCATAGTTTCATCTCGCCGGTGTTTAGCTCGCCTTCCCAAGAGAAGATGAGAGGGTCGTCGGCCGACTGGGCCAGAGGTGTCGGTGCATCGATGTTCCAACCGTTTGGAGTTGCATCGCCCACCATGTACAGCGACGAAGTCTTGATGGGAAGGTTGCCTTCGATGACCACGAGATCTTTTTCGTCGTTGCAGGCCGCAAACGACAGAGACATGGCCGCAGCGGCAGCAATATATAGTTTGTTGACTTTCATAGTGATTAATTGTTATAGCCGGGATTTTGCTTCAGGGCTGGATTTGCGTCGAGGATGGGACGCATCAAGGGGAAGATTTCATAGTGTTTGTCGGCATCGGGAGTTTTGTCCCACCAGCTTCCGGAGGAGAACTTTCCGAATCGGATCAGGTCGACGCGACGACGGCTTTCGGCGAAGAATTCACGCCCCCACTCGTCGAGCATTTCCTTGAGATTGAGTTTGGCTTTGCCTTCGGGTTCGTAGAGCACCGTGGCGAGGTTCTCGGCAGGATAGTTGCGGCGGCGAACCTGGTTGAGGAGCTTGGCGGCATCGGCAGTCTTTCCGGCGCGGAGTTTGCATTCTGCCAGTGAGTAGTAGACTTCGGCGAGGCGGATTTCGGTGAAGTCGCTCTCCATCTGGTGTGCGTCCTCGTCGGAGTAGAAGGGATATTTGGCGAAGTGCCATCCCGAGTTATGGTCGCCGTTAGGCAGCGAGCTATTTTTGTCGGCAGGCCATTTTTCGGGGTCCAAGCCCTGGAATTTGCCCACGGCATCGCGGATATATAGGTCGTAGGGCTGTTCGGGTGCACGGACACGTTTTGTGGCACCGTTTTCATCGACGTATTCGAGATATCCGAAGAGGAACATGCCTTCGCGTTTGCTGTCGCCGAGGTTGCGGTAGAGCTTCATGCGGTAGTCACCGTCGTACTTACGGAAGTTCTGGATTGGCATTCCCAGCTCGTAGGTATAGAGCTCGCCGTTGAGGTCGAAGCTCGGCGAGGCTGCATACTTGGTGTTGTGGTCGCCGGCCTTGCACTTGCTGTCGTTGAAGTAGTAGCGTGCGCGTGCTGGGGTTGTCCACCAATATGTGTCTCCCTGATAGTGCCAGTAGGTGTATCCCTGGTCGCCGGGGAAGCCGAAGATCACTTCGTCGCAGGTGTCGTTGTTCCAGTCGAAGGGAGCGTCCCAGCGGTCGGCGAGCTCGTAGGCCCCGTATTTGCCGGAAATGATGTCCTGGGCCACGGTCTCGCAATCGCTGTAGCGGTCTTCGCCCACATAAACTTCGGCGTTGAGGTAGAGGCGCATCAGCAGGGCTGCGGCCCCGGCCTGCGTCCACTGTCCCTGAATCTGTCCCAGAGTGCCGAGGGTTTCTTTCTTGGCAAGGAGTGTGAGGCAGTCTTTGAGTTCGCCTTCGATGAATTCGAAGATTACCTTAGGCTCGACCTGGCCGTCGGAGTTCTGGCTCATATCGTAAAAGCTGACAGTCAGAGGCACATTGCGGAAAGCATCGAGCAGACGGATGTAGAACCAAGCGCGGAGGGCGCGGCACTGGGCGGCGAGGTTGTCGAACTCGGCCTGGCTGAAACCGAATTTTTCGGCACCGAGCATGGCCATGTCCTCGATTACATAGTTGCACTGCCCGATGCCCTGGAAGCAGCCGTTCCATTCGGTCTGAGCATCGCCGCCGTCTTCAACGTTCCACTGGTGGTAGTGGAGTTTGCGCCATTTGCCGCCGTCGTCCCACCACCCGTCGCGAGTTGGGGTGATGAGTTGGTCGGCAGTGAGTTCGTTGAGCACGTGTCGGCTCTGGATGCTCCAGAAAGCGTGTTCGAAGGGACGGAATACGGCACGCACCACATCGGATTTGGTGTTGTAGTAGTTCTGCGAGCCCACCTGGTCGTAGAGTTTTTCGTCCAGGTCGGTGCAGGAGGCCAGCATGGCCGTGCATGCTGCGGCTACTGCTATCGATTTGATGAATTTTATATTCATGGTTGGTTGATTGCTAAGAGATTAGAAGTCGAGCTGCACACCGAGGATGAACTGGCGTGTGGAGGGGAAATAGGAACGGCCGCCTTGTGCGCCGGGGGTTAAACCGTTCACCTGATAGGTCGAAGGGTCAACGCCGCTGAATTTGGTGATGGTGAACACGTTTTTAACCGTTCCGTAGATGCGGAGCTTGTCCATGAAGCGTGCGTTGGGCAGGTTGAGGGTGTAGCCCAGGGTGAGCTGGTCGAGCTTGAAGTAGTCGCCGCTTTCGAGGAAGTAGTCAGTAACGGCATGCGACGAAGTGGGGCTGATGGCGAAATTCTTGCCGTAGGCTTTCTTGAGAACGTTGCCGTTGAATTTGCGAGTGCCGTAGTAGAAGTCGTGGATATTGAAGATGTCGAAACCGAATGCACCGCGGAAGAAGAGGCTCAGGTCGAAGTTGCGGTAGCGGAAGTTGTGGGTTGTCGACATTGTGAACTTGGGCATGCCGTTGCCCACTTTCTGACGGTCGGCTTCGGAGGCCTGGCTGGCGTTGATAATATCGCCGTCCTTGTCGTAGACGAGCCATTCGCCGTCTTCGTTGATACCGGCATATTTCCACATATAGAAGTTGCCGATAGACTGGCCTTTTTCGATGCGCTGAAGGTTATAGTAGGGGTAGGGGTCTTCGGTACTGCAGACGCTGTAATAGTCCTGTCCGACATATTCCGAATTGCTGAAGTCTACAAATTTGTTGCTCATTGTCGAGCCTACAACGCTGAAGTCGTACTGGAAGTCCTTGGACTGGACGGCAATGAAACCGAGGTCGAATTCAAAGCCTGTGTTCTTCATTGTGCCCACGTTGACAAATGTTTCGTCGTGGAGATAGGGCGGAACCGGAACCTTGTAGTCGCCCAGGAGGTCTTCGGTCTTGCGGTTGAAATAGTTGAGCGAGCCATAGAACCGGTTGTTGAACATAGAGAAGTCGATGCCTACGTTCCAGTTTTTGTTTTTCTCCCAACGGAGGTCGGGATTTACATTTTTGCCCGGTCCCCACACCTGGATGAATTTGCCGTTGTAGAGATAATATCCGAATCCGCTCATGGTGCTGATGCTCTTGTAGCTGTCGAAGTTCTGATTGCCGGTTTCGCCATAGTCGGCGCGTATTTTGAGGTCGTTAAGCCAAGAGCGGGTGTTTTCCATGAATGATTCCTGGCTGATGCGCCATCCCGCAGACACGGCCGGGAAGTTACCCCATTTGTTGTTGACACCGAATTTGGAGCTGCCTTCGTGACGAAGCGATGCGGTGAGGAGGTATTTGCCGTCCCAGTCGTAGCTCACACGGCCGAAGAAAGAAATGAGTTTTGCGTCGTTTTTGTACGAGCTCATGCCCACTTCGCCTTCGTCTTTCATATATTCTCCGGAACCGAGGTTGTCGCCGTGCAGACCATCGTTGGGGAAGTCCTTGTTCTCGGCAGAGAAACCTTCATACTGCGAGTACTGGTAGGAGTAACCGAACATGAGTTTGAAGTTGTTTTTGCCGAAACGGGCGCCGAAGTTGGTAATCCATTCAACGATATACTGTTTTTCTTTAGAATAGCTCCGGCTTGCTTCGCCTTCGCGTCCTGCGTTGATGGCCTGAGTGCTGGTGGATGGTCGGAACCAGGAATTGTTGTTGTCGTACTGATGGTCGGCAAACATCACCTGGGTGTTCAGTGTGAAGGGGCAGTCGTTACTGCCGTTCCAGAATAGAGGCAGCAGATTGAGACGCGCAGTAGCATCCCAGTCGAGAAGCTTGGTGTCGCCATGGTCGGTTTCGAGACGCTGCGATTCAACGGGGTTGTAGCCAACCACCTGGCCCTGGAAGTTGTAGTAGCGCGAGGGGTTCTCCGGGTCCATGAGCGGGGTTGTGGGGTTTGCCTCTATTGCGTTTTTAAACACGTTCCAGTCGGCCTGGTCGCGGTAGACGATACGGGGTGCAAGATTGATGGTGAAATTGAACAGACCGCCTTTGCTGGTGTGTGCAATAGCGGCACGGCCACCGTATTCCTCGCGGCGCGAACGTAGGTCGATACCCTTGTGGTCGCGATAGTCAACGCTGATGCGGTAGTTTGTACGGTCGTTGCCACCGCTGAGGCTAAGGGTGTGGTGATGAGCGAAGCCGGTTCGGCTCACACCTTTGAGCCAGTCGTAGTTGCCTCCGAGGTCCACGCCGTTGTCACCCCAGCCGAGGCGCACATCGCGGTATTCCTGGGCATTCATCATGTCGAGTTCGTTCTTGACTTTGTCCCAGGCAAAAACGCCTGAGTAGGTTGTGTGGACGCTGCCGTCCTTTGTGCCTTTCTTGGTTGTTACGAGAATAACACCGTTCGAGCCGCGAGTACCGTAGATGGCTGAAGCGGCACCGTCCTTGAGTATGTCGAACGATGCTATATCGTTGGTGTTTAGGTTGGTGAGGTTGCCTCCGGGCACGCCGTCGATGACGATGAGCGGGCCAAGGCCTGCCGCGCGCGACGAAACACCACGAATCTGGATGCTGGCCTGGTTGTTGGGGTCGGCAGCGCCGGTGTTGGTAATAGACACACCTGGCACTTTGCCCTGAATCATCATGGAGGGATCCATGGAGCTTACGCTGAGGAAGTCTTTTTCACCGACGTGTGAAATGGCCGATGTGAGTTCCTTCTTGTCCATTGTGCCGTAGCCGATGACCACAACTTCGTTGAGAAGTTCGTTGTCGGGGACGAGAGCCACATTTATTTCGGTCCGGCCTTTGAGGTCGATGTTCTGAGTTTTGTAGCTCACATAGGAAACGATTACGGTTGCGTTTGCCGGAACGTTTTTTAGCTGGAAGGCTCCGTCGAGGTCGGTTACGGCCGCGAGTTTCGTTCCTTTTACAGTCACCGAAGCTCCGATGAGCGGTTCGGTGTTCTCGGCATCAACTACTGTTCCTTTCAGGCTTACATCCTGTGCGGACACTGCCGGCGACAAGACGAAAGCTGCAAGAACAAACAGTAGTGCAAAGAATTTTTGCTTTGTTGCTTTCATGAGTAAAGATTGGTTAATTATTTGATTTGGTTTTCATAGCAATTCGTTGCTGCAAAATTAGCTACATTTTCCCCATTCGTAACAGTTGCCAAATCAAATATAAGGTTATTAAGATGCAAACACGTTGTGTATCAGTAATAAAGCAATGATGAGATGTGTGCGAATTAAGGTCAGATTAAAAAATTAAAGTTAATCAATATGCAAGGATTTTTGAAAACAAGGCTTTGATGTTAATAAAATTAACACTGTCAAGGCTTGGGAATCTCCATAATCAGGCGGTCGAAAAGGTTTTTATCCACGGTGGCTTTGGCTTTGATTTTGGCTTTATAGACATAGACGGTGTTGACCGAAAGAGAAAGGTATTGCGCTATTTGGCTTGGCGATTCGATGCCAAGTCGCATAAGGGCCAAGATGCGCACTTCGGTGGGTAGTTTGCCGTCGATAAGGCAGATTTGGTGCTCCGGCACGAGGAGCTTGTTGATTTCGACAATAAAATTGGGAAAAAGTTTAAGGAAGGCGTTGTCGAAAGTGTTGTACATCCTTGCCTGTTCTCGGCGCACACCCATATCGGACAGAATTCCGGTTACTTCGGCATATTGTTTGCTTTTGAGCTTGAGAAGAGCTCGTTTAGTCTTTTCCTCAACCTCGCTGACGAAATCTGTGTTGGAATATAACGACTGTATAATATACTGGTCCTTGATTTCCTTGGCTTCCTTGAGGTCGGTTATGGCTTCGGCCAGGGCATTGTTGCTTTCTTC
This sequence comes from uncultured Muribaculaceae bacterium, assembly GCA_910584495.1. GTDB lineage: Bacteria > Bacteroidota > Bacteroidia > Bacteroidales > Muribaculaceae > CAG-873. The sequence continues at coordinate 6,189 of CAJUAR010000088.1, forward strand.
GAGTGCGCGGGCTTTTTCTTTGTTCTCTTGGTCCATCTGGGTGAGAATGCGATTTCTCTTTTTCAACTTGAAAAAAAGAACTGCCGTCAGAGCAAGTAGCATTGCAATGGCTGTAGCTACACAAATGAGCTGTTTCTGTCTTAGCGACAGCCTGTTGTGACGGGCATTTTCGATGATTGGCATAATTGCGTTGATTTCAACCTTTCTTATTCGGCTGTTGTAATTCTCGGCATCGCTGAGGGCGCAGTGGATATATCTGTTGGCACGCTCAATATCGCCCTTTCGCAACATGATGGAGGCAAGGGTTTTGGTTGCCGTAGTTTCGCGGGTGTTGGAGCGTATATCGTTAATAGCCGACATGGCAGAGTAGTAGGCAGCCGAATCGGTCATGCCCATTATGTCATAGGCAACGCCCAGTGTAGAGTAATTTATTGCCTTTTGATGGAAATCCATCTTGTAGCGCGCCAGCATATCCTTGCACATTGAGATTGCTTGCGGTGTGGCATAGTTGTTAATGCGGTATTTTTCTAAATTGGCTATGGCATAGTTGTAATTGTCGGGTTGTGTTTGCTGCATCACAGTATCGTAGCAGTTGCGGCGACGCTCGTAGTATTGTTGCACAAGATCGTTGGTGCCGGCGGCATACGATTCCATGCTTTGGTATAGCTTGGCACAATCAAGAAAGTAGGTGACGCGTTCTTCAGGCGGAAGTATGTCTGCTGCAATTTTTCTCGATGTTTCCATGGCCTCGTGAAACAATCCTACCGATGTAAAAGATTCGAGCAAGGCTATTCGGGCAATACTTGTGTGGACGCTGTCGTCCATCCTTAGAGCCACGCTCTCCATGCGGCGGGCATAGCTATAGGCAGTGTCGAACTGAAAGAAGAGATATTCGCGGTGCAGTTCGCGCAGGAGATCGAAGCGGGCTTTGTCGGTTTTGGCCCTTTTAAGAAGGTTGCGCAGATTTGCCATCCTGGCTTCCTTTGGCTCGATATAGGCTGCTTGGGCAATGCTTATTTCATAGTCGAGTGCATTAAGCATCGAATCGAGGGCCGTGCCGAGGGCTGTCGCCGACAGCGACATAAACAACAGTGCAAAGGCGGAGAACAGTCGAACCATGCAGCAAAAGTAAACAAAAAACTCTGAGTGCCAAAATTTTTAATATGTGCACGAACAAAACAAGCCCCGGTATTGTCATAGTAATAAATATTCATTAAGATGCTATGACCCCTGCTTCGATTTTACTCGCAGTGCCGTCGGCCCTTCCGGCTACGGCCGAAGATATTCGTCGTTTTATCGGCGACCGTACGGGAGCGTCCTATGCCATTGCCCAGTGGATTATGAGGATTGTCAACTGGATTCTCGGCATTTTCGGCCTTGAACACAACCAGACAGTGGTAACTTTTTTCTATGCCGTTGTTGTGCTCGGAGTGTCGTTGGCTGTTGGCTGGCTGGCGCAGTGGATAATTTTCAGAATTGTTAAAGAGATTGCCAAACGGTGGAGCAACGATGCTTATACATCTCTCACCGAAGTGAAGTTCTTCCACAAGATTTGCCGCATTATCCCGGCCTTGGTGTTTTTGATTTTGATTCAGTTCACGTTGTCGAACCACAACGGACTTTCGTCGGTATTCACCAAGATTACCATTATATATATGGTTATAGTCACAGCTATTGCCGTTTCTGCTTTGATTTTTGCAATCTGGCAGCACGTGGACCGTCGCGAGAACAAACGCAAGCTGCCCCTCAAGGGCTTGGCACAGCTGGCAAAGGGTATTATCTGGATTGTGGCCGTCATTATTGTGGTGGCTGTGCTTGTCGATAAGTCGCCGGGGGCTTTGCTTGCCGGGCTTGGAGCTTTCGCCGCCGTGCTTATGTTGGTGTTCAAAGATAGTATTTTAGGGCTTGTTGCCGGTGTGCAGCTGTCAGAAAACGACAGTCTGCATGTTGGCGACTGGATTGAGGCCGGTGGAGCCAACGGTACGGTGCAGGAAGTGTCGCTGACGGCTGTCAAAGTTCTCAACTGGGATAAGACCACAAGTACCCTCCCTCCATACAGCCTGATAAGCACAGGGTTCAAAAACTACCGCTCCATGCAGGAGAGCATGACACGCCGCATCTGCCGTTGCTATATGATTGATGCCGACAGCGTGCTTCCCGCAAGCCCCGAGATGCTCGAACAGATACGCGCGGTGCCTTTTATGGATGCGTATATCACAAAAAAACTGGAACAGAAAGCTGCCGGACGAGTTGCCGATGTTGATAATCCCGACGGACTTGTCGACGGCACCATCGATACCAATCTTGGCCTCTTCCGCGCATATATGAAGATGTGGCTCGATGCCAACCCTCATATTTCGCACTCCAGCGACTGCTTTGTGTCCACCTTGCCGCAGACAGCGGCCGGTATTCCCTTCCAGGTCTATTGTTTCACCGCCACATCGAAGTGGTTTGCTTACGAAGCTATTCAGGATACAATCTTTGAGCAACTTGCTGCAATGCTTCATTGCTTCCAGCTCTATACTTTCGAGAATCCTTCGGGACGCGACACCATCGTCGACGGTTATCTGAGCCCCGGCGGCGACATAGATAATGTCTATGGCGTGCCATATCCTTTTTTTCAGTCGCCCGATGCACCTGACAGTCCGGCTTCGACGCGCAAAGGATCGAAGCAAATATTAAAAAATGCAGCATCGCCCTTCGCTGCAAAATCCGACAGCTAAGAACGGAAGTTGGTTTTTTTTGGCTTTTTTTGAAAATTTTTTAGCACGAAGTTTGGAGATTCGGTTTTTATGTGTATTTTTGCCGATGTAATGTCTATTACAAATGACATTGTGACTAATCTTTAACCCTCAAATTCGCAGCCAATCCGTTTGCTCGAACCGATTTAATTGTTACGCGT
>CAJUAR010000089.1 GCA_910584495.1 uncultured Muribaculaceae bacterium
CCATCCTTTTTGGTCAAGAGCGACTTTACGAACACGGCGGCAGAACTGACAGCCCGCGCCCGCTGGCGAAAGTTTCTGAGTTTCGGTGTGGGCTACCGTTTCGATGATGCATTAATCATCAGCGTGGCAGCCGAATACCGCAACTTCTATATAGGCTACAGCTACGACTATGCCACATCGGCCATTCACCAGGCATCGTCCGGAAGCCACGAAATAATGGCCGGATACAGCCTCAAGCTCGACCTCTCCGACAAAAACCGCCACCGACACAAAAGCGTGCGCATATTATAAAATTTGAAACATCCAATCATTCCTGCATCTGCAAGACAAATGAAGAAAATAAGCCACATATTAATTACAATACTCGCCGCCGGAACACTCTTTGCCTCGTGTGCCGTTGGCGGCTCGCGCTCGTCGGCCGGAGGAGAAGTGACCGGAATCGGAGGCACCGCTTGGACCGAACCTACCCCCTACGGAATGGTGCTCATCGACAGAGGTTCCATGAAGATGGGCGTCAATAAGGATGATTCGCTGTGGAACCTGAAGGCTAACGCCAGAGGTATATCGGTCGACGGTTTCTGGATGGACGAAACCGAGATTACAAACGGAAAATACAAGCAGTTCGTAATATGGGTGCGAGACAGCATTATCCGCGAACGCCTCGCCGACCCGGCATACGGAGGTAACGAGGACTTCAAAATTGAAGAAGACCGCGAAGGCAACCCTGTGACACCTCATCTGAACTGGAACAAGCCTATTCCCTGGCGAAACCCCAACGAGGACGAGCTGCGCGCTATTGAAAGCGTATACCGCACCAACCCGATTACCGGTGTCCGCGAACTCGACCACCGACAGCTCAACTACCGCTACGAAGTATACAACCAGACCGAAGCTGTGCGTCGCCGCAACCGTCTGGACCCGCGTCGCCGCGACTATAACACCGACCACCCCGTGGCAACCGAGCTTCCGATGATTTCGAAGGATACTGCCTTCTTCAACGAGGAGGGCGAGATTGTGCGCCAAACAATTTCTCGCGCCCTCACCGGAGACTACGACTTCCTCAACACATACATTGTCAATGTCTACCCCGACACAACGGCTTGGGTAAACGATTTTGAAAACGCCTATAACGAGCCTTACGTGCGAATGTACTTTGCTCACGGAGGATACTCCGATTACCCCGTGGTGGGTGTGAGCTGGGAACAAGCTAATGCCTTTGCAAACTGGCGCACCGACTATCTCAAACGCTCGCTGGGCAAAGATGGGATATATATAGAGCCCTACCGCCTGCCAACCGAGGCTGAGTGGGAATATGCAGCCCGTGCCGGTGTGAACGAAAACCCCTACCCCTGGGAGGGCGACCTTACCATGAGCGAGGACAAGGGCTGTTTCTATGCCAACTTCAAGCCACAGGAAGGAAACTATGTCAAGGACGGACACGTCATCACATCGCGGGTGGGAACATACACACCCAACGACTTCGGTCTCTACGACATGGCAGGTAACGTCAGCGAATGGACATCAACCGCGTTCACCGAAAGTGTGGGTCGCCTCACCAGCGACCTCAACCCCGAGTACCGCTACGATGCCGCTCTCGAAGACCCCTACAAGATGAAACGAAAAATCATCCGTGGCGGCTCGTGGAAAGATGTGGCTCACAACATACGCTCCGACCTGCGCATGTGGGAGTACCAGAACGAGCAACGCTCCTACATCGGATTCCGTTGCGTGCGCTCACAGATTGGCTTTGCCAAAGGCCAGAAACAAAACTCAAAACGATAAATCTCTCCACTCCATACCTTCATCAAAATGGGAAAAGTAGAAACATACCGTCGTGGCATCAGCGCTTTCATCAGCAGCGATAAAGGCCAGCGATTCTTCAATTTTGCTTATAGTATCGGTGCTGCTATCGTAATCTGGGGCGCACTGTTCAAAATCCTCCACCTGCCCGGCGGAAACACCCTCCTATCCATTGGTATGGGAACGGAGGTGCTGATGTTCGTGCTCACCGCTTTCGACCGTCCTCCAAAGGAATATGACTGGGAAGCCGTTTTTCCACAGCTGAAAAAAGAAGGCGAGGAAGCAGCCGGCGATGCCGAGGCCAGCCAGGCGGGCAGAGTGGTGATTAATGCAGCCTCCCAGGCAACAAACCAGGCTCCGCAGCAGGCTTCTGTCTATGGACCGGCCTCTTTGCCGGCCGATGCACCCGTCGAGGCTCGCATGGCAGCTGCCACCGAGCAGTACCTCAGCCAAATGCAGGACATAGCAGCCCAGATGCAACAACTGCAGGAAACTACCAAAGCCCTCAACGAAGCTTCTACAGTGCTTCTCGACAGCTACAAAGCCATTACCGACAACTCGGCCGGAATCAGCGAAAGCTCGCAAGGCTACGTGGACCAGATGCAGACCCTCTACCGCAACATCGGCGGTCTGAACACAATCTACGAGCTTCAGCTCCGCAGCGTATCTTCACAAATCGATTCCATCGACCGCGTGAACTGTGGCATAAAAGACATTCGCGACATGTACGAAAAGAGTGCAAACCAAAGCGCCCGCTACTGCGAAGAGACCGAACGCATGGCACGCTACATGCAGCAGCTCAACAGCATCTACGAGCGTATGATCGCCGCCATGACAGTGAACATGTACCACCCCGGAATGATGCCCACGCCTCCCGACATCAACAGCGTGAGCGTCAACACCGAAGCTATGCACAACAGCACCAAACAATAAACGATGGGAGCTAACAACAATCGTCTGTCGCCACGTCAGAAGATGATAAACCTCATGTATATCGTCCTGACGGCTATGCTCGCCCTCAATGTGTCGAGCGATGTGCTCGACGGCTTTACACAGGTGCACGACGGCCTCAAACGCTCCAATTCAGGATATAACGTGCGTAATGCCGCTGTCTATGGCCGCCTCGAAGCCCTCGCGCAGCAAAACCCCGAAAAAGCCGGGCCTTGGCTCTCCAAAGCCGATGACGTACGCCGCCGCACAGCAGCCATCTACACCTACGTCGACAGCCTCAAAAGCGCAATTGTGCGCAAAGCCGACGGCGACGACGGCGACCCCGAAAACATCCTCAACCGCGACGACCTCGAATCGGCAGCCGTCGTAATGCTCGCCCCGGGAGCCTCCAAAGGAAAGGACCTGCGTCTGCATGTCGACAAATATGCCGAATATATCGGAGCTTTTATCCCCGACACCGCCAAGCAGCGTTCGGTGGCCGAAGCCCTCTCAACAGCTCCTATCAGCCGTCCGGGCATACCGACTCCTCTCCCATGGGAGGAAGCCAAATTCGACCAGCAGCCTGTGGTTGCCGCCATCACTCTTCTTTCCAAATTGCAGAGCGACATTCTATACGCCGAGGGCGAGGCTCTTAACTCGCTCCTTGAGCAAGTGGATGCCGGCGATGTGCGCGTGAACGAACTAAACGCCTACGTCATGCCACAGTCCCGCCTGGTGATGCGCGGCAGCAAATATTCGGCCAGCATTGTCCTTGCCGCCGTCGACACCACTCAGCGTCCGCAGGTATATATCGAAGGAAAGGCTTTGCCTCAAGGCTCCGACATCTATGAAATCACAGCCGCGTCGACAGGCAATTTCGACTATAAAGGCTATCTCGAAGTGATGCACAGCGACGGCACTTCGACACGCCATGATTTCACCTCGTCCTACACCGTAATCGAGCCTATGGCCACAGTGTCGGCAACAATGATGAACGTGCTCTATGCCGGCATCGACAACCCCGTGGGCATCTCCGTGCCGGGCGTGGCAATGAACAACATTTCGGCATCGATGACAAACGGCACTCTCTCACGCCAGGGCGACCACTGGGTGGCACGCCCGGCAAAGGTGGGCGATGATGCCGTTGTAACCGTCACAGCAAACATGGACGGACACCCCGTGACCATGGCCAGCACCACCTTCCGCGTACGCAAGCTCCCCGACCCCACTCCATTCATAGCATTCAAAGATGCCCAGGGTAACACCGACCGTTATCGCGGCGGCAAACCTTTCAAAAAAGCCACTCTTCTGGCTGCCAACGGTCTGGAAGCAGCAATCGACGACGGCCTGCTCAATACCCCTTTCACCGTCGAAAGCTTCGAAACCGTCTTCTTTGATTCCTCGGGCAACGCAATGCCCGAAGTGAGCCAGGGTGCTGCTTTCTCACAGCGCCAGAAACAGCAGTTCCAGCGTCTCAGTCGTGGAAAGAGGTTCTACATCTCGCGTATACGTGCCAAAGGCCCCGACGGTCTTGTCCGCGACCTTTCGCCTATGGAAGTAATAGTCAACTAAATGAAACATCTCATCTATAACTTATGCATAAAATCATAAAAATAAGCCTTATAGCCCTTGTCACACTTGTCATGGCCACAGAAGCAATGGCACAAGAGACAAGCCATGGCGTGGTGCGCCGCCGAAATGCCGACCGCAATGCGCCAAAGCAGCAGGACGGCTCGATGGTAACCGAGAGAATGCAGAATTTCTATTCTGACAAAAACAGCTCGGTGAGCGATGCCGACCGACAGTGGATGAGAGTCATTTACCGCTCGCTCGACCTCGACAACGACAAGAACGCAGCCCTATATTACCCCGAAGAACCAACCGAAGGTCAGGAGAACCTCTTCCGAATCATCATGCGTCTGCTTGCCAACAACCAGATTTCAGCCTACGAGTATCTCGACGGTCGCGAAATTTTCACCGACCAGTACAAAGTGAAGGTGAAAGACGTGCTCGACCGTTTCTATATTCCCTATACCGCTGCCAAAGGTTCAACCGAGAAGAACCCCAAATATACCATCGACCCCTCGGACGTGCCGACAAACGAAGTGCTCTCCTACTATGTGATTGAACGTTGGGAATTTGACACACGCCATAACCGTCTGCGCCCAGTGGTCGAGGCTATATGCCCCATGCTCCACCGCACCGGCGACTTCGGCGGTGAAGCCCTCAAATATCCGATGTTCTGGATCAAGTTCAACGACCTGCGCCCTTATCTTGCCGCCCAGACAATCTTTGTCGACGACGACAACAACTTGCCAACCTGCACCTACGACGACTTTTTCACCCTCAACATGTACGAGGGCGACATCTACAAAACCCGCAACCTCAAAAACAAGTCAATGGCTCAGCAATATGCCGACCCCGATGCTCTCAAACGTGCTCAGGACAGCATACAGACCAGCCTGGACAACTTCGAAAAGAAACTGTGGGTGCCTTCGCGAGAAGAAGTCATCGCCGCACGCGAGGCTCGCGAAGCTGCCGAAGCAGCAAAGGCCGACAGCACAAGCGTGAAGGAGGCGACCGAAAAAACCTCCAATACCCGCGCCGTGCGCCGCTCGGCAAAACGAAGCACCAAGGACAAGTCGTCGGGTCCGAAAGTGTCCAAACCAAAGTCAGTCAAAGCTTCATCCTCGTCGAATGCCACACGCTCGGTGCGCCGCCGTCGCTGACTCTCCCGCCGGCCGTTTTGCTCCTTCTCCCACCGGGAGAATGCACCTGGGCAACATCTACGCCGCTCTTCTGTCGTTCCTTTCGGCACGGCAGAAGGGCGGACGCTGGTTTTTGCGCATCGAGGACATCGACAGCCAACGCTCGCACCGCGAATATGCCCTGCAGATTATGGACGACCTTGAATGGCTCGGTCTGCAATGGGACGGCGAGCCGGTGTTCCAGAGCGAACGCAGCGACATATACCTGCACTATCTCGAGGAGCTTTCGAAACGCGGTCTGCTCTACCCCTGCCGCTGCACACGCGCAGCTCTCCTGGCCTCGTCAGCACCACACGCCTCGGACGGTCTCAGGCCCTATGCCGGCACATGCCGCCCGGCAACACCATGTTTCAATGCAGCATCCTTGCACGAAACTTTGCGGCTGCACATCGATGACAATGCCGTTGTTGAATTCGACGACACTATCTGCGGACACATGTCCGTCAAACCCGCCGACACCACCGGCGACTTTGTGGTGCGCCGTCGCGACGGGGCCTGGGCCTACCAGTTTGCTGTGGCCATAGACGATGCTCTGATGAGCATCACCGACGTTGTGCGAGGCAACGACCTTTTGCTCTCCACCGCCCCCCAGCGCTATCTCCAGCAATTGCTCGGCCTCGGCATGCCTTCGACCTACACCCACATACCACTGCTGACCAATGTCGACGGACAGAGACTGAGCAAACGCGATTCTTCATTGGCCATGGACGTGCTTCGCAGCAAATTCAGCCCCCGCGATCTTATTGTGCACATCTGCAGGCTTGCCAAACTCGAACCCGAACACGTTTTAACACAAATACCATGAACATCGGACAACTATTTTCTGCCATCGTGCTCTCTGCCGCAACCCTCACGCCATGGGCGGCAAACCCCAAGCCTTTCACCGTTCCCGAGGTAAGCTCCTGGAAGGGTGCCGAAGGCACTTTCAACCCTCAAAACGCACGCATCGTTGCCGAAGGTGCTTCCATGCCTGTTGCCCGGCTCTTGTCGCAGGACTATGAAGCCCTCACGAACTCTGCCCTGCCTCTTGCCGATGACAAAAACACAAAAGGCAACATTTCGCTTCAAATCAAAAAGAATAAAAAAGAAAACCCCGAGGCTTACACCATAAAAATCGAGCCCGACGGCATAAGCCTGACAGCCCCGAGCGAGCAAGGCCTATACTGGGCAACACGCACACTGCTGCAGATTGTAGAAAATTCCGTCAACGGCACACTTCCTACCGGCACCATCGACGACTGCCCTTCGTTCGGCCTGCGAGGTTTCATGATTGACGCCGGGCGCAAATACATGCCGCTCGACTACCTGTATGCCCTGGTCAACACCCTGAGTTACTATAAAATAAACACTCTGGCCATTCACCTCAACGACAACTGCCAGCCAAAGTTCTACGACAACGACTGGGACAAAGTGCCCGCCTCATTCCGGCTGGAGTGTGAAACATTCCCCGGCCTCACCGCCCGCGACGGATCCTATACCAAGCAGGAATTCCGCGACCTGCAGAAATATGCTCTCGCACGAGGCATTGAAATCATTCCCGAAATCGACGTGCCGGCTCATTCCCTGGCCTTTACACGCTACCGCCCCGAGCTTGCATCGACAAGCGACAACGGCCGCGACCACTTCGACATTGCCAAGCCCGAAACCTACAGCTTCCTCGATTCGCTCTTCACCGAATATCTCCAGGGTCCCGACCCCGTATTCTCGGGAAAGCGCTTCAACATAGGCACCGACGAATACAACGGCGATGCTGCCACAATGGAGAAATTCCGCGCCTTCACCGACCGCTATGCCCGATTTGTGGAAAGTTTCGGAAAGCAGCCCGTTGTATGGGGCTCGCTCACTCATGCCAAAGGCAAGACTCCTGTCAAAAGCGACAACGTGCTCATGATGTGCTGGAGCAATAGTTTTGCCAAACCTAAAGACATGGTGGAACAAGGATTCGACATCGTTTCAATCCCCGACCGATGGGTCTACATTGTGCCAAAAGTGGGATACTACCACGACTATCTCGACACCGAGTGGCTCTATAACAACTGGACACCGGCAAATGTTGGCGGAGATATCTTCTCTGGCAAAGACCTCGACAAAGTGAAAGGCGGCATGTTTGCCCTCTGGAACGACACCCCCAACAACGGCATAACCGTCAAAGACATTGCCCACCGCATCAAAGCAGCCTTGCCGACAATGGCGGCCAAAACGTGGAATGCCGAGCACACAACCGTGCCCTACGACGAATTCAACAAAAAAGCCCAAGCCATGACCGAAGCACCGGGCATCAACTTCCTCGCCCGCCACGGCCGGCCCGGCGAAACGGTTCTTGAATTAGCCGATGTCGCCCCGGGTTCCAAACTGCCTCTCGAAGAAATGGGCTACGATTACTCGGTGGAATTCGACCTTGACTGTGCCACCGAGGTTCCGGGGACAAAACTCTTCGAAAGCCCGCATGCCACTTTCTGGCTCAGCGACCCGATTACAGGCCAGATGGGATTCTCGCGCGACGGACAACTATCTACATTCCGCCACATCGTCAAACCCGGCGAGAAAATACATGTAAAAGTGACAGGCGACAAACAGGGAACACAGCTATATGTCGACGGTCGACTTGTCGACGACCTAAACGAGCAGTGGATCAACTATTACAAACCTAATGCACAAGGCAAACGCGAGCCTATCAGCGTCTATCTACTTGCCCAGATGCACACTCTTGTTTTCCCGCTCGACAAAGCCGGCAACTTCAAATCAAAAGTGTACAACCTGGAAGTTGTCAACAAACGTTAAATTTTAAAATTCTGCTTGCAAAGTTGGGGAAAAGTCCCTAACTTTGCATCGCAAAAGCGAAATGGCGATTTAGTGTAGTGGCCTAGCACGCCACCCTCTCACGGTGGAGACCAGGGTTCGATTCCCTGATTCGCTACAAAGGAGCTATCAACTGATAGCTCCTTTCTTTTTGTTTTACATGCCATTACAAACAAAAATGTGAACTAAATTTGTTCAATACAAAAAAAATAACTAACTTTGCAGGCCATTACGTTTAAAGCGCCCTACCAGCGCAACAAAACATTGACTAATACGTATTAAAGAACAAATAAAATGAAAAAAGACATTCATCCCGCCAACTATCGCGAAGTTGTGTTCAAAGACATGTCGAACGACCAGACATTTATCACCCGCTCGACGGTTGCCACTCGCGAAACCATCGACATCGACGGTGTGACCTATCCCCTGGTTAAGCTTGAAATCACAAGCTCATCGCACCCATTCTTCACCGGCAAACAGAAACTTGTCGATACAGCCGGCCGCGTAGACCGCTTCATGAGCCGTTACGCCGTTCGAAACAAAAAGTAAGAAGACGTGCCGCTTCGTCTGCCGCCCCTATGCGCAAGAGCCGTCAGACGATTCGAAAAAGATACAGCCCTTCACACAAGAAGGGCTTTTTTCATGCCTTCTGCAAAGCCATGGAGTGGCCTCACCCCCGGCAAAACAGCGAGCGCGAAGCCATGGATGCGAGGTGTCCTCACCTCGCCCCGCAGCAAACCGGCAGCAATACATTTATTAAATGCT
>CAJUAR010000090.1 GCA_910584495.1 uncultured Muribaculaceae bacterium
GTGCCAACTATATACAAATGGTATAAATTAAAGGTCGACTAACCTCTGACTTTGTCAGCTCACTATAGGTGAGTAGTTACCGAATTTTGTGATGTGGAGAATTTTTGTTAATTTTGGACGAGAAAACCAATACACATTTTCCAAATACATATAAAAAAACCTTAGATGAAAGATCCAGTCTTCTGGCTTGTGCCGGCCTCGGCCGTCATAGCCCTCGTTCTGGCTTGGTACTTCTACCGCCAGATGATGCGGCAGAGCGAAGGCACCGATACCATGAAGCGCATAGCCTCGCACGTGCGCAAAGGAGCGATGTCCTACCTCAAGCAGCAGTACAAAATTGTTGGCATAGTCTTCCTGTGCCTTGTAGTTCTGTTTTCTATAATGGCCTACGGCTTCCAGCTGCAAAACCCCTGGGTGCCCGTGGCATTCCTCACCGGCGGTTTCTTCTCGGGCCTTTCGGGCTTCTTAGGCATGAAGACAGCCACCTATGCTTCGGCCCGCACAGCCAATGCAGCCCGCAGCACTCTCAACGCCGGACTTCGCGTGGCCTTCCGCTCGGGAGCCGTCATGGGCCTGGTGGTGGTTGGTCTTGGTCTTATTGATATTTCGTTCTGGTATCTGCTGCTCGACTGGCTTGTCGACCTTGAGGGCACAGCCAAGCTGGCAATGATCACCACCACCATGCTCACCTTCGGCATGGGAGCATCGACACAAGCTCTCTTTGCCCGCGTTGGCGGCGGTATCTATACCAAAGCAGCCGACGTAGGTGCCGACCTTGTTGGCAAGGTTGAAGCCGGCATTCCCGAAGACGATCCCCGCAACCCTGCCACCATTGCCGACAACGTTGGCGACAACGTTGGCGATGTTGCCGGCATGGGAGCCGACCTCTACGAATCGTACTGCGGCTCCATCCTCGCCACATCGGCTCTGGGAGCTGCCGCCTACCTGCTCAGCGGCGACGAAGTGATGCAGTACAAGGCCGTAATCGCCCCCATGCTCATTGCCGCCGTGGGCATACTGCTGTCTATCTTGGGCATATTCTGCGTGCGCACAAAAGAAGATGCCTCTATGAAAAATCTGCTTGGCGCACTGTCGTTGGGCACCAATCTGAGCTCTCTGCTTATTGTCGGCGCCACCTTCCTCATTCTCTGGCTCTTAGGTCTTGACAACTGGCAGTGGATCAGCTGCTCGGTGATTGTCGGCCTCCTTGTAGGCATAGTGATTGGCCGTTCGACCGAATACTACACCTCGCAGTCGTATAAACCCACCAAGAAACTTGCAGAAAGCGGCACAACAGGCCCTGCCACCGTCATTATTTCCGGTGTTGGCCTGGGCATGGTATCGACAGCAGTTCCCGTGCTTGCCGTGGTTGTGGGCATCATCCTGAGCTACTGGTTTGCCTCGGGCTTCGACTTCAGCAATGTTGCCATGGGTCTCTATGGAATAGGCATTGCCGCCGTGGGCATGCTCTCGACACTGGGCATCACCCTTGCCACCGATGCCTACGGCCCCATCGCCGACAATGCCGGCGGTAACGCCGAGATGAGCGGCCTTGGCAAAGAAGTGCGCAAACGCACCGATGCCCTCGATTCGCTTGGCAACACCACCGCCGCTACCGGCAAAGGTTTTGCCATAGGTTCGGCAGCCCTCACCGGTCTGGCACTTCTTGCATCTTACATTGAAGAAATCCGCATAGGCCTCGAACGACTGGGCCAGACCACCATAGAAATCGGTGACCGCGTTGTTGAAATCCACCAGATGAGCTTCCTCGACTTCATGACCTACTACGAGGTGAACCTGATGAGCCCCAAGGTGCTTTCGGGCATGTTTATCGGTGCAATGATGGCCTTCCTGTTCTGCGGTCTTACAATGAACGCTGTCGGTCGTGCCGCAGCCCACATGGTGGATGAAGTACGCCGACAGTTCCGCGAAATCAAAGGTATCCTCGAAGGCAAAGCCGAACCCGACTATGCACGTTGTGTCCATATCTCCACCAAGGGCGCACAGCGCGAAATGGTATTCCCGTCGGTGCTTGCAATCATAGCCCCCATCCTCACCGGCCTTGTATTCGGCGTGCCCGGCGTGCTCGGTCTGCTCGTTGGCGGTCTGTCGGCAGGCTTTGTTCTTGCCATCTTCATGGCCAACTCCGGCGGTGCCTGGGACAATGCCAAGAAATATATTGAAGAAGGACACTTTGGCGGCAAAGGCAGCGATGTGCACAAGGCCACTGTTGTGGGCGACACCGTCGGCGACCCCTTCAAAGACACCTCCGGCCCCTCGCTCAACATCCTCATCAAGCTCATGTCCATGGTTTCCATTGTCATGGCCGGCCTCACTGTGAGCTGGAGTCTGTTCTGATCGGAAACTCTGCTAATATTTACCATAGGGTGTATCAAATTGCAAAATTTGGTACACCCTTATTTCATAGAAATTACTTATTTGTCTGTCTTACCCCCAGCAACACCGGAAGGTACACCCTCTAATAGGTCATATCCAATTGTTCTGGAGGCGTTTGACTGCAATGGATTCGGTGAGTATGCGGATGAATTCCTGCATTGAGTGTTTGCGGTAGGCACCCTTCAGGATGTGGACGCATCCTGCCATCTGATTGTCGGGGACATCAATAGGTACTGCCTTCACATCCCTGACATCATATATAGAATCCTCGGCCAACACTGTGACAAGGCAGGTCTGGCGGACAAGTTTCAGCAGTGTGTTTACTTCGTTGAGTTCGATGCGAATCTTGAAGCTGTTGTAATCCGACACGATGCTGTCAAAGGCATTGCGGGCCTGCAATCCTTTTGAGGGAAGCGCGAGTTCGTATTTTTCAAGTTCCGCTATGGAAACTTTTTCCTTTGAAGCGAGAGGATGATGTTTGCCTACTATTGCCGACAAAGCGTTCTGAAACAGGATATGGGACTCTACATCGGGCAGCGGCTTGAGAGGTCTGAAAGCGAGGACGAAATCTATCTCGCGCTTTGCGAGCAATTCCATAAGCTCATTCATCTGCTTATATATGATGTTCAGCTTTATTGCCGGATACATCTTCATGAACGAAATGACGGATTCCGTCAGGATAGGACTGAAAGAATGAGTGACACCGATATTGAGCATCCCCGTAAGCAGTTTCCGCAAATCATGAACACGTTCGGCGCAGGATTCGGCTTCGTGGAGTGTCCTCAGCGCGAAAGGCAGCATCACCTCTCCGGCCTCGGTCAGACGGACGGAGTGGCTGCTGCGGATGAATAGCTGCGTTCCGAGCTCATCTTCCAATTGTTTGACCTGTTGCGAGAGTGAACTCTGGGCTATGTTCAGACACTTTGCAGCATCGGAGAAGTTCAGGGTTTCGGCGGCTTTGGCGAAATATTTTAACTGTCGTAATTCCATAGGATTGCAAATTTACGGATAATATGGCTTACCGTGTAGCTGTAAATGAAATTTTTTTAAACAGAAATACCGGCACTGTTGCACCGACAACCAGACCTAAGATAATAAACGAACAAGTCAGGCCATTATATGCAAGCAGGTAGAAATAGTGTACGAAGACATCCTCCTGAGTATGATAAAGGCATGACAAAAGAGCTTCAATAGTACGATAGGCATACATGCCCGGTATCATGGGCAGCAAAGCCGGAAAGAAACAGACTTCGGCGGGACATTTTATGCGGGTGCCAAACAGCACGGCGAGCACACCGACGGCAAATGACGCCAGGATACTTGAAGGGATGATGTGCATTCCTCCGAACGCAGTCGATGTCAGCACATAACGTATTGCATGACCGGCGGCGGCAATCAGCCCACAGGTAAGATATGCACGTCGGGGCGTATTGCTGATGCTTGAAAATCCGATGGCAGCTATCGCCGCAAACAATCCGTCCTCAAAAATATTTATCAGAATATCATTCCACATAATTACGCTAAACCATTTTTAATCCAAGTAAAAGCATCCCGACGCAAAGTCCTGTCGAAAGACAGGCCGTAAGAACGGCAGCGTCAAGAAAACGGCTGAAGCCGCAAAGATAATGGCGATATATCAAATCGCTGACCGAATTAATATATGGCACTCCGGGAATCAGATACAGAACGCTCGTGCCAAGTGCAATTTCCGGCGTAGAGCCGATGTTGAATATGCATCCTCCGGCACTAAGTGCGGCTGAAAAGAAAGATGCGCACAGAAAAGTGAACCGAATGTCGCGTTTGTCTTCGAGCATTATCTGTTTCAGCCTATATCCGGCAATGGTGGATATGAAAACAATAAGCATGGCAATCTCGTCGCCGCCGAAAAGACGGCAGAAAGATGCGTTGGCAAGGCTGGTGAGAAACAGCGTTTCCCACTTTCCTGTCGGCTTCGTACGGCGTATTTGCTCAAACCGTTCGGTTGCAGCGGTAAGGTCTAAGTTGTTGTCCGACACTTCCCAGCTTAGGCGGCTTAACTTGGCATTGAGGTTGAAACTTATGTGGCCGGCTGCGGTTTTGCGAAAAGCCACCACGGCATTGACGGGATTGTCTAACCATACCGAGATATACACATGTGTCGGCATTATGGAAATGTCTAACCCCACGTGGAATGTATCAGCCAGCCGCCGAGTGTTTTTCTCAATCCGGATGCAGGTGGCACCGCACCCCGATAAAAGAGAGGCGTACTCGGCAAGAAAAGCGGCAGTCTCGCGTAAAACTGATTCGTCAACTGCCATATTACAAGTCCTCGAAGTCATCGTCCTCTTCCTCATCAATGTCTCCCGGTAGATAGAAGATGTCTTTGTCCTTGCCAATTTCGAGAATATGTCGTGGCCTATGGTCGCGGTGACGGCATTGTGAACAATACCCTTCGACAGCCCGGAACAGAAATGTGCATATCAGCACCCCCGCTATTATGCACCAAACAATAATAGGATGGTTCATAGTCTTTTGTTTTTTTAATTCGCTGCAAAAGTAGGACTGCTGCAAAAAATGAGAAACTGTCAAGCAGGGAATTTTCCTATTGCCGTCATAGGCAAAACGGATAATCAACGGTCTATGCCCGGGTGATGTGGCCCATTACTTCGAGCTGATAGTCGATGCCGACATCACAAGGCAGGAAAAATTGCCTGCATTCAATTTTATACACGTTTTTCCAGTTTATATCGCGGAGAATTACTAATTTTACACCGATATGAAAATAGGAATACTAAGCGACACGCATAGTTACTGGGACGACCGCTATGCGGAGTTTTTTACCGCATGCGACGAGATATGGCATGCCGGAGACATAGGCGACTACGACATTATCCGCCGTTTGCAGGAAGTGGTGCCCGTGGTGCGCGCTGTATATGGCAATATCGACCATGGCACCGTTCGGCGCATGTGTCCCGGGCGAATAATTTCCGATGTCGGCGGCATGAGGCTGTGGCTCGGACATATAGGCGGCTATCCCGGCAAATATGCCATGGGGGTGAAACAAGAACTTATTTCCAACGGTATCACACTGATGGTGACAGGACACAGCCATATTCTTAAGGTAATCAACGATCCAAAACTGGGGCTGCTCCACATCGATCCCGGAGCTGCAGGTCCTTTCGGCTGGCAAGCAGTCCGCACTCTCATACGTCTTAGCATAGAGAACGGAAAACCTTCCGACCTCGAAGTTATCGAACTTGCAAAATGAACTTTATTGTTGTCACAGCTCCGTATAGCCGGGAATGTCGCGCAGAAAAGTGTAGCCCGGCGGTGTGTAGCGGCAACAGAAATGTCGCATACCATTGCTCACAATCAAGTAGGAGGCACCAAAGACACTGTTGTAGCGCACAGCCTGGTCGAAAACAGCCTGCGTTATGGCTATTTCGGGAGCTTTATATTCTATAACGACCAAGGGTTTTAAAGTTTTGGTGTAGACTATGGTATCGACACGCCGCTGAGTGTTGTTGAGTTTCAATCCAACTTCGTTTGCCATGAATGAAGCGGGAAAATTGCGCTGCGACAACAGAAAATTGACAAAATGCTGCCTCACCCATTCCTCGGGAGTGAGGGCCACCCACTTGCGACGCAAAACATCATATACTTCCATGCCTCCTCGTCTCGAATCGGCATCGGGACGCAGAGCTATATCGAAAAGAGGCAAGTTGAGACGTGGAAAATCATTCATTTTTTGTGAGTCCGAAAATTTTGCGTAAATTTACAAAATATTTTGTAAACACATATCAACAACTCCATGGCACTCCCCGCCCCGACATTCGAAGGCATCAAGAAATCGCTTGCCGACAAGCACTTCGCACCCGTGTATCTGCTGCATGGCGAGGAGGGTTATTTTATCGACGAACTTGTCAAGGAATTCGAAAACATTCTCACCGACGACGAAAAAATTTTCAACCAGCACATACTCTTTGCCCCTCAGGTGGATATGAGCAAAGTCATAGAGCTGTGCAAGGGCATACCCATGATGTCGGACCGACAAGTGGTGATTCTCAAAGAGGCTCAGGCCATACGTGCCGACCAGCTCAACAAGCTTCACACCTATGTGTCGCATCCCTCGCCGTCGACAATCTTTGTCATCTGCTGCCGCGGAGCACAAGCCAAAGGCAAAGACCTGATGGCGGCTCTCAAAAAGACCCAGGCCGTGGTGTTTGAGGCCAAGAAAATCAAGGACTACAATGCCGCTGCCTATATAACTACATTCATAAAAGAAAAAGGTCTGACAGCCGACGCCAAAGCCCTGCAGATGCTCGTCGACTTTGTTGGGGCCGACCTGAGCCGCATCTATAACGAAGTGAACAAACTGGCAACACTCCTCGCCCCCGGCGCGATGGTGACTCCCGAAGTGGTGGAGCGCAACATCGGCGTTAGCCGCCAGTACAATAGCTATGAGTTTGTCGATGCCATCGGCTCCGGCGATGCCGCACGATGCTTCCGCATATTGGCCTATTTCCGCAGCAACCCGAAGGCCTTACCAACTCCGTTGCTCACCTCCATCCTCTTCAGCTTCTTCTCCGACCTGCTTCAGGCCTACTATGCGGCAGACCGCAGCGACGGAGGTCTGATGCACGAATTAGGGCTTAAAAATAGTTTTGCCCTGAATAAAATCAAAACAGGCATGAGCCACTACAATCCCTTCCAGATAATTGAAATATTGGGAGCCATCCGCACCTTCGACACCCAAAGCAAAGGCGTGAGATCGCGACAAAACGAGCACGAGTTGCTGCGCGAACTCACCTATCATATTTTATCCGCTCCGGGCAGGCTCTAATTAGACCTTTTTGCTCATTTATTGGCCAAACTGGGAATAGATTGCACAAGTTAACAAAATATTTTGTAATTTTGTTGAGTAAAAATAGGTGCAACGCATATAAGAATAGTTTTTTTATCATCACAAAAACATAGTTCAAAATAGAACAAAGAAATCACAACATTAACATTCATATTTTATGAAAAAAAACTACACAAGCCTTGCTATGTTAGCCCTTGCAGCCTCTTCGGCCATGGCGCAGCAGCTCCCAAATGTGGGATTTGAAGGTGCGTGGGTAGAAAGCTACCCCTGGAACAGTGTCTACGACCAGCTCTCAATGAAAGATGCCCTCAAAAACATGGAAGATGAAACTACATTCTGTAAGCAACCCGAAGGCTGGATTGTATCGAACGTGCTCGGCGTTGTAAGCGAAAAAACTGATGGTACCGGTTATGGCGCTCTCGGTACGACAGTTGTCGCCGATTCTGTAGCCGGTAACAATTCGAAATCAGCACTTCGCCTTACCAACCGTCCCAATCCATTTATGGCCACTCAGATTGTGCCGGCATTCGTATCATTTGGCAAAGCGTGGGCTACAAACACGCTGAATTTTGCAATTTTCCAAGTAGAAAATAAAGACGGCGGTGTGTTCGGCGGTCTTGAATTTGACAAACGTCCCGACGCACTTGTCTTTGACTATCAGCGTGCCTACGCCGAAGGTGCCGAAGCCCAGAACGCCACTGTGCTTGTATATGCCTGGAAAGGCACATGGACACAGGAAAATGTGCCCGGCAACAATGCCATGGGTCCCACAACAGTAACTGTGACCATGACCGACCGCGACCGCAATATCCTTGGCATGGAAACAGCCCAGGGCGGAGCCGTTACTAAGAGCGACGATGCCGAACTCATTGCCAAATCGCTCCAGTACATCGAAGGCGAAACTGCCGAATGGACCAACTATGTTCTCCCCATCGAATACCTCAGCGATGCAACTCCTGCCAAAATCAATGTTGTGCTCGCTGCCAACGACTACTTCGACAGCGAAACAATTGTCAACGGCAACTCGCTCACTGTCGACAATGTGAAATTCGTCTACTACTCGCGCCTTGCAAGTGCAAGCTTCGGAGGTCAGGCCGTGGAAGGTTTCGATGCCGACAAATACGAATATGAACTCGCCGGCGACATGCCCGTGACCGACGACTATAAGTTCGAGCTTCTTGGCGGTGGCAAATCTGCAACAGTGGTGGCAAAACCCGAAGGCAACACCATGACAGTGATTGTGACCAACAACGGTGAAGACCTCGACGGCAAAGCCGAACACATCTACACCTTCACATGGAAGGGCGACGCTCCCGCAGGCGATACTGTCAACTACGAAGGCAAACTCACTATCGAAATGATGGGCGGTTTGCTCACTCCCGAAGACGGTCAGGATGCTACAATCCAAATCACTCCCACAGGCGACAACAGCTGCAATTTCGTACTTCCCGACTTCCAGCTCGACCTCGGCACCGGACCGCAGTCTCTCGGCGACATTGTTGTAAACGAAGTTAAAACAACAACTACCGATGGAACAACATCCTACGATGGTTTTGTGCAAGGTCTCAGTCTTCTTGGCGGTAGCATTATAGCCGATGTGACCGTTACCGGTACAACAAACGAAAACGGCGATGCCGACATGAAAATTGATGTGATGTGGAATAATATTCCTATCAACGTTACATTCACCGGCAAGAAAACTACCGGCGTTGCCGGCATCACAGCCGATGACAATGCTCCCGTTGAATACTTCAACCTCCAGGGCGTACGCGTTGCCAACCCCGAAAACG
>CAJUAR010000091.1 GCA_910584495.1 uncultured Muribaculaceae bacterium
GCCTGCGCCGCAGCTACGCGGGCGATGGGCACGCGGAATGGCGAGCAGCTGACGTAGTTCATGCCGAGCTTTGCACAGAAGATAACGGACGAGGGTTCGCCGCCATGTTCGCCGCAGATGCCCACTTTGAGTTCGGGCTTCACGCTGCGACCTTTCTGTACGCCCATGCGAACGAGCTGGCCGACACCAACCTGGTCGAGCACTTCGAAGGGATCGGTTTTGATTACGCCGTGTTCCTTGTAGAATTTGAGGAACTTGGGAGCGTCGTCGCGCGAGAAGCCGAATGTCATCTGGGTAAGGTCGTTTGTACCGAAGGAGAAGAAGTCGGCAACCTGTGCGATTTCGTCGGCAGTGAGAGCGGCGCGGGGTACTTCGATCATTGTACCTACGAGGTAGGGAACGCTGTCGCCTTTTTCTTCGAATACTTTGACTGCTGTTTCGTTGATGACGTTGGCCTGGTTCTGTAGTTCTTTGAGCGAACCTACCAGGGGCACCATGATTTCGGGGTGAACGTCGATGCCTCGAGCTTTGCAGGCGAGAGCAGCTTCGATGATGGCGCGGGTCTGCATCTCCGTGATTTCGGGGTAGGTGATACCGAGACGGCAGCCACGGTGACCGAGCATGGGGTTGAATTCTTCGAGGGAATCAACTTTAGCCTTAACTTCTGCGAGCTCGATGCCGAGTTTGTCAGCGAGTTCCTTCTGAGTTGCGGTCTGATGAGGAACGAATTCGTGCAATGGGGGATCGAGAAGACGGATAGTCACGCCGAAGCCGTCCATAGCTTCGAAGATGCCTTCGAAGTCGCCACGCTGCATGGGAAGGAGTTTTGCAAGGGCTGCACGACGGCCTTCGAGGTCGGAGGCAAGAATCATTTCACGAACAGCGTCGATGCGGTTGCCTTCGAAGAACATGTGTTCTGTACGGCAGAGACCGATGCCCTGAGCTCCGAATTTGCGTGCCTGACGAGCGTCGCGGGGTGTGTCGGCATTGGTGCGGACATAAGTTTTGGTGAATTTGTCGGCAAGGTTCATGACAGCGGCAAAGTCGCCGTCGAGAGCCGGTTCGGTTGTGGGAACCTGTCCGTCGTATACTTCGCCGGTAGAACCGTTGAGCGAAATCCAGTCGCCTTCTTTGTAGACTTTGCCGCCCATTTCGACGGTTTTTGCAACGTAGTCGACTTTGATTTCACCGGCACCGGAGACGCAGCATTTGCCCATGCCGCGAGCCACAACGGCAGCGTGCGAAGTCATGCCTCCACGCATTGTGAGGATGCCTTGAGCCACGGCCATACCGCGGAGATCTTCGGGTGAAGTTTCGATGCGGACAAGGACTACTTTGCGTTTCTTTTCAGCCCAAGCTTCGGCATCTTCGGCAGAGAATACAATTTGTCCGGAAGCAGCACCGGGCGATGCGGGCAGACCTTTTGCGGCTACCTGAGCGCGCTTGAGAGCAGCTTTGTCGAAAACGGGGTGGAGTAGTTCGTCGAGTTTCTGGGGTTCCATGCGGGCAAGGACAGTTTTTTCGTCGATGATGCCTGCACGGAGAAGGTCCATGGCAATCTTCACCATGGCAGCACCTGTGCGCTTGCCGTTACGGGTCTGGAGCATCCAGAGTTTGCCGTCCTGGATTGTGAACTCCATGTCCTGCATGTCTTTGTAGTAGTCTTCGAGCTTGGCAGCGATGGCGAAGAGGTCGTTGGCGCAGACAGGCATAGACTCTTCGAGAGAAGGATATTTAGCTGAACGTTCTTCTTCGCTGATGCCTTGGAGAGCAGCCCAGCGGCGCGAGCCTTCGATTGTAATCTGCTGAGGTGTGCGGATACCGGCAACCACGTCTTCGCCCTGAGCGTTGATGAGGTATTCGCCGTTGAAGATGTTTTCTCCAGTGGCGGCATCGCGGCTGAAAGCCACACCTGTAGCGGAGTTGTTGCCCATGTTGCCATAGACCATTGCCTGAACGTTAACGGCAGTTCCCCATTCTTCGGGAATCTGGTTCATTCGGCGGTAGATGATGGCACGTTCGTTCATCCAGCTGTCAAATACTGCGCAGATGCCACCCCAGAGCTGTTCCCATGCATCGTCGGGGAAGTCTTTGCCGGTATAGTCTTTGACAGCAGCCTTGAAGAGGACAACGAGTTTTTTGAGGTCTTCAACATCGAGCTCGGTGTCGAGTTTGATGCCTTTTTCCTCTTTGACTTTGTCCATAATTTCTTCGAAGGGGTCGATGTCCGTTTTCTTTTTGGGTTTCATGCCGAGAACCACATCGCCATACATCTGCACGAAACGGCGGTAGCTGTCCCATGCGAAGCGGGGATTTCCGCTTTTCTGAGCGAGTGATTCAACAGTGGCATCGTTCATGCCCAGGTTGAGGACTGTGTCCATCATGCCGGGCATCGAAGCGCGGGCACCCGAGCGAACAGAAACCAAGAGAGGATTTGCAGGGTCGTTGAATTTTTTTCCTGTAAGTTCTTCAACGTGAGCGATAGCTTTGGTAACGTCGTCTTTGATGCGGGCAACGACTTCGTCGCGTCCAAACTGAGTGTATTCGTTGCACACTTCGGTGGTGATGGTGAAACCCGGGGGCACGGGCATGCCCAGGAGGTTCATTTCAGCGAGGTTGGCACCTTTACCGCCAAGGAGATTTCTCATCTCGGCATTACCTTCGGCCTTACCATCGCCAAATGTATAAACTCTTTTCATTCGTTAAGATTATAAATAATAAATTAGTGTTCTATGCATGGTTAAGCATGTTGAGCAATGGTGTCTACATGCTACTTTGCAAAGTTACTACATTTTGGTGAAAGACGCAAAATGTAGGCAGCTAAAAAATGAGGACAATTATCAGTTCTTACTTTCTGCTTTTGCATTCTGCCATGCTGTTTTATAACATTTGCTTTTTTTTATAGAGTATTTATTCCACATAGAGAACGAGGCCTTTGAGGTACTCTCCCTCCGGGTGGTATATGTTTACTGGATGGTCGGCAGGCTGTGTTAGCTGGTGCAGGATTCGCACTTTGCGGCGGCTTTGAGCTGCGGCACTGAATACAGCCAGTCGGAACTGTTCTTTGCTTACAGCCTGAGAACAAGAGAATGTGAAAAGAATGCCTCTGGGGGCAATTTTCTCGAAGGCCTTGGCGTTGAGGCGTCGGTAGCCTTGAAGGGCATTGTGGAGGGCGCTCCTGTGTTTGGCAAAGGCAGGAGGGTCGAGGATGATGAGGTCGAAATCGCCGGCCTCCATATTGTCGAGGTATTTGAAGGCATCGGTGGCCGCTGCCTGATGAATGTTGCAGTCGTTGAAATTTAAAGCGACATTTGCATCGGTGAGGGCTATGGCTTTCGATGACGAATCGACAGACACGACTTTTTCAGCTCCGCCGTCAATAGCATAAACCGAGAAGCCTCCTGTGTAGCAGAACATGTTCAGGACGCGTCGACCTTTGCTGTAGTGGCGCAAGAGGGCACGGTTGTCGCGTTGGTCGACAAAGAAGCCTGTTTTTTGACCTCTTAGCCAGTCGACGCGGAAACGGAGGCCATTTTCCATGGCAGTGTCACCGATGAAACTTCCCAGGAGATAGTCGTTCTGAGGGTCGAGGCGTGCCTTGTAGGGCAGGGTGGTCTCCGATTTATAATAGACACTCTTTATATTTAGTTCCGGCAGCTCGGTCAAAGCATCGGCAATTGCGAAGCGGGCAAAGTGCATGCCCGGTGAATGAGCCTGCATCACAGCGGTGGAGCCGTAGATATCGACAACAAGACCCGGCAGAAAATCGCCTTCGCCATGAACAAGGCGGTAGGCATCGGTGCGGGGCGACGGCAGACCTATTGCGCGTCGCAACGCAGATGCTTGTTTGAGGCGGGCCTTATAGAAATCTTCGTCAATTTCTTGCTCGGGGTCGAAGCTGAGCATACGCACTGCAATGCTTCCGACCTGGAAGTGCCCCCTGCCCAGCAGGCGGCCGTCGTTTGCAGCCACGGTGACGATGTCGCCTTCGTCAATGTCTTCGGTTTCCGGTTGTGGCATGTGGGTGAGAGCGCCGGAAAACACCCATGGATGAAAGCGGTCGAGCGATTCTTCTTTATTTTTCTTTAGTCGCAGCAGGGGTGTGTTGTTGTATTGTTCCATCGTTATTTGATAAAGAATCGATAGATGTCGTTGCCATTGGCATAGAGAAGCAAAAGGATGAGAAAGAAGAAGCCGCAGGTGTTGGCAATTTCAAGGAAGCGGTCCGACGGACGGCGGCGAGTAATCATTTCCACGAGGAGGAACAGTGTGTGTCCTCCGTCCAGACCGGGGATGGGAATGATGTTCATAAATGCCAGGATGATAGAGAGAAAAGCCGTAATTTGCCAGAATGAATACCAGTTCCATGACGATGGGAATAAATCGCCGAGCGTGCCGAAGCCACCGAGGCTCTGCGCCCCTTCCTTGGTGAAAATCAGGCCGAGCGATGACACATATGTTTTGAGTTGGTCGGTGCCAATTTCCCATCCGCGAGGAATGGATTGAAGAATACTATAGCGTACCATTTCGTGGTCGAAAATCTTGTAAGGGCTCAGCATCTGTATGCCTATCTTTCCACCGTCGGAAACAGCCACGTCAACCATTCGTTCACGGCCATCGGCATCCGCTATGCGCATGGGAACTGTTGTTCCCTTGGCACGCTGGAGAGCCGGCATAAATTCTGTGATGGTAGGAGTTGTGTCGTTGCCAACGGTGAGAATTCGTTCGCCGGCTAAAATTCCGGCTATGGCTGCGGGGTCGCCATTCTGTGTTTTTGCCACATAGACGGGGATGCGCACAGTCATAGGACGATAGTCCGAGCCTTTTGTGGCTAAATTTCGGAGGAGTTTTTCGTCTATGATAATTTCGGCAGGTTTGTTGTTGCGGAGAATACCGATTCTCGCCCCCGGCTGTACCATGTTCCATGCAATGGTATAGTCCTTTGCATCGAGAGTTTTGCCGTTGAGGCTCTGCAGAATGTCGCCGTTTCTGAAACCGGCATCCTGCATTTCGGGACTGAAGTCCATGCCTTCGGTCATAGCCTGGAAAGGCACAACGTCGTCGCCCCAGTGGAAAGCTATTCCGATATAGATACAGATTGCGAGGATAAAATTGAGCACTACACCGGCCACCATTACGCACAGGCGTTGCCATGCGGGCTTTGAGCGAAGTTCCCATGATTGTGGTTCGGATTCGAGCTGTGTTGCATCTTTCGTTTCGTCAATCATGCCGGCAATGTCGCAGTAACCGCCAAGGGGCACCCAGCCAAGGCCGTAGATGGTGTCTCGCCATGTGGGACGGCCGTTTTGGCGAGGTTCATGAGGCTTTCCCACTTTGAAGTTGGCAAGTGATCGAGGAGTGCCGTCTTGCTTGTTCCACGCAATAAACTCAAGACGGTTAGTCATGGGGTTATAGCGCAGAATCGAAAACCAAGGATTGAAGAAAAGATAAAAACGATTGACTTTGACACCGAAAATTCGAGCAAAGATATAATGCCCGAACTCGTGGACGGTGACAAGGATTACGAGTGCAAGGATGAGCTGGGCAGCTTTGATGAGTATGTCCATTAATTTAAAAGAGATTTAACGATTTCAGCGGCATGTGCGCGAGCTTCGCTGTTTGTTGCCACATAGTCGTCGTAGACCGGGGCTGAAATGAAGGGGGTTTTAATAAGTGTTTGCTCTATAATAGGATAAATATCTCCAAAAGTGATTTTGCCTTCGAGGAAAGCAGCAACAGCAATTTCGTTTGCCGCATTAATGATGCATGCTGTATTTCCTCCTTTTTCAAGGGCGAGATGTGCCAAAGTGAGGCAAGGGAAACGAACCGGGTCGGGTTTTTCGAAGGTGAGCGAGGAGTAATCTTCAAGGCTGAGATGCTTTTCCGCGCCCTCGAAACGGGTGTTCTCGCCAAGGGCGTAGGCAATGGGCAATCTCATGTCGGGAAGGCCTAACTGAGCCTTTACTGCACCATCGGTAAATTCCACCATGGAGTGCACAATAGATTGAGGATGAACAACAGCCGAAATTCGCTCGGCAGGAACGCCAAAGAGGTGGTAAGCTTCGATGATTTCAAAAGCTTTGTTGAGCATTGTTGCCGAATCGATGGTAATTTTCCGCCCCATGTTCCAGTTGGGATGCTTCAGCGCATCGTTGGCTGTGGCTTTGGCAATGCGGTCGGCAGGCCATGTTCGGAACGGACCGCCGCTGGCTGTGATGAGCAGACGGTATATATCGGCATGATTTTCTCCTGCAAGGCACTGCGCCACTGCAGAATGTTCGGAATCGACAGGGAAAATGCGCGATTTAGAACGGCCAAGGCGACTGTTGACCAAATCGCCGGCAACGACAAGGGTTTCTTTGTTGGCCAATGCTATATCCTTGCCGGTATCAATGGCACGGAGCGTAGGTTCGAGACCGCTATACCCCACAGTTGCAGTTACTACCATGTCGATGTCGTCGGCTTCGACACATTCGGCCAGCGCCTTGGTGCCGGCAGCAGTGGCAATGCCCAGAGGCTGAAGAGCTTGCCTCAGCCGCGGAAGCAGGTCTTCACGGGCAATAATTGCCAGCCTGGGACGGTGCTTGGAAGCAAGTTCGATGAGTTCGTCCACACGGCTGCCGGCAGTGAGAACGACAGCATTGTATCGGCCGTCGGAGCGGCTGACAATATCGAGAGTCTGGCGACCGATTGAACCGGTTGCGCCAAGAACGGCTAATCGTTTGGAATTTTCCACTTAAGCGAGTTGTTGATTATTGACTACAAAGTTACGCAATTAATCTGAAAAGTGAAAATTCAAAGTTTTGCGGACTTTAAGAAATGTCTATTAAGTAGCTTCCCTATGACTGTAGATTCGAAAATTGATAAGGTGTTAACAAAATTTAAATCAAAATAATGGTGGTATGTAAACATGTTAGATTAATTTTGCAAATCATATAATTCCAATCAGTATCTTAAAATATGCGTAAAGTTTATTATTTTGCTTCGCTGTTTCTAACGCTTTTGGGGAGTGTTGCCTTTAGTTCGTGTGAAAGCGATGATAAGGGCTATTCGGGAGACAGCTTCGACGATGTTCCGTCGTCCTATATTCTTTCTCCTGACACGAAACCATCAAGCAGATTGCCACAAAGAGAAACCGGTGGGTCGGTTTATCTAATCCGCAATTCATCAGATTTGAAACTCTTCATAGATATGGTCTGTGAAGGAGCAAGTTTTGGAGATTATGCAACAATAGAATTGACGCACGACCTGTCAATCTCCGAAAAATATGAATGGACACCGCTTGGGAATGCTCTTCACCCCCTCTCAGTCCATATCGACGGCAAGGGCCACACCATAGAAGGAACCTTAAATATCAAACATTCCGCTATGGGGCCTGATGAAGAAGTTGACGGTGAAAAATATGGCACTACTCTCTATGGCTTCATCGGTTTTGGCGTTGGGGACGTTTGCAATTTGAACCTAAAACTTGATTTGTTGTTCCATAATTTTAACGTGAGCGTTTATCCCATCATTGGCATACTGGGAGGTGTGATCACGTCTAACATCAATGATGTTAATGTCGCGGGGGATATAAAGATGGAAGGAACCACACGAATCCATGGATACGAGACGATGATTGGTGGCGTTGCCGGTAAATTATTATACGGAGCTATGACAAAATGCTCGGCAAAAGGAAACATCGTCATTTCGAATCATCCACTTCAAGAAAGGGACTATGCAATGCAGATGGACTATGCATATATTGGTGGCTTGGTAGGAAATCATTATCAAGGCCAATCATCCAGCTGCATTTCTGAAATGGATATCGAGCTTGAGAATTGTGCTATAAAGAACCATCTTGGTATTGGTGGGTATATGGGAAAGGCTGCATACCACAACGTTCCTGTAATCAACGACTTTACCAACCACGGCGACTTTAAGCTGACTAATATTCGCAAACTGAGCAGTGACAAGGAGCAGTTTATAGCAGTTGGAGGTGTGTTTGGTATAAACGAAAGCACAACCCTTGCACCTGTCAATGTTATTAATACGGGTGATATAGAAATTGAAGAGACTTCTCATAGTGCCTATGCAGGCGGGTTTGAAGGCTTTCATCAGGGCGGAGATTTAACAACTGGTATAAATGAAGGCGATATTACCAATTCTGCTAAAAGAGGTTATACAGGAGGTTGTTATGGTCTTGTCATTCAGTGTGACAATAATCGCAATCCAGTTGAGAATAAAGGAAATATCAAGTCCACAATCTTTATAGATGACAGGACTGATGAAACAGGAGGATTGAGCAAGTACACCAAAGGAATAAGTGGCTATACCGGTGGTATTGCAGGAGCAATTGTTATTGGAAGTGTATCTAACTCTACAAATTATGGAGATATTACTGCACCAACGCCCATTGTGGATGGTGTGCAGTTGTCACTTGCAGGAGCTATAGTTGGAGACGGCGAATATGATGTCGAGACTTGTCTGAATTATGGAGCCGTGAATGGGAAAAAGTAAACGGACATATTTGAAATATTAATCAAAAACGAAAGCGAAGGGGGAGAGCGGAATCTAAACCGTGCTCCCCCTCGGTGTTTATTCTTTATTATTGTTTTCGTTTGGAGGCTTACGGCCATGACGACGGAGGGCGTCGGCTATTATGGGCATGAAAACGAAGCGAGCAACGGTGTGAATGTCGGTCGGCTGTGAAA
>CAJUAR010000092.1 GCA_910584495.1 uncultured Muribaculaceae bacterium
TAATCGAAGGTACCATCATCGCCCTCAACAAGCGTGAGGCAGTGGTTAACATCGACTACAAATCGGACGGCATCATCCCCATGAGCGAGTTCCGCTACAACCCCGACATCAAAGTCGGCGACAAAGTGGAAGTTTTCATCGAAAACCAGGAAGACCGCAAAGGCCAGCTCATCCTCTCCCACAAAAAAGCTCGCGCAAGCCGCTCGTGGGAACGAATCAACGCCGCCCTCGAAAACAACGAAATCATCAAGGGCTTCATCAAATGCCGCACCAAAGGCGGCATGATTGTCGACGTGTTCGGCATCGAAGCATTCCTCCCCGGCTCGCAGATCGACGTTAAGCCCATCCGCGACTACGATATCTTCGTTGGCAAAACCATGGAATTCAAGGTGGTTAAAATCAACGAAGAATTCCGCAACGTTGTTGTTTCTCACAAAGCCCTCATCGAGGCCGAGCTCGAACAGCAGAAGAAGGAAATCATCTCCAAGCTCGAAAAAGGCCAGGTGCTCGAAGGCACCGTCAAGAACATCACTTCCTACGGCGTATTTATCGACCTGGGCGGTGTCGACGGTCTCATTCACATCACAGACCTTTCGTGGGGCCGCGTAAGCCATCCCTGCGAAGTTGTTTCTCTCGACCAGAAACTCAACGTCGTTATCCTCGACTTTGACAACGAGAAAAAACGCATCGCCCTCGGTCTCAAACAGCTCCATCCCCATCCATGGGATGCTCTCGACCCCGAGCTCAAAGTTGGCGACAAAGTTAAAGGCAAAGTTGTCGTTATGGCCGACTATGGCGCATTCCTCGAAGTCGCTCCCGGCGTTGAGGGTCTGATCCACGTCAGCGAAATGTCGTGGAGCCAGCACCTCCGTTCCGCCCAGGAATTCCTCAAAATCGGCGACGAAATCGAAGCTGTCATCCTCACTCTCGACCGCAACGAACGCAAGATGAGCCTTGGCATCAAACAGCTCAAGAAAGATCCTTGGGAAGACATCGAAGCCAAATATCCCATCGGAAGCCGCCACACTGCCAAAGTGCGCAACTTCACCAACTTCGGCGTTTTTGTCGAAATTGAAGAAGGTGTCGACGGCCTTATCCACATCAGCGACCTTTCCTGGACCAAGAAAATCAAACACCCCAGCGAATTCACCGAAATCGGTGCCGACATCGAAGTGGAAGTTCTCCAAATCGACAAAGACAACCGTCGCCTCAGCCTCGGCCACAAGCAGCTCGAAGAAAACCCCTGGGATGTGTTTGAAACCATCTTCACCGTTGGTTCTGTTCACGAAGGCACCATCATCGAAATGCTCGAAAAAGGTGCTGTCGTTGCCCTCCCCTACGGCGTTGAAGGCTTCGCAACTCCCAAACACCTTGTTAAAGAAGACGGCACAACCGCCAAAGTGGAAGAAAAACTCCCCTTCAAGGTTATCGAATTCAACAAGGACAACAAGCGCATCATCCTTTCGCACAGCCGCATCTTCGAAGACGAAGCCCGTGCCGAAAAACCCGCGCCCGAGCGCAAGCCGGCTAAACGCCAGCCCGCAAAGAAGCAGGAAGAAGCTCCCGCTGCTGCAACTCAGCCCCTCGAACGCACCACTCTCGGCGACATCGACGCTCTTGCAGCCCTCAAAGAAAAACTCTCGAAATAATCCACTTCCCACTTCATACCAAAACAGCCGGAAACCCGGCTGTTTTTTTATTTTGCAGATGTATCTTTATTCGCAAAAAAAATGTATCTTTGCAAGGGTAAAATAAATATTGAAACTAATGAAATGGCACACCAATCTATGAGCAATAATTATTCTACACAGTTCATCTGCGCAATGTTTTTCTGCGTTTTTTCAACATCTGCGATAGCGCAAAACTGGTCTTATCCAACAGAAAGCATCCAACGACTACCTTATGAATATGGAATGGGCACCGAAGAAGCACCCTATGTCATCACAAATGCACAACAGCTGGCAGACCTTTCGTGGTATGTTAATAACGGCACTACATACGAAAACTCATTTTTTAAGCTGGGTAACGACATAGACCTGAATCCTTCGGTCACTTTTAATCCCGACTTCACCATTACTTCTGCCGATGGCAAAGAACCACAACAATGGATTCCTATAGGATTTGGTAAATCCGGTCAAAAATTTGCCGGTAATTTTGATGGAGCCGGACATAAAATATATGGCCTATATCCCAAAACTGTAGTTGGCGAAAGATATTACAACTATGCAGCTACTGGGAGCAATGATCCATTCTATGCCTGCGGCCTGTTCGGTGTTGTTTTAAATTCCAAAATATCAAATCTCACCATCGAAAATTCTTTTATCAAGATTGAAGCTGCCTCACTGACAGAAAATGTCTTCGAAGCGAATTATATCCATATAGGTATGATTGCGGCAGCTATGAACGGCGGGGACATGTACAATTGCACCAACAACGGCCATATTCTTGTAGAAAAAACTAATTCAAGCATGACCGGCGGACTTGTCGGCTTTGCTCAGAGTTGGGGAAATTCACCTTTCAACATAAACAATTGCGAAAATAATGGCAATCTTACTTATAGAGGCGTACCGGAAAACGAGTACTATAATACAAATGTTCTCGGAGGCATTGCAGGCATATTGCAAGCCGACAACGTGTCACATTTGCTCAACACCGGAACCATAAAAAATGAACAAGTCGTCACAGACGGACATTATGGCTCTGCAAATTCTTGCGGAGGTGTGATGTATGAATGCCGTGCAGACAGAATTTCCTATATTACTAATAAAGGTGAAATTTACAATGGCAGCGGATTGTTTGCCTCGTGCACTGCCGACAGCTTGACCAACTCATATAATACGGGCGTTGTGACAAATGGATGCGGCATTGCACATACGGCCTATCTGAATGTGATGAAAGAATGTTACAACAATGGAAACATACAGGCTAACGATGAATATTCCGATTACATTGCCGGGCTGATAGAAAAGCTCATGTATGGAAACTACTATGTCACTTTGCCTGATTATTATATGGAAAAATGCTGGAACACCGGAGCCGTGAAACATGCAAATGGTTATGCCGCCGGTTTGGTGGCGCAATTTAAAAGACATCTTTATGATGATAAAGAAACCGATTGGGTGCTTAAAGAATGTTTCAATATTGGTTCTGTAACATCAGATGGAGCTGGCTCGAATGTAGGCGGCCTGACTATTTGGGGTCCTATGAAAATATACGATTGCTATAATGCAGGGAAACTCTCGGCCGACATAACATATGCCTTATGTTGTACTGTCAAAGAAATTGACCGTTGCTTTAATTATGAGGCTAAAAAATATCGATATGAAACCGATGGCATGGGGCTATACAATAAATTTGATTGCCTGTTTGATGATTATTACAACGCTACTGTCAATAAGATTTATTATTTATCGTCGGACGAAGATTCCGAATCGACGAACGACAAATATGGCATGGGAACAGCTATGACGAGTACCGATTTCGCAAATGGGCATGTCCTCGCCCTCTTGCGCGAAGGCGTGCAGGATTCCCCGTGGTATCAGGACATAAACGATAGATATCCCAAATTGAATGACGCCGACAACAATGCCTCGTCAATCTCAGACGTGACCGTCGACAAATCTGCGCTGACCGGCAGGATATTCAATCTCCAAGGACATTATGTCGGAAGTGACTTGAATGCTTTGCCCACAGGTATATATATTCTGAACGGAAAGAAAATATTAGTTCGGTAAGTTCGATAACTGGCAATTATTTTTTGCCAATTGAAAAAAAAACATTAAATTCGTGGCGTAGGAAAGAACCGTCAGACAAAGCACGGAATCAATTTCCACTCACTTCGACAATATGCTGTACCAGGCCTTCTACGATTTTTTGAGCGGCGAACAAGGGGCGTCGGAATTGACCGTGGAGGCCTACCGCAGCGACCTTGAACAACTAAGACTTTATGTTAAAGAGGTATTAGGCGAAAACGACGACCCACGTCAGCTCAAACTCTCCGACCTGCGCCTCTGGCTCGTATCGTTGTCGAAACGCGGTGTCAAGCCATCGTCAATCAAGAGGAAGGTTGCCGCCGTGCACACCTTCTACCGCTATCTTGTGCGGCGTCACGGCCTAACCGCCGACCCTTCGCTGCGCCTCACTGCCCCAAAAGGTGAAAAAGTGCTTGCGGCATTCATTCCACAAGCCGAAACCGAAAATATTCTTGACAGCTTCGACGAAGAAACCTCCGACTTCACCACGGCGCGCGACGAGCTGATAGTCACCATGCTATACTCTACCGGCATGCGTGCCGCCGAATTGATAAGCCTCCGCGACACCGCTGTCGACACCGCCGCCGGCGAACTAAAAGTGCTCGGAAAACGTAATAAAGAAAGAATAATCCCTTTCGGGACCGAGTTAAAAGAAATGATCGACCACTACCGCCAGCTACGCAAGCAAACCACAGGAGGAAACACAGACACCTTCTTCGTCCGCTCAACGGGCGATCCGCTCTACTACATGCTCGTCAACCGTGTTGTGCACCGCGCACTCGCCGGTGTGCAATCGGCCAAGCAGTCGCCACACGTGCTGCGCCACTCATTTGCCACCGACATGCTCAACAACGGAGCCGACATCAGCGCAGTGCAACAGCTGCTGGGACATTCATCGCTAAAGACTACTCAAAGGTACACACACCTTACATACCGAGAACTACAACAGAATTATCAACATGCACACCCACGTGCAATTAAAAAATGAGTTTTTATTATGGACGTAAGAATTCAAGCTGTTCACTTTGAAATCTCCACCCGCCTGACAGATTTCATCAACAAGAAAGCCGACCGTCTGGCCCGTCGTTTTCCGACCGTCACCATATTTGATTTCACCCTCAAAGTGGTGAAGCCCGAAACTGCAAACAACAAGGAAGCCGTGGTAAAAGTGGCCGCGCCCGGACATGACGAAGTTGTGGCATCGAAAATTGCCGACTCGTTCGAAGAAGCAGTCGACCTGGCTATCGAAGCCGTTGAACGCCAGCTCGAAAAACACAAAGAAAAGAAATAAAAAATTCTCCGAAACAAAAGAGCGTGCGGAAGCCTGGCTTTCGCACTCTCATTTATGTTGTATAAGCAATGAATAACAAACTTCTCATTTCGGCCGCAGTCCTGACACTTGCAGTATCTTCGATGCGGGCCGAGCCTTTCAAAGTCATTGCGCCATTGCCCGACTTGAACGGCAAGATGGCTAAAATGGTAAACTTCGATTCCGGCAATACCATCGACAGCGTGATGGTGAAAGACGGCGTGGCTACATTCAAGGGCAGTATCGACGAGCCGGTTCTTGCTCGAATAGAAGCCGGAGAAACTCGTCTGCCGGTGTTTTTCCTCGAAAGCGGAACCATCTCTTTCTCGAAAGACAACAATCCTTTCGGAACAATGCTCAACGACCAGTTCCGAAACATGGTGAATGAGCTGCAGTTCATTCAAAATATCTATGGCCGAGCCCACACCCCCGAAGAAAAAGGACGCCTCGAAATGCGATATGCAGCCGTAATCGACAGCACAATGCAAGCCAACCTCGACAATGTTATGGGCTACTACATCTTTGTCAGCGGTGATGCCCCGCGCTTGAAAGCCAAGGAACTTCGGGAAGCCATGGCTAAATATCCGGCTTTTGCAAACTACAAACGCGTGCAGCGTTATCTCGAAAGTGCCGAACGTCGCGAGGCACTGCAGCCCGGAGGAAAGTTTGCCGATTTCGAAGTGACTTATAACGGTAAGACCGAACGCCTTAGCGACTATGTGGGCAAAGGCAAATATGTGCTCGTCGACTTCTGGGCAAGCTGGTGCGGCCCTTGCATCCGTCAGACTGCCGTGCTCAAGGACTTGTATTCAAAATATAAAGACAAAGGGCTGGAAGTGCTCGGCGTTGCTGTGTGGGACGAACCCGAAAACACGCTCAAAGGCATAGAGGAGCATGCACTGCCGTGGCACAACATCATCAACGCCCAGACAATACCCACCGACCTCTATGGCATAACGGGCATTCCCTGCATCATACTCTTCGGTCCGGACGGCACAATACTGAGCCGCGACAAGCAGAACGACGATCTGCGGGCCGATGTCGACAAAGTTATGGCCGACAAATGAAAGAAACAGCCCCTTACACAGCCTCTTCACACCAAATCCTTTAACGGCAGTATCGGACAGCACCATCTCACCGTGCTGTCCAATACTGCTCTATTAATTAATCGATTAACAAATATCGTATTCATATACCGATGGCTTCGCTCTCACAAATTGACAAAGACAGGATGAAAGAACTCTTGCGCCTCGAATGTAATTATTCATTCGACGACAATGTGATGGATTCTTTTCTCGACAATGGCTCCATTCTGTCTCTCCAAAGAGGACAGACACTGATTCATGCGGGCGAAACCAATCACGACATCTACTTCATCCTCGAGGGAATAACTCGACACTGGTACTGGAACGGCGACCGAGAAAAAACCGCATTCTTCTCTCAGGAGGGTACTATGCTCATATCATACCATTCCTACTACTTCGACAAAGAATCTTTCTACAGCATCGAGGCTTGCTGCCACACTCGCATAATATGTATCAAACGTGAAGTGTTCGATAAATTTGTGGCCGACAGCCACGATTTTGCACAATGGTGCCTGAGCATGGCGCAGTGCCAGATTTTTTTCTTCGAAATGAAAAACCGTGTTATCGCCGGCTCGGCCAAAGAACGATATATTTCATTTCTCAAAAACCGTCCCAAAATTCTTAACCAGGTACCTCTCAAAATCATAGCTACATACCTCGATGTAACGCCTCAGTATCTTTCCAACCTTCGGAAGAAGAACCTCTGATTCGCATTTATTAATATAGTTTAATTGCAGTAAGCATCCAATGAATTAATTTTGTCGTCGAAGACAAAATAGTCACATTATTAATATACCTCCATCATTATGAAACATCTTATTCCAGAATTTCTTAAGAAAGCGGGATTGGCAGCGATGTTAACAATAATGCCGGCAGCTGGTTTCGCCCAAGAGGAAATTGTGAAAGTGCTCGCCAAAGATGGCTCCTCATTTGAATTTGCCATCAGCGGCATAGACCGCATCAATTTTGGCGCGCAGACAATCGATCTTGTCGAAAAAAACGGCACTGCAAGCTCCTTGGCTTATAACGACATCGACCGCATCCTGATTGGGGACAACAAATCCGGAATTAACCATATCGCCGGAAAAGGCAACATAGCCATATATCCTTCTGTCACTACAGGTCCGCTCACAATCGCCGGCCTCGAAGCAGGCACCGAAGTGGAGCTCTTCGACATCAAAGGCGTGTCCATTGTCAAAACCACAGCCAAGGATTCGTCAATATCTCTCAACATTGCCGATGCTCCAAAAGGAGTAGTTATTGTGAAAGTGGGCAAACATTCGACCAAAATATTCAAAAAATAATTGTTGACTTTAGATATTTATGCTTACTATGAAAAAATATATATTCCTCACCGTCCTGGCTGCGTTTTCGCTCGCCGCGACCGCCGATGAAACCATGTATCTCATCAAGGGCGACCACGTGGTGGCTAAATACAATGTATCCGACATCGACTATGCTACATTTACACTCCCTGACGGCGTGACCGACAACACCACTGCCGACGGCACACTTCTGAAAAAAACATATATCAGTGCCTCGCCTGTCTACCATGGCACCGATGCCGATTGCGGACACTTCCAAATCCAGCTCTCAACCAAAGGCATAATGGAAGAAAATCCGCCGCTGGACCTCCTCTACCTCCAGGTATCGACACCCGTTGTCACCGACCTCAAAAACATTGAACTTGCACAAGGAACTTATACCCTGGGCAAGCCCGAAGCCATCGCTCCTTTCAAATTCTACGCCGGCAAATTCGAAACTGTCGAAGGACAGGAAGTTGCAATGGGCACAGTGGTTGTCGACCGTCCCGACAATGCCACAACCAACTATATTCTCGTCACCGACGGTTCGTTCACCGTCCAAAAAGAAGGCTCGCAGTATAATTTGGCAGGCATGCTCAAACTCGAAAACGGAAATGTTGTCGAATTTACCTACGCCGGCCCGATGGTTGTCATCAACCAGTCCGACGAGCAACCGCCTGTCGACGAAGTGCCGCTGCCTGAAAGCACACTTACCGAAGATTATACCTTCACCCCCTTGCCCGGCGAAGTTTACGTTACCACCTATCATAAACTCTTTGCCGACGTACCCAACCTCGACTACCACTGGCTGATGATCTACGACGACACCAGCTATGCCAACTGCCTCGACGTGGCCCTGGTGGTTGATGCCGAAAAGCACCCCGGCGTTCTCCTGCCCAAAGGCACATATCCAGTCTTCAACCGCTACGACGGCAGCCTTGCAACAACCGACCTCGGCACCTGCCCCGCTTTCGAAGTGCTCACCTCCGAAGTTAGAGCTAAATACGGTTGCTGGCTCACTCTCGACTATCTGACAGCAGCTCCGCTGATTGCCGGCGAAGTGGAAGTTCTCGAAGACATTACATCGTGGAACGACATCAAAATCCGCGTCAGACTCACCGACAATGCCGAAACACCTCACACCGTAACTTGCGAATACTCCGGCAAAGCCCAGTAATCTTTAGAGCCGGTTCGACAATATCTGTTAATCACCAGGTCGCATGGCTTGGAGTG
>CAJUAR010000093.1 GCA_910584495.1 uncultured Muribaculaceae bacterium
GTTACTTCCTCGACCATGTGGCAGGATGGATTCTTGAGCTCGACCGTGGCGAAGGCATTCCATGGAAAGGCAACTACTCGTCGTGGCTCGACCAGAAGACAAAGCGCATGGCGCAGGAAGAAAAACAGGCTTCCAAGCGCCGCAAGACCCTTGAGCGCGAGCTCGAATGGGTGCGCATGGCTCCCAAGGCACGCCAGGCAAAGGGCAAAGCACGCCTCAACTCCTACGACAAACTACTCAACGAGGACCAGCGCCAGCGCGAAGAACGCCTCGAGATCTTCATTCCAAACGGCCCGCGCCTGGGCAATAAGGTAATCGAGGCCACGGGACTTGCCAAGTCGTTCGGCCACAAGCTGCTTTTCAAAGACCTTTCGTTCTCTCTGCCTCCAAACGGCATCGTGGGCGTGATAGGCCCCAACGGAGCCGGCAAAACCACGCTTTTCCGCCTCATCATGCATCAGGAACAGCCCGATGCCGGGACTTTCGATGTCGGCGAAACGGTCAAAGTGGCCTACGTGGACCAAAGCCACCACGACCTGCTGCCCGAACGCACTGTCTACGAGGTTATTTCGCAAGGCGTGGAAAGCTTCCGCATGGGAGGACGCGATGTCAACGCTCGCGCCTATCTGTCGCGCTTCAATTTCACCGGTGCCGACCAGGAAAAGAAAATCGGCGTGCTCTCCGGCGGCGAGCGCAACCGCCTGCATCTGGCCATGGCCCTCAAAGAAGAAGGCAATGTGCTGCTGCTCGACGAACCAACCAACGATATCGACGTTAATACACTACGCGCCCTTGAAGAAGGCCTCGACGACTTTGCAGGATGCGCCGTTGTTGTGAGCCACGACCGCTGGTTTCTGGACCGCATCTGCACACACATCCTGTCGTTCGAAGGCGACGGCAAGGTGGTGTTCTACGAAGGCTCCTACTCGGACTACGAAGAATTCAAACGTCGCGAAAACGGTGGCAAGGAGCCCCCGCGCCGCCGCTACCGCAAACTTATGGAATAAACAAACTCTCTCCAATTCTTACAGACAAAATTGCAGAACAACAGAAATAACAACCACTTGCCCAGGCTGATGGTTGCCCTATGGGCCTCGGTGGCCGCCATGACTTTGGCGGCCGGAGAGCCCATATCGCCGCGTCTGTTCGTCAATATTGTGGTCGACGGCCTCGATGCCGACTACATCGACATGCTCAGACACAAGTTTGCCGACGGCGGGTTCAAATTTTTTGAAGACCGGGGAGTGAGCATGACCCTGGACTACGGCACCGAACTCGATGCCACTGCCGCTACAGCCCTGCTGACAACAGGAAGCGCTCCGTCGGTCAACGGCATTGCCGCCGAAACAGTGTTCGACAGCAACACAATGCGCTGGAGCGACACTTTTGCCGACAGCGATGTGCTGGGCAACTTCACTGACACCGGCTTTTCGCCAAAAGCACTGAGAGTAAGCAATCTCACCGATGAAATTTGCGTAGCTTCGGGAGGCACAAACAATAGCTATACTGTGGCTTTGAAACCCGGTATTGCCATTACGCTGGCAGGACACAATGCCAGCGGCGTGCTGTGGTTCGACACAAAAACAGGCAACTGGGCCTCGTCCACAGCCTACGACGAAATACCGGTGATTGTCAGCAAACGGAACCGCACATTGCCCCTCGCTTCGAGGCTCGACACAATGTCGTGGGGCCCGATGATGCCGGGCGAGGAATTTCCAGTGCTTCCCGACCATCTCAAACGCTTCTCGTTCCACTACTCTTTCCCTCGCGACAACCTCGACCGCTGGGGAATGTTCACAAGCTCGCCGCTCTTCAACCGCGAAGTTACATCGGTGGCCGGAGAACTGCTTGAGAAACAGAAACTCGGAAACCGCAACGGAGCCACCGATGTGCTCAATATTGCCTACAGTCTGAAACCGTTCAACTACGGCAAGTCCACCGACAAGCGCCTGGAGCTGATGGATGCCTATATGCGCCTGGACCGTGACCTTGCATCGCTTTTCAAGAGCATAAATGAGCATGTAGGACTTCACAACACCGTCATCTTCCTTGCCGGCACACCGCCGTCGAGCCGCCGCCGTCGCGACGACGAGCAGTGGAAAATACCTTACGGCGAGTTTTCGACACGACGCGCAGCATCGCTACTAAACGTTTATTTCATTGCCCTCTACGGCAACGGAGAATATATTTCGGGATTTGCCGATGGGCATGTCTATCTCAATCACAAACTCATCGAAGAACGCAAGCTCGATGCCCGACGCATGCGCACCGAGGCTGCCTCGCTCCTGACTCGAATGACAGGCGTGGAACGCGCCCTCACCATCGATGATATTATCGAAGGTCGCACAGGCGAAAACGCCGAAGCCCTTCGCCGCAACACACTGGTATCTGCCTCAGGCGATGTGCTCGTTTGCGTAGCCCCGGGCTTTGAGCTCATCGACGACCTCAACAACACCGTGCCGGGCATGGCCCGCACAGGCATGGTGCAGAGTGCTGTCCTGCCATTAGCCCCGGCATTTATCTATGCCCCTTCGGTGCCCCAGGGCACCATCGACACGCCGGTCGATGCCAGGGCTGTGGCACCTTCGGTGGCTCGTATTCTGCGCATAC
Organism: uncultured Muribaculaceae bacterium; assembly: GCA_910584495.1. GTDB lineage: Bacteria > Bacteroidota > Bacteroidia > Bacteroidales > Muribaculaceae > CAG-873. Next base: position 2,611 of record CAJUAR010000093.1, read on the forward strand.
GTTCGCCGAATGCTGCGGGAACCGCTCCGCTTATGCTCAAAAAATAAGCACGGTTCTTTCGTTATTTATCTGAAAAATCGTAACTTTGCGATGCGGCTCGTCTTGGGCCGCCATTATCATTTGTAATTATATAAAACATCATAATGTCTTTTAACTCAATACTTACCAAAATATTCGGCAACAAGTCGACCCGCGACTTGAAGGCAATTCAGCCTATATTGCTGAAAGTCAAGGAACAAATGCCGCGTGTCGAGAAGCTCGACAACGACGGTCTCCGTCACGAAATCGATGCCGTACGTGCCGATATTGCCGCTGCCACCAAGGCCGACCGCGAAGCTCAGGCCGAAATCCGCGAGAAAGTTGAAAAACTTCCTTTCGAGGAGCGCCAGCCTCTGTGGGACCAAATCGACCGCCACGAAAAAAATATACTCGATATTATCGAGGATAAACTCAACGAACATCTGCCGGTGGTCTTCGCCGTTGTCCGCGAGACAGCAGCACGTTTTGCCCACAGCGAGACCGTAGAGGTGACAGCGACCGATTTCGACCGCGAACTTGCCGGCCAAGGCCGTGAATTCGTCACCATAGAAGGCGACAAGGCAATCTGGAAAAACCGTTGGATGGCCGGAGGAAACGAAATGGTATGGGACATGGTGCACTACGAAGTGCAGCTCATCGGCGGCATTGTCCTCCACCAGGGCAAAATTGCCGAAATGGCCACCGGCGAAGGCAAAACACTCGTGGCTACGCTGCCCGTCTTCCTGCGCTCGCTCTCGGGCCGTGGTGTCCACGTAGTAACTGTCAACGACTACCTCTCCAAGCGCGACTCCGAATGGATGGGACCGCTCTACATGTTCCACGGCTCGTCGGTGGACTGCATTGACAAGCACCAGCCAAACACCGAAGCTCGCCGCCGCGCATATAACTGCGACATTACCTATGGTACCAATAACGAATTCGGCTTCGACTATCTGCGCGACAACATGGCCATGGCCCCCGACGACCTTGTGCAGCGGAAACACTACTATGCCATTGTCGACGAGGTCGATTCGGTGCTCATCGACGATGCCCGTACGCCGCTCATTATCTCCGGACCAGTTGCCAAAGGCGACAACCAGCTCTTCGACGAATACAAGAGCAACGTGGAGCAAGTGGTCAAAGCACAGACACGCCTTGTCACCGCAATCCTTGCCGAAGCCAAAGCAAAACTTGCCAGCGAGGATAAGAAAGACAAAGACGAAGGCGCACTGCTGCTTTTCCGTGCTTTCAAAGGCCTGCCAAAGAACAGTGCCCTGATCCGCTTCCTCAGCCAGGAAGGCATGAAGAACATTCTGCTCCAGACCGAGGCACACTATCTGCAGGACAACGCCCGCGAAATGCCCATTGTCACCGACCCGCTCTATTTTGTCATTGACGAAAAGAACCGCAGCGTGGAACTCACCGACAAGGGCATCGACGAGCTCACCGGCAAGTCGCAGGACCCGCAGTTCTTTGTGCTCCCCGATATTGCCGCCCAGCTCTCCGAACTGGAACACATCACAAATGTGGAGGAACGCCAGGAGAAAAAGGACGAACTCATGGCTAACTATGCCATCAAGGCCGAACGCGTGCACACCGTCACCCAGCTGCTGAAGGCCTACACACTCTTCATGCGCGACCAGGAATATATCGTTGACGAAAACAAGGTGAAAATCGTCGACGAACAGACGGGACGTATCATGGAAGGACGCCGCTACAGCGACGGCCTCCACCAGGCTATCGAGGCTAAGGAAGGTGTAAAAGTCGAAGCCGCCACACAGACCTTCGCCACCATCACGTTGCAGAACTATTTCCGTATGTACCACCGCCTGGCAGGTATGACCGGTACGGCCGAAACCGAAGCCGGCGAGTTGTGGGACATCTACAAACTCGATGTGGTGACTATTCCCACCAACCGTCCCATTGCGCGTATCGATATGAACGACCGCGTGTACCGCACCAAGAAGGAAAAATACAAAGCTGTCATTGCCGAGATCCAGAAACTTGTCGAGGCCGGCCGTCCCGTGCTTGTGGGCACCACATCGGTTGAAATTTCACAGCTTCTGAGCCGCATGCTCGACATACAGAAAATTCCCCACCAGGTGCTCAATGCCAAACGCCACCAATACGAAGCCGAAATTGTGGCCCAGGCCGGCAAAAAAGGCTGCGTGACAATTGCCACAAACATGGCAGGCCGCGGTACGGACATCAAGCTCACTCCCGAGGTGCGCGAGGCCGGAGGTCTTGCAATCATCGGCACCGAACGCCACGAAAGCCGACGTGTCGACCGCCAGCTGCGAGGCCGCTCGGGCCGTCAGGGCGACCCGGGTTCGTCGGTGTTCTTCGTTTCGTTCGAAGACCCCTTGATGCGACTTTTCGCCACAGATGGTGTTGTGAAAATGCTCGACCGCCTGGGCTACAAGGAGGACGAAATGATAGAGCACAAAATGGTGAACAACGCCATCGAAAAAGCTCAGAAACGAGTGGAAGAAAACAACTTCGGCATCCGCAAACGTCTGCTCGAATTCGACGACGTGATGAACAAGCAGCGTACCTACATCTACGAACGTCGACGCCACGCCGTGCTCGGCGAACGTATAGGCGTTGACATCATCAACATGGTATACGATGCCGTGGAAAACATGATTGCCAACAACGAAAGCCCCGCGCAATACCCCGACCTGGCAACCGAAATCTTCCGCGAACTCGCCATCGAAGCCCCCTTCTCCGAAGAGGAATACAGCAACATGTCGCGTGAGGAAAAAATCGACAAACTCAACGAAGCTGCTTCGGAAGCCCTCGAACGCAAAAGCGCACGCATACGCGAAATAGCAATCCCCGTACTACGGCAGATGCAGACTGCAACGGGCTACCAAGGCCTGGTGATGGTGCCAATCACCGACGGCAAACGTGTGTTCAACCTCCGTGTCGACATCAACCAAGCCCTCGAAAGCGACGGCAACGCCATCATCAAAGAATGGCACAAGGCACTGATGCTCGTCACCATCGACGAACTGTGGAAAGAGCACCTGCGCGAGCTCGACGACCTGCGCCAGAGCGTGCAGAACGCAGCCTACGAGCAGAAAGACCCGCTGGTAATCTACAAAGTGGAATCTTTCCACCTTTTCGAAGCCATGCTCAGCCGTCTCAATGCCAAGGCGGTTGCAGCACTCATGCGCGGTCAGATTTTTATGCGCGAACCGGCTCCGCAGCAACAGCAGAACCCCGAGGACCGTCTTGAAAAGCCGGCTCCTAAAGCCCCCGAGCTCAAAGAGACCACTGCCGAACTGCCTCACCGCCAGCAGAACTACCGTGCATCGAAAGAAGACTTTCCCGGCCAAAACGAACAACGACAGGCTGCATCGGCACAGCGCGGAGAACAGCAGAAGGTGATGCCTGCCAAAGCAGCTCCGAAAATCGGACGTAACGACCCTTGCCCCTGCGGCTCAGGCAAAAAATATAAAAACTGCCATGGCCGAGGCCTCTGACACCAAGGAACTCGTCCTTGACCTTTTCAATCAAAACAAGCTCGACGAAGCAAGGGCGGCCCTCGATGCCGCCCTTGCTCCGCCGGCCTGGATTGCCTATATGCGCGGCCGTATTGCCTGGAAAGAGGGCAAAAAAGCAACAGCCATAGGCTACTACAACCAAGCCATTGCTCTCGACCCCGGCTCTGAGGCCGCTACCGCGCTCGAGCAAGCACTTCGGGTAATGGACTTCTACAACAAAGACCTCTACAATCCCTAAGCCTCATTCTCTTCCATAAAACACAGTTATCTACCACGGAAAAAGACAAAACGACCATGAACCGCATCATATTCACCACACTTCTTGCCGTCCTTGCCTTGCCTGTGTCGGCTCGCGAACTTATGACATTTCCCAAAGCCGCCAACAACTACCAGCTCTACCCTGCCGATTCGCTGCCCGATGTGAGCCAAGCTCCCGAAGGCTACGAAATCTTTCACATCGAGCACTATGGCCGCCATGGCTCGCGCTGGCACATTGGCTATCACCGCGAAGACCAGGCAATCAAGATGCTCGAGAAAGTAGATGCCAAGGGCGGCGGCCTCACCGACGAAGGCAAAGAGATAGTGGGCGAAATCTGGCGCGAACGTCTTGCCATGGACGGCCGCGACGGCGAACTGTCACAAGCGGGGGCCCTGCAGCACAGAGGTATTGCCCGCCGAATGGTGCAAAACTTCCCTACGGTGTTCACCGACAGCACAATTATCGATGCCCGCTCCACCATCGTGCCACGATGCATCCTCTCCATGGCAAATGCAGTTAGCGAAATCACGCGCCTTGTGCCCCGAATCGACATTAAGAAAATAGACGCTTCGGTTGCCGATGCCTACTATATGAAGAACTTTGTCGATTCGGCTGCCATGAAGGCCGAAGACGACGCAGGTGTCTTTGTCAAGGAATTTTACGCAGCCAACCCCACCGACGGCTCGTGGATGAAACGGTTATTCAAAGACCCCGCAAAAGCTGAAAAATACATCAAAAAAGACAAACTCGCCGACTATCTGTTTGAAATTGCGCAAAATTCGGTGAGTGTCCGCCCTCAAAGCAAAATAAAGGATATTTTCACAGCCGAAGAAACCGACCGTATATGGATGCGGCAAAACGCCCGATGGTTTATCCGGAGCGGCAACACTCCGCTCACTAAAGGCCTTGTGCCGCTTCGTCAGGGCAACTTGCTGAAAAACATCATAGAGAGCGCCGACAGCACACTAACATCGCCACATCGCTCGGCCAATCTGCGCTTCGGACACGAAATCATTGTCCTTCCCTTCGTTGTGCTGCTCGAACTCAACGATTATGGCCGTGAATATACTTCGCTCGACCAGCTTGCCGATAACTGGCATGCCTGCGACATCTATCCCATGGCTTGCAACGTGCAGTTTATTTTCGCACGTCCCCAAAAACGCCCCTATACCGCCGACGATGTGCTGGTGAAAGTACTACTCAACGAACGACCCGCACGCCTGCCCGTGGCCGCCACCACCGGCGACTACGTACCCTGGCCAGCCCTCCGAGCCTACTACCTGGCAAAGCTTCCCGGCAACGATTGATTACGACACTGTCGACGACTGCACTTCTTTCAATCTATTCACTTTCCACATCCCAGTCGGTGATGGTGCGTGTAGTAGTGGAGAAGTTGACACCGATTTTCACAACCCGACGGCCATTGGCAGAGAAGGCAA
>CAJUAR010000094.1 GCA_910584495.1 uncultured Muribaculaceae bacterium
CTAGGGGTCAAATCCCGCGTGCCCGAAGGGGTCAAACACACGCGCCTTTTCCAAACATTTCGTTTTGCGGATTATATATTATATGAGATCATTTTTGAATACTCTTTATTTCGTTTTTTTGAAAAGTAGTATAGACCTACAGATATGCACCATCAAGATTATGAATAAAATTTTGGTCTCGGTGTTCAATGTATTTCCTCAACGTCTAAAACGAAAGTTAATCGAAAGGCAAGAACGTCTTAAGAAAGAGACAATAGATGATTTGCACGATTATAAAAATGGTATGATAAAATCATTATTTGAACAAATATTCATAATAAGTTATGGGTTCTTCGTATCTCCTTCTTTTTTTATATCCTTTCCGATTGTGTTTTTGTGCACGAATTCATTTCCGATATCAATGTTTATTGGTTTGTCGTGTTTTGGACTGAGCTTTATTCCATTATTCAAATATGTACTTTATAAAAATCAATACCTAAAATATATCAAAGAATACAAAAATAATGATTCAACTTGGTTTAAAAAATGGCGAATGATAGTTATTTTATTTGTCGTTCTAAGTTATGTGAATCTTACAGGAGGTGTTATCCTTACAATAAGAATTTTAAAATTAGGTGGTGTTTTTCCATGATGAATACGATGCAGAACACTGTTGAATATTACATGAATGCATTGTATTACAATGTGTGGTGTTGCTGGCGCGCTTTCTTTTTGGATTACCCGACTTCAAAAGGAGATATTAATAATAAAAAACCAGCTGCCTCAAAGAAGAATTCGAATAATTTCAATAGCATGCTACAGCTTGTAGGCTTAGCATTCGAAAGCTTCTACATTGTGGGGGTTTGGGGCTGCTTTATATTCCCTTTTGCTCTTATTGTTTCACCAATTTTTGATTATATAACTTCTTCTCAGGGTCTTTCGACATTCCTTGGATTTTGTTGCCTAACTATAGGTCTTTATCCTCTGTATAGATATGTATTGTGGCATGACAGATATGTAAAATTTTTCAAGATATTCAGGCGTAAAAGCAAAGCGTGGCATAAGAAATGGAGAATCATAGCCATTGTGTTTGTGATTGTAAGTTGGCTGATGTTCGTGGGCGGTGTGGTTGGCATGGTATATGTTGGAGAACTGCTTATGTGAGCGTCTTTTTAAAGTTGTCGTTCCTATTTTTTTTAACAAGGATAAATAATGAATAGAAAAATTTTAAAATTTGCAATATTCTGTGCGAAATTTCCACAAAAGTATGGAGTTTGTCATGAAAGTGAAAAAACGAGAACGGATGATTAGAAGCACCACTAATGAATGTTGCATCTGTGTGGCGAGAATCCATGTAGATGGACGTTCTCCGGAACGTTACTTTTCGAGGATACTCGGAGGCGAACTTTTAGGGCAAATGGTTGTGTGAATCTTGAAATAAGGAAAAACTATTTTGATGCAGGTGTGTTTCTTTTTTGAACATCAACCTCACGGAACTACATTTCAAGGCACAATGCCTCTGTTGAATAGGTGAATAATAGGAATTAAACATATTAACAATGACAACAAAGCCCTCTATCTCCGCCGAATCGCCGACCACAGCGTCGGGACGAAAGAAAGTTATGTCGACAGCCAAAGGTTCCATAACCATGGTGGCCATGGCCATTCTCATCGTAACATCCATTCTCAGTCTTCGAGGACTACCCTCCGAAGCCAAGTTCGGTGAGCAGTCTGTATTCTACTATATATTCGCTGCTATAGTGTTTCTGCTGCCATTTTCGCTTGTATGTGCCGAGCTTGCCTCGACCTATACAAAATCCGGAGGTCTCTACCGCTGGATTTCCGAAGCGTTCGGTCCTCGCTGGGGATGGACGGCCATGTATCTCGAATGGCAGACAATCATCATCTGGTTTCCTACTGTTCTCATGTTCGGAGCATCTTCACTGGCCTATGTATTCTGGCCGGAGAGCTTTGATGCCCGCCTGGCTTCAAACAAAATATATACCTTGATAATGGCACTGCTTGTCTATTGGGCAGTGACACTCTATTCATTCCGAGGCATGAAGGCCGCCAACAAGCTCAGTACCCTCGGCGGACTTTGCGGCACCATTATTCCCGGCGTCATCCTAATCGTTCTCGGCATCATCTATGTATGTCTTGGCAAGCATGTTTATCTTGACCATGTTCCGTTTATTCCCGATTTTGGCGATTTAGGCACCATAGTTCTCGCCGCCTCTATATTTCTATTTTATGGCGGCATGGAAATACAGGCTGTTCATATCAATGACATGCGCAATCCCACACGCGATTTTCCCCGGGCCGTTTTTCTTTCTATCATAGTTATTGTGCTTGGCTATGCTCTTGGCACTCTGATAATTGGCATTGTAATACCATCGGGGAAAATCGACCTTGTGCAGTCGCTGCTTGTGGCCTATAAGCAACTGTGGGAGAGCTTTGGGCTGGGCTGGGCCGGAAATATAATAGCCCTTCTCATCATGGTGGGAGTCATCGGGCAGGTGAGCGCTCTTGTCAACGGACCGTCCACGGGTCTTGTTTCTGTGGCTCAATCCGGCTATCTGCCACGCAAGTTGCAGAATACTAATGCCAAGGGTGTCAATAAATCTATCCTCGTCATATCCGGTGTGTTTGTGAGTGTGCTCACACTCATATTGCTCGTTTTGCCGACGGTAGAGTCAGCCTATCAGATTATGTCGCAATTGTCGACCATCATCTATCTGATTATGGTGCTTATGATATATGCCACCTTTATCCGTCTGCGCCGTACGCAGCCGTGCAAAACACGCGGTTACCGCGTGCCGGGAGGTCGCTTCGGCATGTGGCTGGTTTGCGGCCTTGGCATTTTCGGAGCACTCGCAGCCCTGCTTCTGAGCTTCCTTCCTCCTGAACAGATTGAAACCGGTAGCCCGGTGGTGTATATAGGCATTCTGCTGCTTGGCACTGCATGTTTTGTGGCATTGCCCTTGGTGGTCTACGCTCTTCGTCGTCCGTCGTGGCGTAATCCAGACGCTCATTTCTATCCCTTCGACTGGCAGATTGAAGGCCGTGAACCTTCGCAAGTATCGAAGTGGCCTGCCGGCTATCAGCCTACCGAAGAAGAAGTAGAACGAGCCGAAGACCTGGCAATCTCCAATCACGCCTCAGGAAAGAGCTGATATTGTTGTCAGCTGTCGGCAAGCATTTTTGTGCGTAAGCGATGCATGGCAACAAGCAATGCCGCCACGCCTGCTGCAGAAAGAATGGTGGCCAGCGGCGACCATAATTCCGGTTCGGCACTTATTGCCGCCGTGTCGCCATTTCGTGCGGCAATCCATGCCGTAATCACATAGACGGTGTTGTTGAGCACATGTGCGCTTATTGGCAGCCAAATGCTGCCGCCCCACCACAGAAGATAGCCGAAATATGCGCCTAAAAGCATGCGTGGCACAAAGCCAAACAGCTGAAAATGAAGGGCACTGAAGCAAAAAGCCACAAGCCATATGGCAAGATGGCGATTGACACCGGCAGTGGTGAGAAGACGCTGGAAACAACCTCTGAATAGCAATTCTTCGGAAAAACCGGCAAGCACACCTATGATAAGAATATTGACTATGAGTGCGGCCCAAGAAGTTTCGCCCATGAGTGTGGCCATGGTATTGGCTGCCAATTCTTCCATGGAGCGTGCAAGGTGTTCGAGCGATGCCATGGATTCAGGAAGCGAAAGGTGGTAGTTCCACCATATGATAGCTTCCTGAAGGGGTAGCGAAACCACCATCATGCAGGCTATGAGAACGAACATAAAAGGTTGGCGCACCGATTTGACACATAGCAACTCGGCCGGCCGCCGGGTTACAAGCATGGCTGTTGCTGCTGCAGGGACAACGAAGGCAAGCACATCTTGGATTACGGCTCCAATGCGGAGCATGGCCGACATGCGTCCGGCAAGTATTTTGCCAAGCAAAAAGCTGCATGCCATGGTCAGGATGTAGCACACAAGGAAGAGAAAGAACAGCAGCAACAGACGCTGCCCAAGGCTGAGGACAAGATCGGATTTTTTCATTATATTTTCATGTAATAGGGTTCTACGAGCCGTAGGTAGGGCAGGGTATAGCTGCCGTCGGTATGCCGTATTTCGAGTTGGCTTGTTTCTGTGGGAGCTTCGCCGCGGGCTATGTGCCAGAGCAGGCGTGAGGGCTTTTTGCCCGCCGATGTGGCAACGCGGCATAGTCGGCGCACTTTGAGACCTGTCATTTCGGTGGCGAAGACTATATTTTCTTCGTCGTGACGGTTGCCGTCGCATGGCGATATAAAGCCCAGCGAGCCATCCGGTGCCAGATGTACGGCCGCATACGCGAGCAGTGATTGGTAGGAGAGGCTGCTTTGGTGGCGTGCGGCAGCGCGAGCGTTGTTGCCGGCGAGTGCGCCGTTGCTAAAATATGGGGGATTGGAGATTATTGCATCGGTTTGGCATTCGGGTTTGTACTGCTCAAAGCTACATTCGGCCACGTGGAGGCGTTGGGGCCAAGGCGACTTTTCGAAATTGAGCACGGCTGCCCTGGCCGTTGCGTGGTCGATTTCCAAACCTGTGATTCGGGCTTTGGGCAGCATGTCGGCAGCCAAAAGCGCCAGTACTCCCGAGCCTGTTCCTATATCGAGCACAGTGCGGGCCTCGTGGACTGCCGGAAGGAACCAGGCTGCTAAAAGCACGCTGTCGGAACATATCTTCATGCCGCAACCGCAGTCGTCGACTTCGAAACGTTTGAATTTGAACACACCCATGGCAGCGTCAGTGTCCGGCTTCGGGCACGTTGATATTGTGTTTGTCGAAAATAGCACGTGCGCGGCGGCTGAATTCCTGTGCTTTGCCCTGCCAGGATGGATGACGGACACTGTCGGCTTCCAGCACGCGGTAGTTTTCGGCCGGCGATGTGCCGGGGATGGTGAATACCAGACGGTAGGCCGCCGATTCCACCCGAGGATGTCCTCGCTCGTCTCTTTTCACACGCACTTGTGTCATGGCTCCGCCTCGTGTGTCGGCAGTTTTCATGTTCGACACAAAGTTCCCAAGAGAATAGACCAGCAGGAAGTTACGCTCAGGATGATAACGGTTGGGTCTGAATTCCATGGGCTGGATCACATGAGGGTGAGAGCCTATGACCATGTCCACTCCCAGGGCTTCGAAAAAATCGGCCAGTCGCCGCTGGGCGGCATTGGGCAGAAGGTGATATTCGTCGCCCCAGTGGACGGCTACTACTGTAAGCTCGGCTCCGGCGTTGCGGAGTGTTTCCATGTCGCTGAGAATTTTTTTCTTGTCGATATAATCCACCACTACGCCGTCGCGGGGCTCTATACCGTTGGTTCCATAGGTGTAGTTAAGGAAACCGATTTTCATGTTGTTGACCGTCACCACCTTTGGCAGTTCTTTGGCTCGTGCGCTGTCGTTGTGATAGGTGCCGAGATGGGCCAACCCACGTTTGTCGAGCTCGTCGATTGTGCTTCGCAGCCCGCGTGCCCCCCGGTCGAGGGTGTGGTTGTTGGCAGTGAGCATCATGTCGAATCCGGCATTGGCAAGAGCATCGACAAACTCTGTAGGAGCGTTGAAGCATGGATAGCCCGTGTGCGGAGGCTTGCCTATCGGTGTCTCGAGGTTGACAACGGCATAGTCGGCTATGCCAATTATTGGTTGCAGGGCATCGAGCATCCCATCGTAACTGTAGTTCTTGCCTTGACGTGCGGCATCGAGTTGACCCTGATGCTGCATGGCATCACCCACAAAAACAATTTCGGCCTCGTCGATTCCAAAAACCAACGAGGCAAACGAAATGTAGAGAGCTATGAAAAGATTCATATGCCCCGGCGGCGTTTTGCTGCAGCGAGGGTGTTGATCATCAGCGATACTATAGTCATGGGACCAACGCCGCCCGGCACGGGGGTGATTGCGGAGCATTTCGGGGCTACGGTCTCGAAGTCGACATCGCCGCTAAGACGGAAGCCCTTGGGGCGTGTGCTGTCGGGTACGCGTGTAGTGCCCACATCTACAATCACGGCTCCGTCGGCAACCATGTCGGCGGTTATAAAGCCCGGACGGCCAAGTGCGGCAACGAGTATGTCGGCTGTGCGAGTGATTTGGGCAATATTGGGAGTGGCCGAGTGGCACACAGTGACGGTGGCGTTGGCACCTTCTGCTTTCTGCATCATCATAGCAGCCAATGGCTTGCCCACAATGTTGCTTCGGCCCACAATCACCACGTGCTTGCCCGAGGTTTCTATGCCGTTGCGTTTGAGCAGCTCGACAATACCCATGGGTGTGGCTGAGTGGAAACAAGGCAGACCGATTGCCTGACGTCCTACGTTGACGGGGTGGAATCCATCAACGTCCTTCGACGGGTCTATGGCTTCGACCACGGCTTGTTCGTTGATGTGGCGTGGCAGCGGGAGCTGCACAATGAAGCCGTCCACACTGTCGTCGGCATTGAGGCGCGAAACCTCGGCGAGGAGTTCTTCTTGGCTCACGCTGTCTTCCATGCGGATTAGAGTCGATCTGAATCCGCATACTTCGCAGGCTTTCACTTTGTTTGCCACGTAGGTTTCGCTACCTCCATCGTGGCCCACGAGAATGGCTACCAGATGGGGCGCGGCATGTCCGGCGGCTACGATACCTGCCGTTTCGCGTGCTATTTCTGCTTTTATTGCGGCCGAAGTGGCCTTGCCGTCGATAATCTTGGTCATTTCGATTGATGAGTTATGCCGTTTTTGTATTTTATCTGCGTCGTTGCTGCTTCATCTGGCGCATCATGGCGGCAGGGTTGTTGCCCATTGTGCTCATGGCATGCATCATTTTGCGCATTTGGTCGAACTGTTTGAGCAGGCGGTTGACATCCTGTATTTTTGTGCCCGAACCGTTGGCAATGCGCTGCACACGAGTGCCGCGAATCACTTCGGGGTGTTCGCGTTCGTAGGGGGTCATGGACATGATTATGGCCTCAATGCTCTTGAAGGCATCATTGTCGATTTCCACATCTTTGAGGGCTTTGCCCGCTCCGGGAATCATGGCTGCGAGGTCTTTGAGGTTGCCCATGCGTTTCACCTGGTTGATTTGCTTGAGGAAATCGTTGAAGGTGAACTGGTTCTTGCGCAGTTTCTTGGCAAGTTCCTCGGCCTCTTTTTCGTCGAACTGCTGCTGGGCGCGTTCAACGAGCGACACAATGTCGCCCATGCCGAGGATGCGGTCGGCCATGCGGTCGGGATGGAACACATCGATGCCTTCGAGGCTCTCGCCGGTGCCTACAAACTTGATAGGCTTGTCCACCACGCTGCGAATCGACAGTGCGGCACCACCGCGGGTGTCGCCGTCGAGCTTGGTGAGAACAACACCGTTGAAATCGAGACGTTCGTTGAATGTTTTGGCGGTGTTCACGGCATCCTGGCCTGTCATGGCATCGACCACAAAGAGGATTTCCGAAGGATTGATGGCTTTTTTGATGGCCTCGATTTCGTTCATCATCTCTTCATCGACAGCCAGGCGGCCGGCGGTATCGACAATCACAAGGTCGTTGTGGTTGGTGCGGGCATAGTCTATTGCTCGTTTGGCAATGCCCACGGGGTCTTTAACTCCGTCTTCGGTATATACCTCCACTCCAATCGATTCGGCGAGGACTTTGAGCTGGTCGATGGCTGCCGGACGGTATACGTCGCAGGCCACAAGCAGCGGGCGCATGGCTTTCTCGCTCTTGA
>CAJUAR010000095.1 GCA_910584495.1 uncultured Muribaculaceae bacterium
GTTACCCTCAACGGTTTTCAAGACCGCCGCAATCGACCACTCTGCCATCTCTCCTTGGCTTTGTGGCTACAAAGTTAGCATTTTTTATTCAAATGGCCAAATGCGGCGGTCTTTCCGGGCGATTTTTTTAATTATTTTATGACTGCTTTGCGAATTGTGCCGTCGGCATGGCGGATGATGTAGATTCCGGCTTTGGCCTGTGAGTTTTTGATGTGTCGGCCGCAGAGGTCGTAGATTCCGGTCACTGCTGTCGGGACAGTTTCGATGCCGGCTATGCCTGTGGCAGATTTCACATTTATTTCAACGGCAACACCGGGGCCGCTCACTTTCACCGCACCTTGTGGAACGACGGCGGCGTCGTTCTTACGGAGGGTGAGAACACATTCGTCGTAGCGACCGGCAACATCGGCTTCTACGCCTGCCGGAGCTTCTACGCTAAGTTTCGAGCCGTCGTAGTAGCTTCCGAGGGCAACATCTACTGCTGAGCCGTCGGAGGGTAGCGTTACTTCGGAGGCATCGGCAGTGAGCCATGGTTCTTCGGCATGGAGGTTGATGGCAAAGGCGTTATAACATTCGCCGGCCTCGCCTGTGTAGTTGGCCATAGGTGTTACGGAGAAGCGTGGAGTATCGCTGTTGATTTTTATGCTTTTGCAGATCCATCCGTGGCACATATAGTTGGGATCCGGGAGGAAGGACTGCAAGGGTGCAAAGTATTTCACGTCGGGGCTGTTGAAACCGGAGAGGTATACGACGAAGGCTGCAGCTTCGTCGTCCTGGGCCAGGACAACAGGGCTTGCGAAGTCGAAGGGGATGCAGATGGTGGCATTGTGGCTTTCGGAGCCTTCTTCGCGCAGAATTTCGCTGCCTTTGCAGGTGGCGGTTGCCATAGGTGTCATTTCGGTGGGATCGAACACATAGTCGTCGGCAAGTGCAAAAATCTGAAGTGTCAGTTCGGCATTTTCACCGATTTCGCCTTTGGCAAAAACGTCGGCGGCATTGACAACAATGGGTGCCTGGGCGGGATAGATGAAGTTGAGGATGCCGTTCATCTTCACTTCGTCGCCGTCGGAGGGTTCTTCGCCGTTGAGGGTATAGTCGAGCCAGTAGTTGTCGGAATTGTCGTCATATCCGAATACGGGGAATGTGGCATCGCCATATTTCTCGAGGTCGACAACGGTGATGCTCAGCTGCTGGGTATGAAAATTGAATGGCAGCAGGCCGCCTTCTATTGAAGTGCCGTCGCGGAAGGCATATTCAAACTTGCCGCCGGCCTGTATGAAATTGTAGGGAGCGGTGTAAGAACCTCCCGAGGTGCCTGGGGCTGTGCCTTTGAGCTCGACCGGGAATGTGAAGTTGTTTCGTTTGGTGGTCGGGGTCGAGTAGTCTGGAACGAAAGTGGCAGTCATGCTGTCTCCGTCGTGGCTTTCAACCCAACCTCCGGCCACGGGGTCGAAGAAAGTCCAGGTATATTCGGCACCGTCGGCCCACGACATATTTGTCCATGTCAGGGGTTCAAAGACAGGCATCTGAGCCACGGAGTTGCTGAAGCAAGCCAGCTCTGTTCCGCGTTCAAATCCCCAGAACTGTGTGCACAAGGGGTCCATGTAGCTAAGGCCTTCGAATGAAGGCAGAGCTACGCTCACTTCGTCAACGGCCATAAGGTTGCCGCCTTTGCCCACATAGCGAAGGGCAATTTGTGCTGTTTTGCCACCGAAGCCGTCGAGTTTCACTGTTTTTGTCTCCAGCCCGGCCGGGGTTTGCATGAGGAGTTCCATCAGCGACTGGCCTTTGTAGTCGTCGGCAAAGTCGCGGACAAGGGTCCACTGGGCATCGCCTTCGGCTTTTGCAAGCACCTGCAGGGTGGCGCTCACCTGGGGTTCGCCAATAAATTCGTATGTGTCCCAGTCGACATTGTCGAGGCTGAATAGGAAAACAGGATCGATGTAAGCTGTGAATTTCAGCATCATGTCCTGAGCTATGTCGACAGCCGGTGTAATGAGCCATTCGTCCTGCTCAATGTCGTCGGAGAAATTGATGGCAAAGAAGAAGTCGCCGTCGGAGGGATATAAGCCCGCGGCTGCCACAGCTTCCGACGGTGTCCAGCTTATTTTCAGCGAATCGGTTTTGGACTGGCGTGTCCAACCTTCGGGTAGCCATGCAAGGTCCTGTCCGTCCCAGGCTTCGAAGCTTTCGTAGAAAGCCGCACCCTCTGAGGCGGCACGACTTGCGGGCGCTTTGAAACGCGTTGTGGTACGTAGAGTTTTTGTACCTATGCGGTTGTCGATACGTTTGATGCCGTTCTTGTTGAGTCTGGCGATGCCGCGGCCGAGCATCTTCACAGAACCGTCGGTAGGTGTCGTGAGATGATTGACTACAATATCATTGGCAGCGCTTACACGATGAAATCCGGTGTCGGCAACAGCGTTTTGCACTCCTAATGTCGCTGCCGAAAGCAGCATGGCAAGGTAGATTTGTTTCATTTGGTAGAAGGTTTATTGTTTGAAAACTTTGCAAAAGTACACATTTGTGTCGATAATGCAAAACAATTTGCCGTCTTTTGAAGCGTTCGGCTGTCAAAAGGCGGCAAATTATGGTTATTTGTGTCTTTGTGAGCTATCGGCCTGTGCTTCGCGACAGCGAGAGCATATCAGTGCCGGAGGGATGCTGGTAGATGGTGAGGCCGAAGCGGCGCACAATGGCATAGACGTGGTCGAAAATTTCGCTTTGCAGAAGTTCGTATTCCTTCCATCGTGTTTCTGCAAGGAAGAAATATAGTTCGAGAGGCAGCCCCGAGGGAGTAGGATTGAGCTGTCGCACCATGTGGATATGGTCGGTCCTCACTGCCGGATGTTTGGCGATGTAGCTTTCGAGATAGCGGCGCAGCAGCCCCAGGTTGACGATGCGGGCCGCATCGTCAATGTCCATCCCGTCGAGCCATCCTTCGGCCTTAAGGTCGGCCAGCTGTTGTTCGTTGCAGAACCCCACACTGTTGGCATCGATATATATGGAGCGGCTGATGCGTCGTGCTCCCGACATCTGCATGGGGTTGTAGTTGCGGAACGATTCGCTCACAAGGGCGTAGGGCGGAATGGTAGTGACGGAGTTGTCCCAGTTGCGCACCTTTACGGTGGTCAGCGACACATCTACAACTTCGCCGTTGGCCCCGTGCTTTTCAACCTCAATCCAGTCGCCGCGTTCCAGCATTTTGTTAGCTGTGAGCTGCACCGAGGCCACAAGGCCAAGGATGGTGTCCTTAAACACTAACATAAGTACGGCTGCAGAGGCTCCCAGAGCGGTGATTATGGCCACCGGTGTGCGCCCCACGAGTATGCTCAGCCCTATTATTATGCCTATGGATATGAACACAAGTTTGACTGTCTGGAATATTCCCTTTATGGCATATGCCTTGAGCTTTGGGCGTCGAAGCAAGGCTTCGTAGAGGTTGTCGATAAATATGACAATGATGAAGATGCCGGCCCATACAATGTAGAGCGAAGTCAGGGAGCGCAGCCAGAACACCGACGAGGCGTTTTCGCCGAAGAATCCCGGCAGCATCCAGTTGACGATCAGTGCCGGGGCAAGCTGCGACACAGCCCGCATGAAGCGCGGGGTGAACAGGTCGTCGTCCCAGTTTGTGGGGCTGCGAAGCACGAATTTCTCTAAGAACGAGAGCAGATGTTTCACGAGATAGTACGATGCCGCCGATATGATGGCTATGAAGATTAGCAGCAGCACTTCGACCAGGAATGGCGACGTGCTTTGGCCAAGATTGTCGGTGAGAAATGTTCTGAGGGCTGTAAACATGAGTCTTATTATGTTGGTGAGTTTAGTGCCGGATGGCGTTTGCGGCAAGATAGCGGTGGCCTATGCGGCAGTAGAGGCATTTGCGTTTGTCGCAGTAGTTGCGACGCAGTTCTATGATGGCTTGCGAGGTGAATGCATCGGGGCAGGGCACGCCGGCGGCTGTGAACGAGCGGACAATTTTGTTGTCCTCGGCCGGAATCTGCTCTAACAGGTCGATGGCGCGCTGGCGGTATTCTTCCTGCCCTTGGTGGATGCCGTAGGCAAACATCACCGGCACCACCACATTGATGATCAGCGACAGCACACTGCTGTCGCTCAGGGTCTGCACCATGCGCCCGTTGCTTGGCGCAAAGGTGTAGTGTGTCTGCCAGAAGTAGCTCGGGCGGCAGTCGAAAAGGCTCCGGGCTTCGTCGAGAGTGCGAACCGACAGCAGCTTGTAGCCTAACATAAATCCATCGCTCACCATCTGTGCCAGGAGGCCGAGGCGACGGTGCGGAAAGTTTTGCGGACGCATGCGTGCCAGGCGCCAGCCAAGGCTCGCCTGTGGCACAAGTCGGTATTTGGCAATGAAGAACTTGTATTCCCGCCAGAGTGTGGCTATGTAGCGGTCCTCATAGTCTTCGCCCCCTTTGGCACCGTCGAGGAGGCCGGCCATGCCGAAACAAGCACCCTCGATGGTCTCGATGTTGTTCTGGTGGCGCAGCAGATAGCGCAGCGGCAGGGCCAGAGCGAGCCTTTCGAAGGCATCGCTGTTGGTGCTGAAGCCGAGGCCGCGGGCCAGCATAATGTAGATGGCCTCGTGCCAGTCGAAAGCCGAGCGGCGTGCATAGTCGAGCATGCGGCGTGCACGTTCTTCGAGGCGCTCGAAAGCCAGTGCGCTGAGCCAGTCGGTGAGGTAGACCTGCGGCAAGCCGGGAATCTGCGCCGCGCATGGAGGCTCGGCAGTGGCGCTCTCCACCATGGCGCGGTATTTCTCGTTGAGGTCAGGGGCGCATGCCATTACCAGCTGTGGCACTTCAGAACCGTCGGCGCGGTGCACGCGGTAGTCATCGCGATAGACAACGTGAAGGATGATGGAATCATAGGCCGGGTCGGCCTGGTGTCCGTGCCGCACCCAGTCGGAGGCCCGGACGTGGATTTCTACGTTCCCGGCCCACTCGTGGCTGCCGATTCTCACTTTGGCATTGAAAAAGTCGGGACCCGCGTCGGTGTTGAGCAGTCCGGGGTCGAGCACCTCCACGCGCTGACCGTCGACGGTTTGCATGTCGCCGGGCATCCACAGGCGGTGCTGCCACACATACTGCATCAAACGTTCCATGGCGGGGTGCTGACCATTGTCAGCTCAGTTCGGCAAGGCGGGCAAGGTATTTGCCTATGATGTCGAATTCGAGGTTGACCACGGTGCCCACCTCTATTGCCTTGAAATTGGTGTGCTCCATGGTGTAGGGGATGATGGCCACACGGAAGCTGTCGCGCTCGCTGTCGCACACGGTGAGGCTCACGCCGTTGACGGTGACAGAGCCTTTCTCAACTGTCATATAGCCTTTTGCCACCATGGCAGGGTCGGCGGTGTATTCAAACTTGAAGTAGCGGCTGCCGTCGGCATCGTCGATGGCAGTGCATCGTGCGGTGGTGTCGACATGCCCCTGCACAATGTGTCCGTCGAGCCGGCCGTTCATCAGCATGGAACGTTCCAGGTTGATATAGTCGCCGGGCTTGAGCAGTCCCAGGTTGGATCGTTCGAGAGTTTCTTTGATGGCTGTCACCACATAGGTGCCGTCGGGACGCAGGTCTACCACTGTGAGGCAGACACCGTTGTGGGCCACCGATTGGTCGATGTGGAGCTCGTTGGCAAACGAGCAGCGGATGACCAGGTCGATGTTTGATTCTTTATGGTTGATAGCCACAACTGTGGCGGCTTCTTCTACAATTCCTGAAAACATGGTAGTGGGTCTGTTTGGGTGTTTGTCGGGTTGATTAATCGAGCTTGAGCACGGCAAGGAAAGCCTTCTGGGGCACTTCGACGGAGCCGATTTGTTTCATGCGTTTTTTGCCCTTTTTCTGCTTTTCGAGGAGCTTGCGTTTACGCGAGATGTCGCCGCCGTAGCACTTGGCGGTAACGTCTTTGCGCACGGCCTTGATGGTTTCGCGGGCAATGATTTTGGCTCCTATTGCGGCCTGGATGGCAATGTCGAACTGCTGGCGCGGAATGAGTTCTTTGAGTTTCTCGCACATGCGGCGTCCGAATGTCACAGCGTTGTCCACATGGGTGAGGGTCGACAAGGCATCGACGCTCTCGCCGTTGAGCAATATGTCGAGCTTCACAAGCTTGCTCTCGCGGAAGTCGTGGATGTGGTAGTCGAAAGAGGCATAGCCCTTGGATATGCTCTTGAGCTTGTCGTAGAAGTCAATCACAATCTCGCCAAGGGGCATGTCGAAGGTCATTTCCATGCGGTTGCCCGAGATGTATTCCTGTTTGATAAGCTCGCCGCGTTTGGAGAGGCATAGTGTCATTATTGGGCCGATGAAGTCGGCCACGGTGATGATGGACGCACGGATATATGGCTCCTCGATGTGTTCTATAAGGGTGGGGTCCGGCAGGCCTGAGGGGTTGTGCACCTCGGTCATCTCGCCGCGTTTGTCGAACACTCTGTAGCTTACGTTGGGCACGGTGGTGATCACGTCCATGTCGAACTCGCGGCCGAGGCGTTCCTGGATAATTTCCATGTGGAGCAGCCCCAGGAAGCCGCAGCGGAAGCCGAAGCCCAGCGCTGCCGACGATTCGGGGGTGAACGTCAGCGAGGCATCATTGAGCTGCAGCTTTTCGAGCGAGCTGCGAAGGTTCTCGAAGTCCTCGGTTTCGATGGGATAAACACCGGCAAAGACCATGGGTTTCACTTCCTGGAAGCCGTCGATGGCTTCGGAGCAGGGGCGGTCGACATGGGTAATGGTGTCGCCCACACGCACTTCGCGGCTTGTCTTGATACCGGAAATGATATAGCCCACATTGCCGGCCGACAGCTCATTGCGCGGGCTCATGTCCAGTTTCAGCACGCCGATTTCGTCGGCATGGTATTCTTTGCCTGTCGACACGAACTTCACAAAGTCGTTTGTGCGGATGGTGCCGTTGATAATTTTATAATAGGCGATAATGCCACGGAAAGGGTTGAACACCGAGTCGAAGATGAGAGCCTGCAACGGGGCTTCGGGATCGCCCTTGGGGGCAGGAATACGCTCGATGATGGCGCGCAGTATTTCAGGCACGCCTATGCCCGTTTTGCCCGATGCGCGGATTATGTCCTCGCGGTCGCAGCCAAGGAGATCGATAATCTCGTCCTCCACTTCTTCGGGCTTGGCCGAGTCGAGGTCAACCTTGTTGATTACCGGAATAATTTCCAGATTGTTGTCGATGGCCATATAGAGGTTGGAGATGGTCTGCGCCTGGACACCCTGCGAAGCGTCGACGATGAGCAGTGCGCCTTCGCATGCGGCGATGGAGCGCGACACCTCGTAGGAAAAGTCAACGTGCCCCGGAGTGTCGATGAGGTTGAGCACGTAGTGCTGGCCGTCGAGCGGGTAGTCCATCTGGATGGCGTGGCTTTTGATGGTGATGCCGCGCTCGCGTTCGAGGTCCATATTGTCGAGCACCTGGGCCTCCATGTCTTTGGCCGACACCGTGTTGGTGTATTCAAGCAGACGGTCGGCAAGCGTCGACTTGCCGTGGTCGATATGCGCTATTATGCAGAAATTTCGTATATTCTTCATCATAGTGCAAAATTAGCAATTTTCCGTCACATTTCGGCAAAATCGATGAATAACCTCAAATTCGCAGCCAATCCGTTTGGAAAAGGCGCGTGTGTTTGACCCCTTCGGGCACGCGGGACTGACCCCTTTGG
>CAJUAR010000096.1 GCA_910584495.1 uncultured Muribaculaceae bacterium
CCGACGGATAATTGCACACCGTGAATTCGATGGTAAACGTCGTTTGGTCCGAGCCGAAGCTTATGTTCTCTGTTGTCTCTATGCTCTGCGTCAGAATCCCTGTTTCGTCTCCTGTTTTGACCGCTTTGTCAAACAGCCGCAGCCCGGTGATTTTCGGAGTTGGCGAATAGGGATTCGTCTCAAAAACTGATGGATTGAGAATCCTTATGCCGTCTATGCCGCCAAACATCATCCTGCCCCCCGACACATTCAGTATGCTTTTGACAGCAAACACATTCTCTCCCCGCGACCCGAACGATACATCTTTGCCTACTTCTCCCGTATCGCCATCCATTGTCACCACTCCGCGATTGGTACAAACCCAAATCTTACCTGTCGAATCCTCCGCTGTCGTGTTTACAATGTGGCTTGGAAGACCATCTGCATCCGTAAGATGGAACAGCTTGTTGCCTTCGCCGTCGAAAGCCCACAACCCGCTGTCGGATGAAATCCAAAAACGACCTTTCGTATCCTGAAAAACATCCTCTATGCCGGGCATATCGGCGGCAACGCTGTCGCGGAGCACCCCCGTGGCTGTCAGCTTGCCATTCTTTTCTTCGAATGTGGCCATGCCGTCGATACCGTAAACCCACAATCGATTTTCGGAGTCTCGAAAAAGCCCCGTGGACCGCTCCAGTCGGCGCCCACCCATTTCAATAGGCATGGGCTCGGAAACCGTCCCTGTGTGTGGATCGAAAAGAAAAAGACAGTTGAAAGCATCAAGCCACAATCTGCCGTCGAGCGTTGGAAGTATGGCAAATACATTTCGCGACGGCACTCCTGCCGAACGCATTTTCCCGCTCTTGAGATCGAGTATGGTCATCGCTCCTATATGGGTGCCTATATATGCCTTCCCTGCGGCCTCATCAAGAAAAATAGCTTTCACATCATTCGAACCAAGCCCATCGGCAACGGTGTAGTAGCGGACTGTTTCGCTTGCGGGGTCGTAGACATTCACACCTCCGCTGTTGGTGCCTATCCACACTCTGTGCGAGCTGTCCTCTGTCATGTCGGCAACTATATTGTCGTTGAGCGACTTGCCCTCTTTTCCGGTCTTGTTCAGTGTCCTGATTTGATTCAGAAGCGGATTGTAATAGTTTATCCCGCTAAAGTATGTTCCAAGCCATACACCCCCCTGGTCGTCGGCACATATGGCACGAACCGACGAGTGCGAGAGCACTTCGACACCAACCGGGGCCTCGTATATAGCTCCGTTCGCGCCATCCACAACAAACAAGCCCTCGAAGGTTCCCACCCACAGGTTTTTCTTCTCATCGAGAGCCAATGCCCTCACATGCGTATTCCCCGGTATTCCAGGATAGGGAGATACCTCCCCGCTTGACGGCCTATATCGGTATAGACCGTGCCCCTCCACCCCTATGAGCAGAGACCGGCCATCCACAAGCAAGGTATTTACATCGCTGCCCGGGAGGAATTTTAAATAGCTCACCTTTCCGTCTTTCGTCACTCGGGCAACTCCGTGCCTCGCCGTCGCCACATATAATATCTCATCGAGCACGGCAAGGTCGTTGACCGGGTAATCCAGATGTGGCAGTACATGTCGGAATGTTCCTGATGGCTCGTTGAACACATAAAGACCATGGTCCGTTCCAAGCACAAGCGCACTGTCCGACATGCTTGCAAATGTGCGGATGGTGTTCGACCGGTCCGGCAGTTCGTAGCTGGCGAAACTATCCGTGTCCTTATCGTAGCGGCAAACGGCACTTGAACTTAACGCAATCACTGTTCCATGCTCGAAACCCACATAGTTTACACCCGGCAATCCATGCCCTATGTCAGTTGTCGGATTATAATTATCAAAGCTGTAGCTGTCGTAACGGCTCAGACCTTCAGGAGTGGCTATCCACAAATAACCGCTCTCGTCAAAAGCCATCCCGTTGACGGTGCTGTGTGGCAAGCCTTGCTTCAACCCGATATTCTTAAATAATAGATTCATCGGAGTGCTCATTGCCGTAACATTCCATATCAATGCTATTATCACAGTCAGTACTTTCATGGTCAAAAATCAGGTGTTTAATGCTGCAAATTTAGTACTTTTTTCTCATTTGCGCACTTTTTGCACCCTTTATGGACTCAATTGCACACAAAAAAAGAAACTTTGGACAATAACAAAAGTCGTTTTTGTCCTTTTTGCACAGTTGAGAAAGGCTTCTCCTGGCACTGTCCCTAACTTTGTACTGTCAAAATTGCCTTATATCTTCAGTGTTATAGAGACAAGCATAACAACCCTCAAACTTGAATTAGTTATTTATTATATATGAGAAAAACAGTCGCACATGCAATATGTTTATTGGCTTCCGTCCTGCCGGCATCGGCAACGAAGCCAAATATCATATATATTATGACTGACCAACAGAGTGCCAACGCCATCAGTTGCGCCGGCATGCAGGAAAACGAAACTCCCCTACCCGATTCTTTGCGCAATCGTACCCTCGGCAACCTAATGGCACGCGCCGGCAACAACGACGCTTACTGCGGAAAATGGCATGTCAACACCAATTCACTTCCGACCATGGCGACGGCCAGGGTGCGCATCAGTGGAATCAGAAAACCGCGAAATGCTTTTTGACATGGCCTCCAACCACCTCGAACAAGTCAACCTTGCAATCGAAGCTCAATATCTCCCCATCCTTGAAAAGCATCGTCAGCTGCTGCGTCAATGGATGACCGAAAACCTCCTCAACGAACAATATCCATCAACTCGTTTTATACCCGAAAATTAATACCGAAAGATTATGACTACCACCAACATGTTTTCTCTTGAGGGCAAAACTGCCCTCGTCACCGGAGCCGCCTACGGCATCGGTCTTGCAATTGCCACCGCCCTTGCTCGCGCAGGTGCCAAAATCGTTTTCAACTGCTCGCGTCAAAGCACTGTCGACCGTGGTCTGGCAGCCTATAAAGAACTTGGCATCGATGCCAAAGCCTATCTGTGCGATGTCACCGACGAAGCTGCCGTAAAAGCTATGGTTGCCGACATTGAACAGAACGTGGGCACAATCGACATTCTTGTCAACAACGCCGGAATCATCAAACGCATACCCATGGAGGAAATGGCTGTGGAGGACTTTCGTCAAGTGGTGGATGTCGACCTTATTGCACCGTTCATCTGCGCTAAAGCCGTCATTCCCGGAATGCTCAAGAAAGGACACGGCAAAATTATCAACATCTGCTCCATGATGAGCGAGCTCGGCCGCGAAACGGTCAGCGCGTACGCCGCCGCCAAGGGTGGCCTGAAAATGCTCACTCGCAACATCTGCTCCGAATATGGCGCAGCCAACATCCAGTGCAACGGCATAGGCCCCGGATATATTGCAACCGAACAGACGGCACCTCTCCGCGAAATTCAACCCGACGGAAGCCGTCACCCCTTCGACAGCTTTATCATTGCTAAAACACCAGCCGGCCGTTGGGGTACACCCGAGGACCTCATGGGCCCTGCTGTTTTCCTCGCATCGGATGCGTCCAATTTTGTTAACGGCCAAGTGCTCTACGTCGACGGTGGCATTCTGGCTTATATCGGCAAACAACCAAAATGAAAATATATCCTTTAGGTATTGCGATTGTCGTGAGCATGTCGGTTGCGGCATGCTCCGGCAATCATTCTTTCTATGTGATTAACAACCAGCCTTTCGAGCGATTGGACGAAATTGTTGAGCTTGATGCTTCGGTTGCCGACTCGCTCAGCAACGGGAAAGTTTTCAAAATTGTCGACAAAGACGGGAAAGAAGTACCCTACCAGCGAACATTTGACGGACTGATTATTTTTCCCGCCACTGTCGATGCTAATTCCAGAACAGAATACTCGATTATAGAAGGTAGTCCGGCTTCGGTCGACACCGTTGCTTGCGGTGCCTTCTACCAATGGCGCAAAGACGACCTGGCATGGGAAAACGACCGCTGTGCATACCGTGCCTATGGCCCGGCCCTACAAGCCAGCGGCGAAAAAGCCTACGGCTACGACGTATGGACTAAATCTGTCGGGCACCCCGTGGTGGCTCAGCGTTATGCCGACACTTTTGCCGGCATCAGAAACTTTCATAACGATTACGGCGACGGCATGGACGTCTACACCGTAGGCCCTACCCTCGGAGCCGGTACTGCCGCACTCATAGATGACGAAGGACAGATTATTTATCCCGCCTCGTTCAAGTCGTTCGAGGTGCTCGACAACGGCCCGCTGCGCTTCAGTGTCAGATTCAAATATGATTCGGCTGCGGACTCCAGCATTGTGGAGACCAGAACCATAAGCCTTGACAAAGGCTCGTTTCTCAACCGCACCACAGTGAGCTTCGATGCTTTGCCGGCCGCCATGACATTTGCTCCGGGTATTGTAGTTCACCGCCAGAACCCCGACGGTTTTTCTTTGGACCAAAACGAAAAAGTCATGGCCTATGCCGACCTTACCGATAATGAAAATGCCGGAAACGGCATAATTTTCATAGGTGTGGTCGCGCCGCAGGCCGATTTGCTGAGCATTGAAAAGCTCGAACAAGCCCCGGCCGATGCCGCAGGACATCTTCTGGCAAAAGGCAAAATCCATCCCGACAGTACATACACTTATTATTGGGGAGCAGGCTGGTCCAAAGGTTACATGCCCGACTGGCAGTCTTGGAAAGAATACCTCTCGGAATACAAAACTAAAATTGACAATCCTCTCAAAATCGAACTATAAATGGAAGAAGTTTTCAAATACATAATAGGGCTCGGAGCCGCCGTGATGATGCCTGTCATTTTCACAATTCTCGGTGTGAGCATAGGCATCAAAGCGGGCGAGGCTGTTAAATCGGGCTTGAAAGTGGGTGTTGGCTTCATCGGCCTCTCCATCGTCACTGCCCTGCTCACCTCGGCCCTCGGCCCGGCCCTGAACACCATAGTACAAATCTACGACCTCCAGCTCAAAGTGTTCGACATGGGATGGCCGGCTGCAGCCTCAGTGGCCTACAATACTGCCGTAGGCGCTTTTATCATCCCGGTATGCCTTGGCATCAACATTTTGATGCTCGTAACCAAAACCACACGCACCGTCAACATCGACCTCTGGAACTACTGGCACTTCGCCTTTATCGGTGCTGTAGTCTACTTTGCCAGCGATTCTCTTGCATGGGGATTCTTCGCTGCTATCATTTGCTATGTTGTCACTCTGGTGATTGCCGATATGACTGCTCTCAAATTCCAACGGTTCTACAAAGATATGGACGGTATTTCGATTCCCCAGCCTTTCTGTGCCGGCTTCGTTCCCTTTGCATGGGGTATCAACAAAGCCCTCGACAAAATTCCCGGAATAGAAAAACTCGACATCGATGCCGAAGGAATGAAGAAAAAATTCGGCCTTCTTGGCGAACCGTTGTTCCTTGGTGTTATTGTCGGACTGGCTGTTGGATGCCTCACTTGCAACAGCCTTGCCGAAATAGTCGACAAGATTCCCTACATCCTTGGCCTTGGCATCAAAATGGGCGCAGTGATGGAACTCATCCCGCGTGTCACTGTGCTATTTATCGAAGGTTTAAAACCAATCAGCGATGCCACACGCGCTCTGATAGCCCGCAAATTCAAGGGAGCCGACGGCCTCAACATAGGCATGAGCCCGGCCTTGGTAATCGGTCATCCCACCACCTTGGTCGTTTCGCTGCTTCTCATACCGGTGACGCTCTTCATTGCCGTTCTTCTGCCAGGCAACCAATTTCTTCCGCTCGCTTCGCTTGCAGGCATGTTTTATATCTTCCCTCTCGTTCTGCCTTTTACCAAAGGTAATGTTTTCAAAACTTTTATCATCGGTCTGGTGGTGATTGTTATGGGTCTGTATATGGTCACAAATCTCGCTCCGTCGTTTACTCTTGCCGCACAAGACGTATACGCCGCCACAGGCGATGCCGCAGTAGCTATTCCCGCCGGTTTTGAGGGTGGCAGTCTCGATTTTGCATCAAGTCCTATGGCATGGCTCATCTACCAATGCTCCCTCAATCTCAAATGGATTGGAGCCGGCTTGCTGATTGTCATCAGCATGGCAATGATGTGGATCAACCGCGTGCTCATCATCCGCAATCAGAAGGCAATGACAGCCTCAAATTCCGATAATCTTCAAAAAACAGAATAATCTTTCAATTATGAGCAAAATAGTAACTCTCGGAGAAATTATGCTCCGTCTTTCGCCATCGGGCTGCAAACGTTTTGTGCAAGTCGACAACTTCGACGTGATTTGGGGTGGCGGCGAAGCCAATGTGGCTGTGAGCTGCGCTAACTACGGCCACAATGCCTTCTTTGTCTCCAAACTTCCCGAGCACGAAATCGGCCAGGCTGCCGTCAATGCCCTTCGCCGTTATGGTGTCGACACTCGACACATTGCCCGCGGAGGAAAACGTGTCGGAATATATTACTGCGAGACGGGGGCTTCGATGCGTCCCAGCAAGGTGGTATACGACCGTGCCGGAAGTGCTATTGCAGAAGCCGACCCTCAGGATTTCGACTTCGATGCCATTATGGAGGGTGCAGACTGGTTCCACTGGAGCGGCATCACTCCTGCTATCAGCGACAAAGCTGCCGAACTCACCCGCCTGGCCTGCGAGGCCGCAAAACGCCACGGAGTGACGGTGAGCGTCGACCTCAACTTCCGCAAAAAACTATGGACGAGCCAAAAGGCACAAAGCATTATGCGTCCCTTGATGAAATATGTCGATGTGTGCATAGGCAACGAAGAAGATGCCGAACTCTGCCTCGGTTTCAAACCCGATGCCGATGTCGAAAGCGGCATAACCGATGCCGATGGCTACAAAGGTATCTTCAAGGCCATGATGGAACAGTTTGGTTTCAAATATGTGGTGAGCACTCTGCGCGAATCGTTCTCGGCAACTCACAACGGATGGAAAGCCATGATCTACAACGGCGAGGAATTCTATCAAAGCAAACGCTACGACATAAATCCCATAATCGACCGCGTGGGTGGTGGCGACAGTTTTTCCGGCGGCCTCATCCATGGGCTCCTCACAAAACCCAACCAGGGCGAAGCTCTTGAATTTGCCGTGGCTGCTTCGGCACTCAAACACACTATCAACGGCGACTTCAACCTCGTCTCCGCGGCAGAAGTCGAAGCCCTCGCAGGAGGCAGCGCTAACGGTCGTGTGCAACGTTAAAAATAAATAATTCAAAACAAAATGGCACGATTCGATAAAATGGCTGTAATGGCCAAAATGAAAGAGGCTCCCATTGTCCCCGTCTACTATAATAAAAACCTCGAAACAGCCGTCGAGGTAATAAAAGCATGCTATGCCGGCGGCATACGCGTGTTCGAATTCACAAACCGTGGCGATTTTGCCCACGAAATTTTCGGAGCCCTCATCAAAATTGCCGAAAAAGAATGTCCCGAGCTCGCACTCGGCATTGGTTCGATTGTCGACCCGGCAACTGCGGCTCTCTACCTCCAGCTCGGTGCCAACTTCGTTGTCGGCCCTCTCTTCAACCCCGAAATTTCAAAAGTACCTTAAATTCGCAGCTTAATTACTTGTTATAAATGCAAGTCCTTGACAAA
>CAJUAR010000097.1 GCA_910584495.1 uncultured Muribaculaceae bacterium
AATAGGTACAATTTCTAAGGTAAAAAAGATTGTTTTAGGTTTGCGGTACAAAGTTCGTACTTATTAATTGACCAGCCAAAACAATTTATATGTTTTACGACATACTTTTTTAGCACGAAAAATATTAACCTGAGCATTATTATTAACATCACCCTAAAAATCAGCATGTTATACTAATTTTAACCAATAGGCCATTCTAATTCCAAGATTGTTAAATGATGTTAACTCAATTTATAAGTTCATTGTTTCACTAACGTACACTGACTTTTTCAACCACTGTTCCGGCTTTAACAATATAGAAGCCGGCCGGGAGATAGAAGGTAACAGCGTCCGTGCCACGCTCCGAAGCAACGCACACGCCAGCCGGCGTAAATACTTCCACACCCGACGAAGCGTCCGAAACATAGATACATCCCGCACCGGCTACAATCTGCGCGCAACCATCGGGCGACACCATGCCTATGCCGGTGAGCGAGTCGGCATTTTGGCTCTTGGCATTCTCAATGGCACCTGTTTCGTTGTTAACAAGCATCACCACAATGTCGAAATCTTTCGCCTTGTCCATTACTTCCACAGGTATATTCACAGAGAGGCTATAGTTTTCGCCGGGAGAAACCGTTTCCGGCAGAGAGCCCGCATTTTTCAGCATGCAGCCCACATGGTCGAAGGAGATTGACACAGGATTGCCAAGACTTTCAAAACCTCCCATTTCCACACCTTCGGCAAAATCGGCAAAATAATTAGCCTGGTCATACGGGCCAATGCCACTTTGAGCAAGGGCAATTTCAATATGGTGTCTATCGGGTGTTGGAACGGCAAAAGTCGATACTGTCGTTATTGAAAGTTCGCTTTTGCTATCGTCGGTAAATACGGCTTGGAAATCAATGTTGGCATAAGCCGGGATTTCCTTGGCAAAAAGATAGACCGCTTCGAGCAGTTCCGGGTCAGGCTCTACAACGCCATATCGATAAGTATCGCGATTGACGAGCGCCGAAGGATAAGAATTGAAATATTTGTTTGCTATGTCAAGATAGGACAGCACTTCCATCTCGTCATTATAATGTATGGCTACGGGAATGAAGGAACCGTCATCATATTTCTCAGCCAGCTGCCTCAAGGCCACAATACCCATCGGACAATAGCCGCACCATGTGCCCGTTCCTTCTTCCACCACAACATTTCTGACAAAACCGAGCCCTTCGGGCATCGACTGAATATATACCCGACCACCGGAATTGTCGGTGCCCTTGCCTTCGGAATTGCCGTTCACTGCCACAATTTTATAATCAACAGCAGTCCTGGCGTTGGATTCGGAACAAACCAAACCATTCACTTTTACATCCGCAGTCATGCCATAGCCAATAGCCGGTACAATATCGGCAACAATCGTATCGGTGTGTCCGGCAATAGTAAATGCAATAGCAAACGATGACAGTTCGTTGGAAGCCTGGTTGGTGACAGTTGTTGTAACGTCAAAAGCTTTATCCGTCTCAACACTTGCCGGCACATACAATGCGTCGAGCGACATTTCATCGCGTGGTAGATTCTCTCCTTCTATTACAAGACGAAGACAAAGATTGCCATACCATTCGGTGTAAGGCTCCCAAATTTGTTTGCCGCTTTCTTCGTCTGTCCAACCGAGCCAGAGGCCGTTGTTTTCATCGTTGTAATTCATGTCCACCGCAAAACAGCCATCGTCTATGCTGGGAGCAATACCGGAATACCCCACACAGAAAGGTTTGTCACGTTCTATTGTCACAGGAGTGGTGAGTTCGGCCCGAGTCCACGTAAACGATTTGTCGCTTAGAGTCATAGCTTGGCTATAGAAAACCTCACCTCCTATTTCGTTGTAAAAATTGAGTGTTATAGAAGTAAAATTGTTAACTTCATGATTTTCGAAGTTATCGGGTGATGCAATTTCGACAGCTTTGACAACACATCCGTCGAATTTTTCGACAAATTCTTTCGGATAGTCGACCACTGCTGTGTATTCCTGCCATTCAACGCCAAAAGCCATTGCCGGCTCGCCACAATAGCCAAAGGTCATGGTCGATGTGGCCGTCATCGAAATATAAATGACAAAAGAAACAATAAGAGATAAAATTTTTTTCATCAGGATTTCTGTTTAAATATAAAACAGTGACAAAGTAACAACTTTAAGGCGAAATATGCAAATTATTTGAGGCTGAAAAAATAGGTCCCCCCGATTTCACAATCAGAGGGAACCTAAAAAACTAAACTAGAAGAAAAAATTAATCTTCGTTGCGGGGATTGCGCGGTCCGCGACCTTCACGGTCGGGACGCGGACGGCGTTCGCCACGGTCACCGCGGTCGTTACGACCGCCTTCGGGACGTGGACGGCGTTCGCCGCGAGGTGCGCGCTGCGGCTCGGTCCAGCCTTCGGGCTTGGGGAGAAGTGCGCGCATCGACAGACGATATTTGCCGGTCTTTTTGTCGATTTCAATGAGTTTCACCTGCACCTTGTCGCCTTCCTTGAGACCGCTGGCCTCCATGTTTTCGAGGCGTTCCCAGGTAATTTCACTGATGTGGAGCAGACCGTCGCGGTGGGGCATGAATTCAACGAAAGCTCCGAAGTCCATGATGGAGCGGACGGTGCCGTCGTAAACCTTGCCTTCTTCGGGCAATTCTACAATTGCGTTGATCATTGCCAGAGCCTTGTCGATGGAATCTTTGTTTGCAGCTGCCACTTCGATGTAGCCGCCTTCTTCGATTTCGTCGATAGATACAGTTGCGCCGCTCTCTTCCTGGATACCTTGGATAATCTTTCCGCCCGGGCCGATTACGGCACCAATCATCTCTTTGGGGATGAGCATGGTCACAATGCGCGGAACGTGAGGCTTGAAGTCTTCGCGAGGCTTGGAGATTGTCTGCTCGATTATGTCGAGGATGTGCATACGGCCGTCGCGAGCCTGATTGAGGGCTTTTTCGAGGATTTCGTAGCTGAGGCCGTCGCACTTGATATCCATCTGCGTGGCTGTGATACCGTCGCGTGTGCCGGTAACCTTGAAGTCCATGTCGCCAAGGTGGTCTTCATCGCCGAGGATGTCGCTCAGCACTGCATATTTGGGGCTTTCGGTGTCGGTGATAAGACCCATGGCAATGCCGCTCACAGGCTTTTTGAGTTTCACACCGGCATCGAGAAGAGCAAGAGTGCCGGCGCAGACTGTGGCCATCGACGACGAACCGTTACTTTCCAGAATGTCGCTCACAACGCGGCAAACATAGGGGAAGTCGTCGGGAATCATACGTTTGAGGGCACGGTGGGCAAGGTTGCCATGGCCAATTTCGCGACGGCCTACGCCACGCTGTGCCTTGGCTTCGCCTGTGGAGAAAGGAGGGAAGTTGTAGTGGAGAAGGAAACGCTCGCGGCCCTGGTTGAGAACATCGTCGAGAATCTTCTCGTCGAGCTTGGTACCGAGTGTGACAGTCGAAAGGCTCTGTGTCTCGCCACGGGTGAAGATGGCCGAACCGTGAGGGCCGGGCAGATAGTCGATTTCGCACCATATGGGGCGGATTTCGGTGGTCTTACGGCCGTCGAGACGCACACCTTCGTCGAGAATGCAGCGGCGCACAGCCTCTTTCTCAACGTCGTGATAGTAACGCTTCACAAGCGGTGCTTTTTCGTCGCGTTCTTCTTCGGGGAGCGATTCGATATATTCGTCGCAGATAGCGTCGAAGCTGTCCTGACGCCAGTGCTTGTCGGCGCAGCCGGCTTTGGCAACTGCATAAGCCTTGTCGTAGCATTTGGCCTTGACATCGGCACGCAGGTCTTCGTCGTTAACCTCGTGGCAGTATTCGCGTTTGGCCTTGCCAACTTCCTTGGCAAGCTCCATCTGCACAAGGCACTGAGCCTTTATGGCTTCGTGGGCGGCACGGAGAGCGTCGAGAAGTTCGGCCTCGGACACCTCGTTCATTTCGCCTTCCACCATCATGATGTTGTCGTATGTGGCACCCACCATAAGTTCCATGTCGGCCTTCTGGAGTTCGTCGAAAGTGGGGTCGATGACAAACTTGCCGTCGATGCGTGCTACACGCACTTCCGAAATAGGACCATTGAAGGGGATGTCGCTCACTGCAATGGCTGCCGATGCGGCAAGGCCGGCAAGACAGTCGGGAGCGTCAACGCCGTCGGCACTGTACATGGTGATATTGACAAACGTGTCGGCATGGTAGTTCTCGGGGAAGAGAGGGCGGAGCACACGGTCGACAAGACGTGCTGTCAGAATTTCATAGTCCGTGGCACGACCTTCACGTTTGAGAAAACCGCCGGGAAAACGACCGGCGGCAGAGAATTTTTCCTTGTATTCAACTTGCAGGGGCATAAAGTCGACACCTTCGCCGGCTTCCTTGGCCGACACAACAGTGGCCAGAAGCATAGTGTTGCCCATGCGTACTTCTACCGCTCCATCGGCTTGCTTGGCGAGCTTGCCGGTCTCGATGGTGATGGTCCGGCCGTCGGGCAGTTCGATGGTTTTTTTAATGGGATTCATGTGTTATTTTTTTCGTATTTATTTTTAAACGTCTGAACATTCGCGCAAAGATACGAAATTTTTCCCGAACCTCCAAAGACAATCTCTCATCAACCAAACAATTCCCCTAAAATCCAAAAGATTATCCCACCGTAGAGCCGCAAGGCCCTTGCATCCGCCGCGAACAAGTCGGCAGTTTGTCCGCGGCGTTGAGGCGCATCGTTTTCAAGGCTTGGCAATGAATTTACGACCGTTGCGGATATAGAGCTGACCCGGCAGTGGTGTCTCCACACGCCGCCCCATGGTGTCATAAATCGGGCCTTCGGCTTCATCTTCGACAACGACATCTGTAACTCCAAGAGGGCCTAAGCCTAAATCTTCGCGAGTGCAGAGTACCTTACCATCTTTTCGACATTCTAAAAAATCTCCAAATGGAATAGGGGGCACTCCTCTTGAAATAGGAGCCTGCGATCGAGTTACCATAGGATATTCAACAAGGGGAAAACTGCAATAAACACCTTCTACCCATGTAAAACGATTACTTTTTATAACTTTTCGTTCTATCCCTCTGATAGATACAACCCCGACCTCTGTTATTTGAACAGAATCAAAATAAGCACCATCCTCGTTCCTTGTCTCGGCATAGTCACCGACTTGGAGGTTGAAATCCATCATCAGTTGAAACCTTTCGTAAAATTCGTCATAATAGAAAGTTTTGCGGTCATCTTCATACACAATAATATCCATAGTCCCATACGGATCAGTTTGTCGCACCTTTTTGCATTTCTTACCCTGGAATTCTACGTCGCCACAAACAGAATCAGTATAATTGAAAAGAAATTTATGGCCCCAGCCGTAATCATATACAGATGCCTCCCACACCTTTCCATCTTCAAAGAAAGGAAGATAATCATGGCCTTGCGCCCACAGTCCAAGCACAGCGTTGGCCATGAATATTAACATTAAAATTCGTTTCATATCACTCATTCTTTAATCAGCCTGCAGCTGTCCGCAAGCGTGTTATTGACAAATAGAGACACGATATAGACACCTTGAGTGAGAGAAGATGCGTCGACAGAAACAATGCTTTGTGCATTGTTCACTTCAATGGTTTGCTGTTTGTTGCCGCACATGTCGCTGATTGTCAGATAGACTTCTGCAGAAGCATTGCTGAGTTGCAGTTCAACGCTGAAATTTCCATTTGTTGGGTTTGGGGAAACTGATTTTATTTTATTCCCGGCATACTCGGCTTTACTCTTATAAGCTACCGCTCCTTGTAGCTGCTCTATCACCATCGCTTGTTTTTCGACCGTGCTTTGCAGTTCCTTTACAGATTGTACAAGGAGGGGAATCATTGCAATGTAATTGACGGATTTTGAACCGTTATCATCGGTAAGCACCAAGTCTGGAAGGATTTCCTCAACTTCTTGGGCAATGAAGCCATATTGAAGACGGTCCTGAGGGTCAGAAGGCATCTGGATAGTATCGTCTATGGCCGATACTTTATTTGCTGGTTTGTCAGCCCATCGATAAGAGACAGGGCGTAGTTGAAGTAATGACATCAGGCCAGACTGAATGTTAGAAACATTCTTTTTAGCCCGGGAGTCAGACTGATTAAAGACACTACCGACTACAATGTTGTTATAAGTGTCTTTGGTTGTGTTATAGAAAAGAATACGGTCTTGGTAACCTGCAATAGCAGCATAGCCATCAACATCGATTTTCAGCTTGCTATATCCATTGTACATCCAATTTAATTCATACATGTTAACCAGATATACTCCTTTTTTATTATCGGGAGTAACGGTTGTAGTTCCGGATGCTGGATTGTTTGTTACAATTAGCAGATTCCCATTGGTATACCGGATTGAAGCATAGACATTCGAAACGAATAAGAATGTCAATGCCATGAATGTTAATAAACTAGTAGTTTTCCTCATAATATAGTGATTTGATTTTAAGTAGATTGGTGTTATTTTCCTATTATAAGTTGAGCATCATCTTCAATTATTACTCCCGTTTCGAAAAGAATGTCGTCTGAATATAGATGCGAACGGACTCCTTTAAAAGTTACATTACCGGTAGGTTGCGCATTATTCACACTATTCCCTATAAATATAGCATCTGCAGCTATCTTATTCGAAGTTATTTCAGAAGTATTGATGCCATTTATTTCTTCATTTTGAAGAAATATAATTTTAAACTGTTTTGGTATGTAGTTTTGCTTAGTTATACAAATAATGCAGTTCTTAGGAGGATTTGTAAAAGTTGCATTTTTAACATTATATTGTACATTATAGTAAGATGCTCCATCATCATCAGCACTCATCAAACATATGCGGCAGTTGTCAACATTTGAATTAACATTCAGACGTATACAGTTAGTATCGTTAACAATCTGAAAAGTCGCAGAGTTAAAAGTTAGAGGACTTGATGTGAAAATTGGCATCTCTGGATCCCCTAGAGGGTTTAAACCGTATTGAATCCAGCGATAATACGAAGGTTCAAAATTACTAAGGTGTATATAATCAGCTTTTGCTTTAGCAACTATATGGGCGTAGTTCTTATCAACTATCGTTGAATCAGCAAATAAGTATTTATAAAAACTTTTTTCATAATTAAATGACACACCGCTTAAAGGTCTATTTGATTCGGCTTGTGAGAAAAGCCCAGCTCTTGAGCAACCCAAATATGCCAATGCACCTTTAGGATTTTTAATAAATGTACTTCCCAGGCATGCAACGTTAGGTGTTGTTGCGTAAGTGTAATAATTGTCGAAGGCATTTGTTGTGCATGCCGTTGTTGTGATTATACAGTGTCCTCCCTGATCGGTATGACCTGCATGCATGGATCCGTAATAAGTTGTGTCAGTAGCATCTGCTACTTTCCAATTCCCTCAAATTCGCAGCCAATCCGTTTGCTCGAACCGATTTAATTGTTACGCGTG
>CAJUAR010000098.1 GCA_910584495.1 uncultured Muribaculaceae bacterium
CAAACCTAAAACAATCTTTTTTACCTTAGAAATTGTACCTATTGGAAACCCATAGAAAGGAGCTCTGAGAAGAGCTCCTTTCTATGTCTATACCATACAAAACGGCATCCGGAACAAACCGGATGCCGCCAAATGAAATTTCTGTATTGAATTATTCGATTACCACAAGTTTATATTTCTGCGAGCCGAGGCCGAGCTGTTCGGCGTGGTCGAGAATGTGAGTGCCGTTACGGCTGTTGATACGCTCGATAATGGCTTCTTTGCCCGGATCTGAGGAATTGTGCACCAGGTCGACGCATGCACGGTCCAGAGCCACGGGATCGAGCGAGGCAAGGATTCCGAGGTCGGCCATTGCCGGAGCATCGGGGTCGCCATCGCAGTCACAGTCCACCGATAGATTGTTGGCTACATTGATATATGCAATCTTGCCGTCGGCATGGTCGATAATGGCTTTTGATGCTTCGGCCATAGATTCCAGAAAGTCGTCCTGCTCGGCAATGTTAGTCCATAGTTCGGCAGCATCGTCGGTTTTGCCGGCAGTGTGTATATAAGCTTTGCCGTTGGACGATGCAATGCCTATAGAAATGTTTTTGAGAGCCCCGCCGAATCCTCCCATTGCATGGCCTTTGAAGTGCGACAGCACCAGGGTGTAGTCGTAATCGAGGTAATGCTTGCCAACGATGTCGTGGGAGATATGTTTGCCGCCTTCGACGGGCAGGATGGTATCGCCGTCGGCATCCATAATGTCGACAGGGGCAATGGCGGTGTAGCCGTGTTCTTCGGCGGCCTTGAGGTGAGCCTCGGTAGTGTTGCGGTTGCCGGCATAGGCGGTGTTACATTCTATTAGTGTGCCGTGAACAGTGTCGATAAGAGCCTTGATGAGAGACGGGTCGAGCTGGTGCGACTTCATCGATTCGCCTGTCGAGATTTTGACACCGACTTTTTTGGCATCGGCAGCAGGAGAACCCAGAAGTTCATATGCCTTGACAAGGTTATCGGAATTGATGTTCTTGAAGTAGAACACGGTGGGCAGAGCATCGAGACTGTCGAGTTCGGCAGTGTCCTTCGATGCAGTGTCGGCTTTGCCCGAGCATGATGTTGCCACTATGGCTGCCGCTGCAAGTGTGATGGTTAATATTGATTTCATATCTATTTGGGTTATAATATGTGTTTCAGATGTGCAGTTTGAAGCCGCCAAAGGCTGTGAAGCCCGGCATCTTGTAGCCTCGGATGATGGTGTAGCGGGCATCGCTGATGTTGTCCAGCTGAAGGCTGAGGTCGAGATTACTCCATACGGCGGCAGTAAATTTCATGTTGAGTGTGGCCCAGCTTTGCTGCTTATAATTTTCTGCAACATATAGGCGCGCTGCGCCCTTGACCTCGACATTGGCAGTGAGCCAGCGCAAAGGTTTCCACGCCGCCCCCGCAAAATACTGATGACGAGGCGCGCCTACAAGATTGGAAAGAGAGGTGTGCAGGTAGCTGTACGATACATTGAAAGCCAGCGTAGACGACGGACGGTACTGTGCCGAGGCTTCTATACCTTTGTTGATGAAACGGCCTGTATTTTCGTTGTGCTGGTCGACAACCTGAATCATATTGTTTCCCTTCGAATAGTAGGCTGTGAGCGAAGCACTAAAAGAGGTGCCGAAATTACGGGCAAGGCTCATCTCGTAGTTCCACATGCGTTCGGGCGCAAGGTGGGGATTGGCCATGCGGTAGAGATAAAGCTCGCGGAACGAAGGGTTGCGGTAGCCCATAGCTGCTGAAGCCTTGAATATTACGTCGGCAGGCATAAGGAAAGAGAATCCGCCCTGGGGCACCCATCGAGTACCGAATTTGTCGCTGTTGGCCATACGCACACCGCCGTTGATTGTTAGCCTTTCGCCCGGCAGGATTTGTGCCAGGGTGATGTATGGCGAATATTCGGTGATGCTCTTGCGGCTTATCGTGCCCATGGCTCCCGGTTTGTGGCCAGTGCCTCCCGACATGGGAATTTCGCCGCCATAAGTTGCAAAATCGAAGCCGCCGGTGGCCACTGCGCCTTTCCATGGCTTGAAATTCTGATAGAGCATCACTCCGAAGCGGTCGTCGGTGCTATGGAAGTGACGTGGATCATCGATATAGTGGTTGCCGTAGCTATAGTAGACACGGGCTGTGCCATCGGTGCTGCCATAGTTGTTGGTGACAGCTGCCGATGCCTCGCCTCGTGTAACGTTCTGGCGATATACATCGGTCGATTCAGGGTTGGAAAGCAAGGGATAGACAGGGTCGTGCGAGCGGAAATTCATAATTGCATAGTCGACTGTTGCTTTCCACTGCTCGCTGAAAACATAGTTAACTTTGCCGTAGCCCGACCACTGTTTGAATGTCAGACCGTCGATATTGCCGTCGGTACGCCCATAGCTGCCCGAGGCAAATGCCGACCATCTACCCCTGCGGACCTCGCTGCTCAGTGTGGTCTCCAGGGTGTTATACGAGCCATATTCTGTGGTAAGAGTACCGTGATAACCGTCGTGCTTTGCATTGCGGGTAATGATGTTGATGGTGCCGGCCATGGCGTTGGAGCCATAGAGCACCGACGAGGGACCGCGAAGCACTTCAACGCGCTCCACATTGGTGGTTGTGTAGAAATCGGCTACATGGTGCGAATAGATTCCGGCAAACTGGGGCTGGCCGTCGAGCATCATAAGCACTGCCGAGGCGCGGTCGCCGCCGATGCCGCGAAGTTTGATATGTCCCGAGCCGCCGTTGCTCACCCCGTAGCCTAACAAGCCTCGCTCGGTAACAAAGAGGCTCGGCACACGTCCCGAAAGTACAGAAAGAAGTTGCGTCGATCCGGCTCCTTCGAGCTCGGACCGATTAACAACGCTCACTGTATACGGCAGCAAGCGTGCCGGCAAGGCTTTGTTAGATCCTGTCACAACTACTTCGTCGAGCATCAATGCCGTGCTGTCGGGTTGTTCGCTTGCTAATGTGGGTTGATATCCTGCAATAGAGAGTGCAATAAGTACTTTTTTTATATCCATAACATAAACTGTTGTAGATGCAAAGGTAGCTCTTTTTTTCTTATGGGCTACAATCCATTCACCAAGCATCGGTGACTTTGGTATAACTAACCGCAATAATGGTAATTTTATCCTTTTTTTTTCGTACTTTTGTTCAAATAAAAAAATGAACCATGAAAATTAAATTTTTTACAGCGTTGGCCGCCCTTGCAATTGCTCTTACTGCTGCGGCTGCAGGTCCAAAGGACTTTGAAGTTAAACTGTGGAAGCATGGAGCCCCGACAAAAAACGGCTTGGAAAACCTGACCGAAGAGGTGGATCAGAAGAACGGCCATACTTCGAACGTCTCCTCGCCTACGCTCCACGTCTATCCTGCCGACAAGCCCTCGGGAAAAGCCATAATATGTTGTCCCGGCGGTGCTTATGCTTTTTTGGCGATGAGAAACGAAGGCACAGACATGGCCAAATGGATGAACAAGCAAGGCATTACTTTTGCAGTGCTCAAATACCGCATGCCTAACGGCCACAAGGAAGTGCCGCTCGAAGATTCGCGACAAGCCATAAAGATGATGCGCGACAGTGCCCTTGTGTGGGGTTTAGATGCTGAACAGGTTGGTATTATGGGCAGTTCGGCCGGCGGTCATTTTGCAGCCACTCTGGCTACGATGTACGGCGACAAAATGTATCGTCCCGACTTTCAGATTCTGCTCTACCCTGTCATTTCCATGGGAGAAACCACACATCAAGGTTCTCGCGATAATCTCTTGGGCCGGAATCCGTCGAGTGCCGACATTGAGAAGTACACGCTTCAGAATCGAGTGACTCCCGACACGCCTCGTGCCTTCGTTATTCTAAGCAGCGACGACGATGTTGTAGACCCGCTTAATTCCATGGACTACGTTGCTGCTTTGCTGGCTAACAAGGTTCCCGTGGCGCTGCACATGTATCCAACCGGCGGTCACGGATTTGGTTATAGTGAGAACTTCGTCTTCAAACGCAACTGGACCGACGAGCTCGAAACCTGGCTACGCTCCTTTTGATAAATTATTGATAGACAATATCCATTATCTGCCTTGCCACGACCGGGCGATAATGGGTATTGTCGTAGAAATTGGTGCTATCGGCCATCATTGGCGCAAGCTCACGCCCCAGATTGTGGTATCTGCGGCCAAAAATCCGTAGCATCGTCTCATTATCTTCCGGCCCAAGGACTTCGTGGCGAAGATTAGGACCTACCACAATGTGCCACTCAGTTCCGTAAGCACTGAGGATTGATGCTATTGTCTGAAGATGTTCTTCAATTTGTTCAGAAATCAGCTTGCTGTGGCAATGGTAATATTCGTTGTCGTTTATAACAATTTTGTGACTGGCATAAAAACGTTCGGGACTGGCGGCAATGCTGTCGTCCCATGCCGGAATGCTTTCTTCGTTTGAGGAGCGGTTCCAGATGATTGGCTGCGGCTCGAATATTCTCAACTCGCTGTAATCAGCCCGTTTGTCGTTGAACCGCCATGGCAGATATGATGCCAAGTATTTGAGATTCATAAAATGACGGAACATGGAGTAATGGAAGTACGCCGCATACCACCATTCACTACGCAGGGCGGGAGGGTCGAGGAATACCATGTCGCTCTGGCCGTCGGGAATCCTGAAAATATATGGGTCAAGAACTATCAGAGCATTCTTGAGCGAATCGACATTTTCTGCCAGATATTCCACTGTTCGGCGGAGGGTGCCTATCGACTGGTTGGCACTGTCGAAATGATAGGGAACGGCACCGGCCGGAAGATGATGAAGCCAGTCGGCAACATTGTAATAGCATGACAAGGACGAGCCGAGAATAAACGAATCATATCGATTAGCCTTGTATTCAGCCTCGAAAGTTCCGACGGTAATCACGCCCTTGTTCGTGCTCAGTCCGTCGGCAAAATAATTATCGTATGTCCGAAGCACCTTGAACGGGTCGAATATTATATAAGCTCCTGCAGCCACAAGCAAAGGTGTTATGGCCATGATTGAGGTCTTTATTATGAAGCGAATCAGCGTCATGTTCAGAATTGGAAATAGATAAATGCCGAATCAGAGACAGGGGCCGTAATTATTGCCAGATAGAGCAATATATAAACAGCATATCGCAATGTGCGTCGACGCGGCAGTGGATAGAGTGGAACATCGTCATGACGTGTTTTCCACTCGCACACAAACACAGCTGCGGCAAAGAACAGGAAGTACCACATCATCACCTTTCCCGGAATCAACACCGCAGCCGCCGCAACCGATATGGCGCCTAAAGCATAGACAGCCAAACGTACCGGGCGATG
This sequence comes from uncultured Muribaculaceae bacterium, assembly GCA_910584495.1. Lineage (GTDB taxonomy): Bacteria > Bacteroidota > Bacteroidia > Bacteroidales > Muribaculaceae > CAG-873. The sequence goes on from CAJUAR010000098.1 coordinate 5,330, forward strand.
CTTCATAAGCCATATTGCAACAACCAGAGCTAAAGCAAGGAGGGCTGTCAAAGGCACAACCCATGCAAGCAATCTTGCACAAGCCTCGATGGAACTGCTTCGGAAAATGGCCAGACCAACCACGACAAAGCTCATAGTGGCTACCACGCCATAAGGACGTGACAGCTCGAACGACCGGTCGTTTTTGTACGAATCACAGCCACAAACACGAGCCAAGATATAGACAGCACCCCAGTAAGCACCCCATGCAATGAAGCACCACGAGGCACCGTGCCACAAACCCGAGAGAAGGAAGACAATGAAAATGTTCGACAGATGTCGTGCCCGCGACACACGCGACCCTCCTAATGGAATATAGACATACTGAGTGAACCACTCCATGAGCGAAACATGCCATCGATGCCAGAATTCCAACACCGAGCGCGAGAAATAGGACCGGCGGAAATTCTCCATCAACCGTATGCCTAACACACGCGATATGCCCAGGGCAATGTCGCAGTAACCCGAGAAATCGCAGTAGATTTGCACGGTGAAGAGCAGTGTGGCCACAAACATGCCAATGGCCCCATGATGGCCGTCCATGCCTTTGTCCCACAGAGCATCCACACGCATGCCGCACTGGTCGGCAATGACAATCTTTTTGACAAGTCCCCAAAGCACGCGCCTCAGTCCTTCCACAGCCTCGGAGCCATTCCACAGCCTGCGCTTTGCAAGTTGGGGCATGATATGCCCGGCACGCTCTATCGGGCCTGCAACAAGCTGAGGAAAGTAGGCTATGAAAACGGCAAAAAGCAGAAAATTGTTGGTGTCTATATTTTTCAGGTTGCCTCGATAGGCATCTACTGTGTAGCCTATAGCTTGAAAAGTGTAGAATGATATGCCCACCGGCAAAAGAATGTCGACAAACACCCAGTCGACACTCCAGCCCATGAGTTTGAAAAGCCGGCAGAGATTCTCGCCGAAAAAATTGAAATACTTGAAAACAGCGAGAATTGCCAGATTCACTCCTATGTTGATACCTGCCACAACGCGAGAAGGGTGCCGGTCAAGTATCCTCGCCGTGAGAAAGGTGGAAAGCGTGGTGAAGAAAATCAACCCGAGGAATCGCCAGTCCCATGCTCCGTAGAAAACGTAGCTGGCAGCAAGCAAGAGCATGTTCTGCCGGCGTGCCGTTGCGCCCGTCGGCAGAAAATAGAGCAATAATACAGCAGAAAAGAGGGCTATGAACTCAACACTGTTGAAGAGCATTGCACAGTTGTCGTGTCAAAGGGGCTGTAGTGCTCCGGTGGTCGAATCCATGATATAGCCGGCAGTCGAGATGTCGGACGGCATCAGCGGATGACGGCTTATGAGGTCGACAGTTTCCCTGACAGCTGCCTCCGTATCGTCGAAGCCGTGCAGCCAGCTGTCGAGGTCTATGCCGCAATGGCGCATCAGGATGATGTGTTCTTCGGAAATACCCCTCTTGTGCATCAGTTCGAGCATCTCGGCGGCATTCATACCCTGAACGCCGCAGCCGGTGTGGCCAATCACCATTATTTCATTGATTCCAAGTTCGTATACTGCAACCAGGAGCGAACGCATGGTAGAATCGAAAGGATTGGTGATTGTGCCGCCGGCGTTTTTGATGATTTTCACATCGCCATTGCGCAGTCCGAGGGCTGCCGGCAGGAGTTCCACCAGACGCGTGTCCATGCAGGTCACTATAGCAATCTTCTTATCCGGGTATTTCGAAGTCATAAACTTCTCGTACCCCTTGTTGTCAACAAATTCCTTGTTGAATTTCAAAATCTCCTCAAATTCGCAGCCAATCCGTTTGCTCGAACCGATTTAATTGTTACGCGTGC
>CAJUAR010000099.1 GCA_910584495.1 uncultured Muribaculaceae bacterium
CTCTTTCAAGAATGAAAATCTTGCGTCCTAACCGATAGACGAATGGGCCATGCGTATTTTGCGAGTGCAAATTTAGGAACTATTTTCTAACTGAGCAAATCTTTGTGTCGTTAATGTTGAAATTTAACATTAATTTACAATTTTGCGCCGCAAAGTGTAGAATTTAGCTGTCGGCGTGGTGTCGGCAATCTCTATTTTGCTTGTTTCAAACTCGTCGAGAGGCAGGGGAGGGAAGAAGGTGTCGGCCGCGCCGCCGTCGGCATCAATGACTGTGAGGTCGAGTTGTGTGGCCAGTGGCATTGCGGCTGTGTAGATTTGTCCTCCACCTATAATATATGTGTCGCTGTCGGAGCTGCACATGTCAAGGGCTTGTTCGAGGCTGTCGGCACGTTTGGCACCGGGGGCCTGCCATGCGGGATTGCGGCTGACAACAATGTTCTGCCGGCCCGGGAGGGCGCCTTTGGGGAGCGATTCGAATGTGCGGCGGCCCATCACCACGGTGTGTCCCATGGTAAGGGCTTTGAAGCGGCGCAGGTCGGCGCTGAGATGGAAAAGCATGTCGCCGTCGCGTCCTATTGCGCCTTTGCTGTCGATGGCGGCTATGATGTGGAGTGTGCTCATACCGATACTTCTGCTTTGATGTGGGGGTGGGGGTCGTAGCCCTCGAGGGCAAAGTCTTCGTAGTGGAAGGAGAAAATATCCCTGATGTCGGGATTGATGAGCATGCGCGGCAATGTCCGCGGTTCGCGGGTGAGCTGCAGCCGTGCTTGCTCGAGGTGGTTTTGGTAGAGATGGGCGTCGCCGAGGGTGTGGACAAATTCTCCGGCCTCGAGGCCGGTGGCCTGCGCCATCATCTGTAGCAGGAGGGCGTAGCTGGCAATGTTGAAAGGCACGCCAAGGAAGCAGTCGGCGCTGCGCTGGTAGAGCTGAAGGCTCAGCCGTCCGCCGGCAACGTAGAACTGGAAGAGGGCGTGGCATGGGGGCAGCTTCATGTTTGGCAGGTCGGCCACGTTCCAGGCGCTGACAATGATGCGGCGCGAATCGGGGTTGTGCCTGATGGTTTCGACAGCTTCTTTGATCTGGTCGATTGCCCCTCCGTTGTAGTCGGGCCACGAGCGCCACTGGTAGCCATAGATGTGTCCCAGGTCGCCGTTTTCGTCGGCCCATTCGTTCCAGATGCGCACGCCGTTGTCCTGAAGGTATTTCACGTTGGTGTCGCCGCTGAGAAACCACAGCAGTTCGTGGATGATGGACTTCAGGTGAAGTTTCTTGGTGGTGAGCAGGGGGAATCCGTCGGCAAGGTCGAAGCGCATTTGGTAGCCGAATACCGAGCGGGTGCCCGTGCCTGTGCGGTCGCTTTTGTCTGTGCCGTGTTGAATGATGTGGTCGAGTAGTTGGAGGTATTGTTTCATTGTCCGGTATTTTTGCAGTTTGAGGCATTGGCGGTGCCGCTGCCTGCCGCCGAGGTGTTTCCGTCGGCGCGGCGCAGGCTTTGCATCATGGGCATGTCCAGGCGGTAGCGGCCTGCTTTGTAGCTGATGGCCGCGTTGGGGCATGCCGCCGTGCAGTCGAAGCATACCACGCAGCGGGAGGTGTCGACCAGGCGTTCGGGGAGCTTGATGCACTGTGCTTTGCACACGCGTTCACATTCGCCGCAGAGCGTGCAGCGGTCGGGGTCGATTTCTATGTGGAAGTACGACTTTCGCGAAGCTGTGCCAAGGATGGTGCCCACGGGGCACACGGTGTTGCATGCCAGTCTTCCGCGGCTCCATGCCACGGCTATGATGCCGGCGGCTGTGGCGATGGCGGCTGTGAGGGAAGCTCCGGTGAAGGCCACAGCTTGCAGGGGCAGGCCCAGAGGCCGGGCCACCAGTTCCTCCACTATCCGTGCGTATGCGCTGTAGGGGTCCAGGAGGGTTGGAACAAGGGCCGAGCCCGAGAGCAGGGTGAGCAGGGTGATGAATAGAAATGCAAGCCTTGTGCGCGGCGAAGGGGCGCGATAGCGGTAGGCGCGTCTGCGGCGGCGCGAGAGGCGCGCCACGGCCGAAATGCAGTCCATCGTGGTTCCCAGGGGGCATACCGTGGAGCAGTAGATGCGGCCATAGACCAGTGTGACGGCGGCCCAGAACACAAGGCAAAGGGCTGCGCCGCTGAGAATGGCCGTGAGAATCTGCATGCGTACAAACACGCTGTCATATCCGCAAAGCAAGGCCATGGTGGGCACCACCATGGCTATGAGGGCTATCGCTATGCGTGCTATGCGTATCGGCTTATACATGGTGCAAACTTAGCAAAAAAAATCGGCTTGGTGAAATATATGTTCGCAAAAAGATCGACCGCCGTCGGCCAATCGAGAATTGCAATGGAAATCAGTCATGATGTTGAGAAAAATTTGTAACTTTGCACGATAATTTAACACTAAATAAACCTATCGTAATGAGAAAAATTCTACTTCTTGCATCTGCTGCGTTTTTTGCAATTAGCAGTGCCTCTGCGGCAGATTTTGTCCCTGTCCTCAAGGAAGGGTTCTCTCGCAGCGTGAGCACCACGCCGGGCGGCGGTTATTATGCCGAAAGTCTCTATTTCGAAAGCGACGAGCATGCCGACAATGCCGGATGGACCAGTAACAGCGTCTATGAGGCTGAACGCGCGGTAAAGTTCAACGCCAAGACAAAAACCGGATGGCTGGCAACTCCCGAGCTTAGACTCTCCGCCGAAACGGCAACAGTCAAGGTGCTTTTCCGAGCACAGCCCTGGACCAATGACACCCCCGACTTTTATGTTGAAATCGAGGGCAATTCTGCCGGTCGCCAGATCGTCGATATCGATGCCTCAACCAGCATCACCGACCGCAGCTGCGAGCCTTTCGAAATTACTTTTACAGATGTCCCAAATGGAGCAAAAATCAAATTTTACTCCGAAAAACGCACATCCGACAAACTGCATCGTTTCTTTCTGAGTGATATAGTGGTGCTCGAAGAGGTGGAGAAGGCTCAGGCCGCCGGTCTCTATTGCTCAGCTTATTACCACCTTTTCAACGATCTTATGGCGGGCAAGCCGAGCGAGCAGCGCTCAATCGACATTGTGGCCGTTGGCAACACCGAGCCCATAACCATAGCACAGGAAGAGAACTCCAACTTTATTGTCAGCAAGGCCGAGGGCTGGAACGATCTCGAAGGCGGCCGCCTTGTCGTTGATTTTGTTCCCCGCAATGCTGGCAACAAACTCGAAACGCTTGTCATCGGCTATGGCGACTTCGACGACAATGTGCTGCTCGCTGGCCATGCCAAGGTTTACGCCCCTGTGGTTTCTGAGCCCTCGGAGATTGCCACTGATGCCTTTACCGCTCAATGGCAGCCCGTTGCCGGCATGGACGAGCTCATTCTCACTGTCTACACAAAAGAAGAAGCCCCTCTTGTTTCGTCCAATCTGATGTTTAGCAAGTATATCGAAGGCAAATCCAACAACCGTGCCCTCGAAATCTTTAATGGAACCGGAGCTGCTGTGAGCCTCAAGGGATGGAAGCTTCGCATGGAGTCGAATCTCTCGGGCGGCATTGTGGCAAATCAGTACGACCTTCCCGACCAAATGCTTGAAAACGGCAAAACTTTCAGCATCTGCAACGCTCAGTTTGCCGAGCTGCGCGATATTGCCGACAAAACAATTGGTTTCAGCGACGGCGGTTATGCAAACATCACAACTTTTACGGGCGATGATGCCATAGGCCTCTTCAATCCTGACGACCAGCTGGTCGACCTTCTCGGATATGAGAGCGTCGACTGCAACGACCTTGTCAACGGCGTGTGGGGAACCGATGTGACATATTATCGTCGTTCCGACAGCTACGACCCTCATCCCAAATTTTATGTCGAAGAGTGGGTTGAGCACGAAAAAGACTACTGTGTCGACTTTGGCAAGCACAGCATGGATGCTACCGGGCTGGTGCGCAAAGTGGTAAAAAAAATAACTGTTGACGGAGCGGCTACTTCGGCCCTCGTCGACGGCCTGATGCCCGGTGTGACATACTATTATGCTGTCGAAGGGCGTTCAAACGGTCTGCTCACTCCTTCGTCGAAAGAGGCTTCGGCTACCACTTCCACTACCGGTGTTGAAAATGTCGCCGCCGAATCTGGCGCTCCGGCGGCGTACTACAACCTGCAGGGCTTGCGCATAGCTCGACCGGACAAAGGCGTGGTGATTCGTTGCCAGAACGGAAAAGCTTCTAAGATTATTCTCTAAACTATCTGAGAAGATATGAAAAAAAACGAGGGGAGGCGGCACAGCCTTCCCTCGTCTGCTTTGTTCGTCAAGGCTGCTTGGTCTTGTCCTGTCCCGCTCGTGAAAAAACGTTTAAGACAATCATCGGGCCGGATGAAAAATAATTGCGGAAATGTTTGGATATAAGCGGAATAATTACTAACTTTGCGGTGTTGAACAGTGCGCTTGCACGTCGCTTCGTTGCTAAATCTCTGAAAGATAGGGCAATGGGCGGCATGCAGGTATGTGGTAGAGGCTACGGCCGAAGCCCTGTCCGATACTAAAAACGAGAACAAACTACAAAAGAACAAATAAGTAACAAACCAAACAAACTAAGATGCCTACTATTCAGCAATTAGTACGAAAAGGACGCGTGGCCCTGGAGGATAAGAGCAAAAGCCCTGCCCTTGACAGCTGCCCCCAGCGTCGCGGCGTGTGCGTCCGCGTCTACACCACCACCCCCAAGAAGCCTAACTCGGCAATGCGCAAAGTTGCCCGTGTGCGCCTCACCAACGGCAAGGAGGTCAACTCCTACATTCCCGGCGAAGGCCACAACCTGCAGGAGCACTCCATCGTGCTTGTGCGCGGCGGCCGTGTGAAAGACCTTCCCGGTGTACGCTACCACATCGTCCGCGGCACCCTCGATACCGCCGGTGTCAAGGACCGCACACAGCGCCGCTCCAAATACGGAGCCAAGCGTCCCAAGGCCGGTGCTGCCAAGAAGTAATCCGCCACAGCCCTCTGTGACGGGTGAAGTTGTCTTATAGCACCCGAGTAAACAAATTAATTTTCAAAACTCGTTTTTGTATTCCTTGCAGCTAAATAACGGTTGAGTAAGCAATGCGTCGGAGGACGCCGCTGAAGAAATAACGAAGCAAGCAACCAAGCAATCAAAAACACAACACCGACACTCTAAGAATGAGAAAGTCCAAACCAAAGAAACGGCTCGTCCTTCCCGACCCCGTTTTCGGCGATGTGCGTGTGACAAAATTTGTCAACCACCTCATGTACGACGGCAAGAAAAACACTGCCTTCACCATCTTCTATTCAGCTCTTGAGACTGTGAAGTCCAAACTGCCTTCCGAAGAGCTTTCGTCGCTCGAAATCTGGAAAAAGGCCCTTGAGAATGTAACACCTCAGGTAGAGGTAAAGAGCCGTCGCATCGGCGGTGCCACCTTCCAGGTTCCTACCGAAATCCGCGCCGACCGCAAAGAGTCGATATCAATGAAAAATCTCATTTCCTACGCCCGCAAACGTGGCGGCAAGACCATGTCTGACAAACTTGCAGCAGAAATCGTCGATGCCTTCAACAACCAGGGCGGTGCTTTCAAACGCAAAGAAGATATGCACAAGATGGCCGAGGCCAACCGTGCTTTCGCCCACTTCCGTTTCTAAGCGGTTTTTTGTTGAATTTATTACCGACACTACAACATGCTCAGCAAACAAGACGAATTTCTTAAGTATACCCGCAACATCGGCATTATGGCCCATATCGATGCGGGCAAGACTACTACTTCCGAGCGTATCCTCTTCTACACCGGCCTGACCCACAAAATCGGCGAGGTTCACGACGGTGCAGCCACCATGGACTGGATGGAGCAGGAGCAGGAACGAGGCATTACAATCACCTCGGCCGCTACAACCACTTTCTGGAAGTATAACGACAATAAATTTAAAATCAACCTGATCGACACCCCCGGACACGTCGATTTCACCGTGGAAGTTGAACGTTCGCTCCGCGTGCTCGACGGTGCCGTGGCTGCTTTCTGCGCCGTGGGCGGCGTTGAGCCCCAGTCCGAAACAGTGTGGCGTCAGGCCGACAAATACAACGTTCCCCGTATTGGCTATGTCAACAAGATGGACCGCTCGGGTGCCAACTTCCTCGAGGTTGTCCGCCAGGTGCACGACGTGCTCGGCGCAAATCCCTGCCCCATCGAGCTGCCTATCGGTGCCGAAGAAACTTTCAAAGGTGTCATCGACCTTATCAAGATGAAGGCCGTTTACTGGCACGATGAAACAATGGGCGCTGACTACGTAGTCGAAGAAATTCCCGACAGCCTCCGCGACGAAGCCGAACAGTGGCACGACAAAATGCTGGAGAAAATCGCCGAATTCGACGACGATCTCATGGCAAAATATTTCGAAGACCCCTCGACAATTACCGAGGAAGAAATCAAGGCCGCTATCCGCAAAGGCACTCTCGCCATGGAAATCGTGCCCATGATCTGCGGTTCGTCGTTCAAGAACAAAGGTGTTCAGTATCTTCTCGATGCCGTCTGCGCTTATCTTCCCAGCCCTGTCGACAGCGGCGCTGTCGAAGGCCGCGCCATCGACAACCCCGACGAGGTGATTACCCGCAAGCCCCTGCCCGAAGAACCCGCTTGCGCACTGGCATTCAAGATTGCCACCGACCCCTATGTGGGCCGCCTCACCTTCTTCCGTGTCTACTCCGGCAACATCGAAGCCGGCAGCTACGTGCTCAACGCACGCTCGGGTAAGAAAGAACGTGTGAGCCGTCTGTTCCAGATGCACTCCAACAAGCAGAACCCCATGGAGAAAATCGGCTGCGGCGACATCGGCGCAGGCGTAGGCTTCAAAGATATCCGCACTGGAGACACCCTCTGCGACGAAAACGCCCCCATCATCCTCGAGGCTATGGAATTCCCCGACCCCGTGATTGGTATCGCCGTAGAGCCCAAAACTCAGAAGGACCTCGACAAACTCGGCGTCGGTCTGCAGAAACTTGCCGAAGAAGATCCCACATTCCGTGTTGAAACCAACGAAGAAACAGGTCAAACCGTTATCTCCGGCATGGGCGAGCTTCACCTCGACATCATCATCGACCGTCTCCGCCGCGAATTCAAGGT
>CAJUAR010000100.1 GCA_910584495.1 uncultured Muribaculaceae bacterium
GTTTGTCAAGGACTTGCATTTATAACAAGTAATTAAGCTGCGAATTTAAGGATACAGAAAAAAAATGACAGCAGGTCGTAAAGTAAATACATTGTCTCAAAGTTGGTGTACACCTCCAAAATATATAGATGCAATTAAAAATTTTTGGGGTGGGGTAATTGAACTTGATCCATGTTCAAACGAGTACTCAATGGTAGGTGCAATGACCGAATATCGACTGCCGCAGACGGATGGACTAATGTCGGACTGGAATTATCGCACCATTTATGTAAATCCTCCTTATGGCTCGGATAGATTGAGAGGAACTACCATCAAAAATTGGCTTGCAAAATGTGCATTGGCACATAAAGATTATAATTCAGATGTCATTGCTCTGATACCTGTTGCTACTAATACCTCTCATTGGAAAAAATATATTTTTGGATGCGCCGATGCCATTTGTTTTTTAGCTGACACAAGATTGCGATTCTATGTCGATGGTTTTGAGCATGATAAAGGGGCTCCAATGGCTTGTTGCTTGATTTATTGGGGCGATGAAATAGAAAGATTCATAAAGCACTTCACTCCATATGGAGCAGCGATCGATGTGTCTTCTTTGAAACTATTTAAAAAAAGCACATCTTCTATCAATGAAGTATCCCTATTCGATATCGCGACATAAATTATCAAAACTCCCTTGGATTTTGCTTTTGTTGGGAAAAAAGATTAACTTTGTGGCATAAACAAAAGGGGTGCCTGCGGGCTGAGATCATACCCTATGAACTTGACGCGGTTAATACCGCCGGAAGGATTTGTTCGTAGCTATGTTATTATTGGTCCTCGATGCATGGTGTCCCGATTATAACTTAGCATAAGATGCAGATTTTTATCAACAACCAGTCTATGGAAGTGGTCGAGGGAACAAGCCTCGAATCCATTCTTGCGGCCCACAATCTGGATGCTCCGGGGACGGCAGTTGCCGTCGATGGCCGAGTGGTGCGTCGCGACGCACGCCGTGATTTCATCCCTGTCGAAGGAGCTAAAATAATGGTCATCAAGGCCGCTTGCGGAGGATGATGCGCACCATAGTCATTACTCCGGAGGATATAATTCCCGGCGAAGCTGCGAAAATCCACAGCATGCTCGACTGCGGCGTGTGGCGCATACACATTCGTCATCCTAAGGCCACGACCGGACAGCTTGCCGAAATTATCGAAAACATTCCGGCCGATATGCGGCAACGTATCAGCATCCACGACCATTTCGAGCTTGCTGTGCCTATGGGCATAGGCGGTGTGCATCTCAACAGCCGCAACAATCAGGTTCCGGCAGGATTCGAAGGCCTTGTAAGCCGTTCGTGCCACAGCATTGTCGAGCTCGACATGCACCCTGAGCTTGACTATCTTTTTCTAAGCCCCATCTACGACAGCATATCCAAGACCGGCTACCTGTCGCATTTCAGCCCCGACGAGCTTGCCGGGGCCCGACTTGGCAGCAGGATTTTCGCTCTCGGAGGTGTGAGGCCCCGACATTTTGCCGAGCTTCAACAGCTTGGCTTCGGAGGTGCTGCGATGCTCGGCGCTGCGTGGAAGCCTTTCAGCCTCGGCGATTTCCGTTTGCAGTATATCACACCGGCTGCCGACAGTGTCGATGAGCTTGCCCATGGCGTTGAACTGGCTTTGAAAGGCGGTTGCCGCTGGGTGCAGCTGCGGATGAAGGATGCTGACGAGAGCGACATTGTCCAAGCTGCAGCTTTGATTGGTCCTCTTTGCCATCGTTATAATGCCGTTTTTCTGCTCGACGACCACGTGGAGCTGGTGCCGGTTGTCGGTGCCGATGGCGTGCATGTGGGACAGAACGATATGCCGGTACCCGACGTACGCCGCGTTCTCGGACCGGGATACATTATCGGAGCGACTGCAAATACCCTCGACGACATGATTGCGGCTGCAGTAGCCGGCGCCGACTATATAGGTCTTGGCCCATATCGCTTCACCACCACCAAGAAAAACCTCAAGCCAACCCTTGGGGCTGAAGGATATCACAGCCTTATGACCGGAGCAAAAAATGCCGGTATCAGCATCCCTGTGGTTGCCATCGGCGGCATTGAGCCCGCCGACATTGCTGTGATTGCTCCTTCGGGCGTGGCCGGTGTTGCCATTTCGGGTTCTATTGCCACAGCCCCCGACCCGACACAAAAAACAATAGAATTTATCAACCAACTCAATAGATATTTATCATGCAAAAATTAATATTGGGCGGACGCGAATTTAACTCGCGCCTCTTTGTAGGCACGGGCAAATTCCGCTCCAACGAACTTATGGAACAAGCCATCAAAGCCTCGCAAACCGAAATGGTGACAGTTGCTCTGAAACGTGTAGACGTGAGCGACCCGGCTTCGGACGACATGCTCCACCACATAACTACCGATGCCAACATCCAGTTGCTGCCAAACACCTCAGGCGCACGCAACGCTGCCGAAGCCGTGCTTGCCGCACAACTGGCACGCGAGGCTTTCGGCACCAACTTTATCAAACTGGAAATTCATCCCGACCCAAAATACCTGATGCCGGACCCCATCGAAACCCTCGCTGCTGCAACCGAGCTGGCAAAAGACGGTTTCGTGGTGCTTCCCTACATCCAGGCCGACCCCGTGTTGTGCAAGCGTCTCGAAGATGCAGGAGCTGCCGCCGTCATGCCCCTGGCTGCCCCCATTGGCACCAATCTGGGACTTGTGACACGTCATCTGATTGAAATTATCATTGCCGAGAGCCGCGTGCCCGTGGTTGTCGACGCCGGACTGGGAGCACCTTCCCATGCCGCAGAAGCAATGGAAATGGGTGCCGATGCCGTGCTCGTAAACACAGCAATTGCCGTTGCCTCCGACCCTGTGGCTATGGCCCGCGCATTTGCCATGGCAACCGAGGCCGGACGTATGGCCTTCGAAGCCGGCCTTGGTGCAGCCGCTTTCCGCGCACAGGCCAGCAGCCCGCTAACTTCATTCCTTGATTAAAAATGTTTTCCGACGAAATCAAAAAATATTCCTGGGCAAATACCACAGCGGCAATTGCCGCAAAAACAGCAGCCGATGTGGAGCGTGCCCTGGTGAAACAGCACCTCGACGACGACGATTTCATGGCCTTGATTTCGCCCGCCGCTGCGCCCTATCTTGAATATATGGCGCAACGCGCCCGGCAAATCACACAGAAGCGTTTCGGCAAGGTCATTTCAATGTACATACCGCTATATGTGTCGAATGCATGCACCAATTCGTGCGTGTACTGCGGGTTCAACATCCACAATAAGTTTGCACGCCTCACGCTCAGTCCCGAACAAATCAAAGCTGAATGTGAAGCCATACGCAGCCTCGCCCCTTTCGAAAACCTGCTCATCGTCACAGGCGAACATCCTCAGAAAGCCGGTGTCGACTATCTGGCACAGACGCTCGACATATGCCGTCCATTCTTCAACAACCTCACCATCGAGGTCATGCCCCTTGCCGCCGAAGACTACGAGAAATTGACACACCACGGCCTTAACGGCGTGGTATGCTTCCAGGAAACATACAATGGCAATCGGTATGGCATATACCACCCTGCCGGAATGAAAGCCAACTATCAATGGCGTCTCGACGGCTTCGACCGCATGGGACTGGCAGGCGTACACAAAATTGGCATGGGCGTTCTCATAGGGCTCGAAGACTGGCGCACCGACATAACAATGATGGCGCGACACCTGCGCTATCTGCGCCGCAACTACTGGAAGACACGCTTCAGCGTCAATTTCCCGCGCATGCGTCCTTCAGAAGGTCATTTCCAGCCAAATGTAGTGATGTCCGACCGCGAGCTGGCACAGGCAACATGGGCGTTCCGCCTGTTCGACAACGATGTGGACATTTCCTATTCGACCCGCGAACGTCCCGAATTTCGCAACCACATGGCAACGCTTGGCGTTACGTCGATGAGCGCCGGCTCCAAAACCGACCCGGGAGGCTATGCCGTGTGCCCGCAGTCGCTCGAGCAATTCGCTGTCAGCGACGAACGCAGCCCCCGCGAAGTGGCCGAAGCAATACGTGCCGAAGGCTATGATGTGGTGTGGAAAGACTGGGATAAAATCTACGATTGATGGAGCGTTTTTCTCGGCAAATTATGCTACCCGAAGTGGGAGAGGAGGGCCAGCGGCGAATCGCCGATGCCTCAGTGCTTATTGTCGGGCTCGGCGGCCTCGGTTGCCCGGTGGCGCTCTATCTTGCCGGGGCAGGAATCGGCCATCTTGGCCTGTGCGATGCCGATACGGTGTCGATCAGCAATCTCCAACGCCAGACTCTCTACACCGAAAATCAGCTCGACCTCCCAAAATGCGAGGCCGCACAATTGCGTCTGCAAGGCATTTCCCCCTCTACAACTTTCGACCTTTGGTCGAATGGTCTGACAGATGACAATGCTCTCGACATAATAAGCCGCTACGACATCGTGGCCGACTGCACCGACAACTATGCCACACGCTACCGCATTGACGATGCGTGCCGCGCCCTCGTCAAACCATGGGTGCACGGAGCCATAAACGAATTCGACGGACAAATATGCGTCTTCTCTCCCGGAGGCATGGGCTACGCCGACCTCTATCCCGAGCGTCAACAACTGCAACAAATCCCTGCTGCCCATGGCGGCGTGCTGGGGGCTGTGCCGGGCGTTGTCGGTTCGCTCCAGGCCGCCGAAATTTTGAAATTAATAATAGGCATGCCTTCGCTCGAAGGCATGCTCACCATCAACATCCGAACCATGGAGTTCAACAACATCAAATTCTGACATGCAACATTTTGATGAATACGCAAGCATCTACGATGCCTGGTTTATGGACAACGGCAATGTGCTCCTGAGCGAGGCTCGTCTTGTGGCACTTACCCTGCACGGGTCTAAAAATATTTTGTCTGTGGGCTGCGGCAGCGGGCTGTTCGAAGCCCTGCTTGCCAAAGATTTCGGCATCAAAATCACCGACGGCATAGAGCCCTCCACCGGCATGGCCGAAATTGCTCGCCAAAGAGGCCTAAATGTTACTATTGCCACTGCCGAGGAAGCCGATTTTGGCAACGAAAAGTACGATACTATTCTCTTCAACGGCACACCAAGCTATATTTCCGACCTTCGCAGCGTTGTGGCCAAAGCCTACAGCGCCCTCCCCTCCGGCGGTCGTGCCGTGCTCATCGACGTTCCAAAAGAAAGCGGCTACGGAATCATGTACAATCTCGCCAAGGCTCTCGGCTCTTGGGACGACCCTCTGCTGGCCGGTGTGTACCCGAAGGACCCCTACCCTATCGAACTGTGCAAAGCAGCCAACTGGCGCACTACAGCCGAAAAAGTGGAGCTTATGACCGCGGCCGGATTCTCAAACCTCGAATCGTTCCAAACACTTACCACCCATCCTCTTGTCTCCAATAACCGTGCCGAAGAACCACAACCGGGAAGCGACAAGGGCGATTATGTGGCTGTTATCGGTTATAAACTATGAACTGGAGTGTCGAGGCTTGGAAGCTTGCCGAGCCGATTTATAACAAAATCCTCAAACTGCCATTTGTTCTTGAGCTTGCCGACGGTTCTCTGAGCCGCGACCGTTTCTTGTTCTATTTGCAGCAAGATGCAATGTATATCGACAACTATTGCCGCGTGCTTGCCCACATTGCCTCGCGACTTAGCGACAAAGTTCAGCGCGAGGACTTCCTGCGATTTGCCCTCGATGGAGTAGCGGTCGAAAAAGCACTACACCGGTTTTATCTCGGACCCGACGGCATGGACGGAGTTGAGATGTCGCCGACATGCATGCTCTATACATCGTTCGAAACAGCACAGGGACTTGCCTCGGTCGAAGCCGAAGCTGCCGCAGTGCTCCCCTGCTTCTGGGTATATCAAAAGGTCGGAACAGAAATTTTAGCTTCGAGCAGCGAAGATAATCCTTTCTATCACTGGATTGAAACCTATGGCGACCAAGCCTTTGCTCGTTCCACAGAACGAGCCATAGAAATATGTGACGAACTTGCAAGTCGCACAACGCCTGCCGTAAGGAATATAATGACTAATAACTTTATCCACGCCACTCGAATGGAATGGCTTTTCTGGCACAGTGCCTACAACAAAGAAAAATGGCTGATCTGAAGAAAAAAACATATCACCGCGCATTGAGCATCGCAGGCAGCGACCCCAGCGGCGGTGCCGGCCTACAGGCCGATCTCAAAACTTTTTCCGCCCTCCGATGCTATGGCATGACAGCTGTCGTTGCCGTTGTCGACGAAAACACGGTCGGTGTTACAGGGGTTCATCCCATCCCCGTAGATTTTGTAAAAGGCCAGATTCGTTCCTGCCTCGACGACATAGGGGCAGATGCCATCAAAATTGGCATGCTCCATTCGTCAGAACTTATCATAGCCGTTCACGATACTCTCGCTCCATATAATATAAAAAACATAGTACTCGACCCTGTGATGGTGGCCACCTCCGGCGACCCTCTTCTCCAGGCCGAAGCTGTCGAAACATTGCGCTCGGTGCTCATCCCGGCCGTCAGAGTTATTACACCCAACATCCCCGAAGCTGAAATTCTTCTTGGCGAAAAAATTACCGGAAGTGACGCTCTGCCCGATGCAGCACGCGAACTATCACAGGGCGGCCATGTGTCGGTCCTTCTCAAAGCCGGACACCTCGACGACAGCAATGTCGTTGCCGACGTATTCTACAATGCCGAAACAGGCCGGACCAGCATTCACCGTTCGTCACGTCTCGCCACTGTCAATACCCACGGAACAGGCTGCACACTCTCATCGGCTGTAGCAGCCTATCTTGCTCGCGGCCTCGACCTCGACACAGCCGTTGCAGCTGCAAAAGCATATATCAGCGGGGCCATATCCTCCGGAGCCAACTATACCATAGGCCACGGGCACGGCCCCGTCAACCACTTCCACAACCTCTGGTAATCGCTGCCATCAATCAGCGAGCGATTAGCGCGAAGCCACGGTTTCGCGCTAATTTTTCATTGCGGACAAACATCGGACTTGCGGCTGGCACACATACATAAAAAGCCCCGGCATCTTTCGATGTCGGGGCAGAGGGGGCGGTTACCTACTTTTC
>CAJUAR010000101.1 GCA_910584495.1 uncultured Muribaculaceae bacterium
ATAATCCACTGAATAATAATATATTATCTTCCATAAGAAAGGATAAGGTATGTTATGCCAAACGTTCCTTGCCCCAAAACTTCCTCAATTCTATAATCATAGTTCTTCCCATGGAGAACCATATCCTTGTAAAGTGTATCTCTTGCCATTATTTCGTTATTTTTTCAATGTCTGCCGATTTAATCTCAAGAATAGCACCGCCTAAGAAATCGACAGATATTCTTACAATTGAACAATCATTTGCCACTCCGACAATTTCCCCTTTCAGTCCCATTAATTTACCCCGTGAAACAATTACATTGTCTGACATTGAAAACACGCCGTGTTCGAACTGAACGGGATAATCTGACTGAGCAAATAAAATCTTTAAACGCTCTATCTGTTCGATAGGGATTTGGGCCGAACTTTTAGAGCCTGGTTGGGTAAGTATCTTAACAATCAGCGAATGACTTTTAATTTTTAGAATTTCATCCTCGCCAACGTGTGCAAATACAATCATCGGAATTACCACTACATTGACCAATTTCTTTCAATCACTCCATAATCGCATTTGTTTTTGAACTGGTACGTATGTTTCAATGCCGAGCTTTGCCAATTCCTGCGCTGCTTTCCTTTCACTCCGAGGGCGTGTATAGGCTGCAATCCAAAATTTTGAGCACGCTTCGCGGTCGCCAGTCACATTTGCTGACGAATGGGGAGGATTCGCTTGTTCTTTTGCCATATCAGATGATAAGGTATTTTGGGTTGTGAATAGACGGCTTGCAAGGAGAGCTAAGTTGGTATGCGAATGGTATTTGTCCTAAAAAATATTTTCCGCGGCGGCTCTCTGACGGGAGGATTGGTTTAGATTGGGTACAAAAAAAAGCGTGAGAGTCTATATCTGTTGCTCTCTCCGCTTTTCGAGGCTCTCGCATTGCCTATCTCAGTAGAAAGAGCAACATCGAAGCCTCACGCTGTACGAATATATCGACATGCCAGCTCATCGCTGAGCTGCATGCTATGTATAATCATACCCGAAAGACATCTACCGTTGCTGCACTCCTGACTGAGATTTAGAATTTGCGAGATTCCGAAAAGCCAAGATATGCGCTTGATAAACGCTTTATAACTATGTCTGCTCCCACCCTCTTAGCCCATACCGGGCCTCGAAAGCGGTATGCGTGGCAAATTTATAAACATTTTTTTAATTATGCAATAGTTTGTGTTTTATTATTTTTGAATCTGCGGGGGAAATAGTGAACGGTTGACAACATGGCAGTGAGAGCCGGACTTGAGTTTGAAAGTGTGTTTTGCAGATACTGTTTAATCCGAACCAAAGATTCATAATCCTTTTAATCCAACGACCAAACTTTCAGCACGCTCAAAGTTTGCTGAAATCTAATCACTGATTGCAAGCACATCATTGGGGCCGCAGGGCATATATATTGTGTCGGTCTGCAAAGGCACGTCGGCCTCAACGCTGTAGGTTTGTCTTTGTTCTTCTAATGGAATTTTTATGGAAACGACACCATCTGCATCGGAAACAGCTTGATATTTGTCAATTTTTACGACAACACCTTTTACTGTGCACTCTGACTGCGAATTCCATACCCGGAATCTTACGGCACCATACACGTCGGTGTCTCTACTTATGTTGAGTTGAACGGCTTTTGACAGGACCACAGTTGTGTCAAGAGGATAAAAATCTTTGGCGGCAAATTCTATCTTCACCTTTTTGCCAACGAAACGAGCAGGGATATTTGAGAAAGATGCAAAATCGTTGACAGAAGCCAATGTATCACTTTTTGTTTCGTTGTAGAGCTGCAATGTGACAATGGCATCACGCAATGGAGGCAATGCTTCATTATGAGGTGATGTTTCTTTCAGACTGACCTTGACATCAATGGGTTTGTTGACAGACCACACGTATAAAATCGCAGTCAAAACAACAATAACACCAAGCAGCCATGCGATAGACTTTTCAATCAGCAATCGTTTGTGGCGTTGCCAGATTGAATCGAATTCTACACCGAGTAACTTGCTGATTAATTGGGCGTAGGCCCGTTCTCTGTTCATCCATGGCCAACGATAGACTTTCTCGTGGATGTTCGCGCCCAGAATTTCGGGCAGACCAAGCTCGTCGACAACGGGGTTGAAACATTCTGTGGCCTTGTCGCCGCTGTGAGGCGTTCCATCGACGATGAAGAAATGGATATGTTCGGCACGCCCCAGACTATAGAAATAAGAGATTTCTCGTCCTACCCACTCCGACTGTGCCGAATGGGGAGAACAAATGACAATCAGATATTTGGATGCCCGTAACCGTTCCTGCAACTCTGCCGAGAGACCTCCGGGCTGAATGTCGGTGGGAGCAAAAAAGACGGGCTTCAGAGGTTTGCGCGCCCAGCCGTGCTCGCTGCACAGCGTGGAAGGCAAGCGATAGTTTTCCAACTTGCGCTGCAGCCGCTTGCCCCAGGCCGTGTCGCGGGAGTTGTAGCTGATAAAGGCGAAATATCTATAGTCCGGCTCGGCTGTCATTTTTTCCAATATTGGTTTATCAGGTCGATATTTTCTTTAATAGAAAGATATTGAGGATGATTTTCTCCGAGAGTATTCCCTGTTATCTCCAAGGCTTTGCTACAATATTCATAGGCCTTCTCAAAATGACCCTGCGTGGCATACATCAAGCCGATAGCGTTATAATTTTCAGCGAGTTCCGGTTTCGATTCGCCATACATATTCTTTTGTATTTCAATATATTTGGATAGATACTTGATGGCTTGTGGGTAGTTACCTACAGACTGGAACAATATCCCTATATTAAAATAACTCGTCGCAACTAATGGATTATTATCCCCCAAAAAAGACCGGCGTATTTCCAGGGACTTATTATGATTATCAAAAGACTTGTCATAATCGCCCAAAGATGAGTAAACTAATCCGATATTGAAATAATTATCAGCGACATCGGGATGGCGTTCTCCCAAAATGCCTCGACGTATTTCAAGAGCTTTGAGATAATACTCAAGAGCCTTGGAAAAATCACCTTGAGAATAGAAAACATTACCTATATTGTGGTAATCTGAGGCAACCAATATATTGTTCTCACCGAACAATGATTGTTGTATCTCCAAAGCTTTTTGGTAATTCTCAAGTGCCTTTGAATAATCGCCTTGAGAATAGAATACGCTGCCAATACCTCCATAACTGGCCGCCACATCCGAATGTCCTTCTCCGAATATGGCTTGCTGTATCTCCAAGGCGTTGCTGTAGTACTCAAGGGCCTTGGTGTAATTCCCCTGTCTAAAGTATACATTGCCAATATTATCATAGCTCCCGGCCACATCCTGATGTTGTTCGCCGAAAGAACGTTTTCTGATTTCCAAAGCCTTATTATAATTATCAAGAGCCTTAGCTAAATCGTTCTGAGCCAAGAATACCGAACCAATGTTGTTATACGTTCTCGCAACACCAGAATGACTGGTGTCATATTGTTCATCAGCGTTTCGCAGTACTCGTAGATAATAGGACAATGCTTTATCATATGCAGCCAAATATTCTTTCAAAAAGTATCCGGTCTGAAATTGCCACTCGACATTTGCCGTGTCCAGGTCGGCGCGGACTTCGAGGTAGTTGGCGGCGGAATCGTTGCGGAGATTCATCTTGCAGATTTCGTACTTGTGGTAGCAGTCTTCGGCAAGGTCGTCGAGTTCCTTTTGCGTATAGGCTTTGCTTTTCTGCAGGTTTTCCTGCCGCTTCGCAAGGTCGGCCTCCTCTTTGGCGTTGATATCCTGATGTTGGCGCAGAGCTGCCACACGGGCATTGATGTCGCCCTTGGTGTTGAGCAAGGAATCGGCCTTAGTCAGCTCGCCGTTGAGTATCAGATTGCTAATGCGGCGGTTGAACTCATCCACCTGGTCGTAGTCAATTTGGGAATAGCGTTCGGCCATGTCGCTGATAAGCTTCTCGTTCTTCTCCTGCTCGGCATATAAATCCTGCAGTTTTTGCTGATACTCCTGCCGGGTAATTTTGTTTTGTTCCTTTAGCTGTTCAATTTCATCTTCACGGCTCTGCAAGGTGCGTTGCAACGTGCGACGAATTTTCCGTTCGGCAGCCAATTTGTCGGCCAACTGCGTCTCGGGCTTTTCGAGCACGACAAATAGCGGATTATCCTTGGAATACGAAAACTGTTTCGACAAGATGTCGGGGTCTGCAATTGAATATCCTTGTTTCTTTACGCCTTGCAGAAAGAAAAATTTGCCCGGTACGGGGAACGAAAATTCGCCATTATTACCGCTCCTCACCGGATTTCGGCCCTTGACAGTAACCACGGCATCCGCCAAGCGTTCGCCCTCAATCAGCTTGCCGCCCGCATCCAGCCGCCCTCTTGTTTTGACAACACCATGCTGTGTTTGGGCAAAGCAGCCTATTGAAAAGAGGAATGATAAGGCGAGACAAGTTACTTTTAGGGCGTTTAAATGCATAGCAATATGGAAATTATAGCTTTTGAGGAGTAATAATTTAAGTTTCGCAAGCGCAGTGCTTGCCGAACATTCTCTTGTGGCTCGTTAGCGGTAATTCTTTGATAAGCACCGGAAGTGCGCTGTTCCTACAACCCACTGCAAAGCTGTGGGGCAGAACACCATCCCCGAACTATCGCAACAAGCCGCAGAGAGCGCGCTGTTGCAACCGGCGACAGCCTGTGTGCGAGCCTTTGCTATCGCCTTTCGAGACTGCGCACACTCCGCGGCTTGTCTCGAAAAGGTAGGGTCGTCCGAAGTCCCCCGGCTTCGCACGAGGGTTGTAGGAACAGCGCACTTCCAGTGCTTAACTGTTGCCAACTTTCTGTTACCTTCAAGTGTAACTTGCGAAACCTGACTATTTTAACTATTCAAAAACTTATCGCAGCTTATAATTATCTGGAAATCAGCTGAGCGGGTTTCCGCAGTTGGGGCAGAAGCGGGCGTTTGCAGGGACGGAGGTGCCGCAGTTGGTGCAGAAACGGGCAGCGCCGGTGGCAGAAGATGTACCAGTCGAAGTGCCGGCGTATGCATACGCTGTTGTGGGAGCTTCGCCCCCATCGTTTTCAGCAATGACGGCCTGTGCGGCGGCAAGAGCCTTGTCGTCGAGTTTAGCCTGCTCCACGAGGCCCCAAATTTGGGTGAGGAGCACGGGCCATGTGATGAACAACATTACAAGTGTGGGAATCACCTGCTGGCCGAAGATGCCCACGCCGGCGTCGAAGTTCACCGAGTTGCCCTGTGGCACCAGCGTAACCTTCAGAGCCGTTTTCATGCCCAATACTGCCTTAAAGAGACCGCCTTTGGTGATAGAAATGTCTGTGCCGCCGCTATAGAGGTCTTCGCGTTTCACTTCATAGCCTTCGGCTGTGAAAGTCTGGCATATACGCTCGGCCATGGCCGGAATGAGTTCGGGTTTGCAGGCGAGGTTTGTTTTGGTGTTGAAAGTTCCCATAGCAGCTTATTTGAGGTTTTGGAGTTCGTGATTGTGATAGGCGGCAAAGAGCACGCTCATTTGCGATATTGCATCGCCAACGGCAGCTTGCTGCTCATCGTTTAGGATGGACTGCAGGTGTCGCAGCGATGCCATTGTGGCATCGGCCTGTTCTTTGAGTTCCTGGTCTGTAACAATGCCGTCGGCCATAATAGCTTGGTAGGCAGGATTATTTGTCACTATATCGGATATGTTGAGCAATCCGTTTTCGTCGAAAAGTGTTTGCATGGTTATTATTTATTGGAGTTTTTGCCCGCAGTGGCGGCAGAACTGCCACGAAGGGTCGATAGTGTTATTGCAATGAGGACATTGGTCGTGTTTTACAGCCGAAAGACCTTTCATAATGTTTTGGTACTGTTCGGTGCGACCCCAGCGGAGGATTTCGCGCACGCGCACAGCTGCGAAAGGATGGCTCTGAGCCATAATGGCATAGGCTTGGAGGGCTTTGTTCCAAACACCGTCGTTGCGTATGGCTTCGTATTTTTCGGCCTGTTCGGCCCATTCTTCGATATTGACAGTTTCGGTGATGTTTTTAGGGCCGCCGGCAAGACGCACCATTACGCGCGACACTGTTTCCGGCGAGGTGATGATGGCTCCGGCACGGTCGCACGAAAGCTCGCTCTTTCGTTCCCAATAGAGCAAGGCAAGCTGCACAGGCAGAGCAAGTTTACCCAGGATGCCAAACGATTCGAGATTATTGATGAGCATCGTGGCCATGTTGTGATAGAGCACGTGGCGGCAAAGTATATGACCGCATTCATGGGCAATGACGGCATCGAGCTCGTCGTCGCTGAGCAGCTCTACCAAGCCGGAGGTCATGGTGACGAAAATCTGTGTGTCGCCAAAGGTCCATGCATTGGGCATTGGGTTCATTTCCAGATAGAATTCCGGCTCTTTAATGCCCATTTTGGCACATATCGGCGGCAAGTGTCGGTAGAGCTCCGGCAACTGTGTGGGCGACAGGCGGATGTTCGAGGCCATGTTTTCGCCGTAGAACAATTTCTCATAGCCCAAAGCATAAAATTTCTTGACGAGGGCCGGAAAGCCGGGTATGCTTTCAAGCTGTCGCAATGCTGCCGCATCTTCGGGATGTATAAACTCTGAAGGATTCATCGTTGTGAATAAGACTGGTATTAGACGTGGTTTGTATGCACTGATGCAAATTTACATTATTTTTTTGAAATATCGAAGCCTAATTTCAAAATTAATTTCAAAGTTTCCTGCGAAGTGGCGCGGTCATATTCTTTTTCCTCTTCGGGAAGTTCGTTGTAAGGCACCAGGCAGGGATGATGCTTGGCAGCATCGTCGCGCACCGGCCCATAGGACCAGCCATCGGCAATGCGGTTCTTAGCCCATACCTCGTGGACATTTTCAGCCATCTCCTCGATGAGCGGCAGCAGCTCATCGGGCAGTTTCACATCGGCCGTATCGGCCGGAGAAGGAGTATATTTCGGTTTCATTGTCGTTTTTTACGTAAAGAGCAGAAATGCATATTCCGGTGAATACCACCCAGTCGTTCCGGCGATAACCACCCAGTTT
>CAJUAR010000102.1 GCA_910584495.1 uncultured Muribaculaceae bacterium
ACGAAGAAATGGACAAAAACACCGTCCTCTCCAAAGAGCAGAAAATCGCCAACCTCCAGAAGCAGGTAGAAGAAGCAACCGCTCTCGAAATGCCTACCCTCCAGCAGAACCTCCCCATCATCGCAACCATGACAACCCTCGGTACTCTCGTCGGTCTTCTTGGTACTGTAATGGGTATGATCAAATCGTTCCAGGCTCTGTCGCAGTCAGGTGCTCCCGACTCCACCGAACTCTCGACCGGTATTTCGGAGGCCCTTATCAACACCGCCTTCGGTATTGCCACCGGTGCGTTTGCCGTTATCTTCTATAACTACTATACCAACAAAATCGATAACCTCACCTACGCTATCGACGAAATCGGTTTCTCTATCGTGCAAACTTTTGCCGCTACTCACTAATCCCTGTTTAGCCTCTAATAATCTTCTTTTAAAAAGGTAAATATGGGAAAAGTAAAAATCAAAAAGAAAAGTACTCTCATCGATATGACCGCGATGAGCGACGTGACTGTTCTTTTGCTTACTTTCTTCATGTTGACTTCTACCTTCCTGCAGAAGGAACCCACCATCGTATACACCCCATCCTCTGTTTCGGAGGAGAAGGTGCCGATGAACAACCTGGTCACTGTCCTCGTTTCATCTGCCGACAAGTCCGGTAAGCTCGAAGACCCCACCATTGCAGAAGGTAAACTCTTCATCTCGTTCACCGGCGATGCCGACTCGACACTCTCAAGCGAAAAAATTCGCGGTCTGATGCTCGACGAAGCACTTGCTATTTACAACGACCAGCACAAGAACAACCGTGTCGCACTCAACGAAGTTCAGAAAGCTGCATTCCGCTCAACAAACATGATCGGTGTGCCTTTCTCCGAACTTCCCGAGGTCCTCTCGATGTCGATTACCGACCGCGACAAATTCCTTGGCGATATGACCAATCCCAAAGTCGGAATTCCCATCGACGATAACAAAAACCGCGATGGCCGTCTCAACGACTTCCAGGTTTGGCTCAAAGCCATCTACAATGTCGCTCAGCGAATCAACAACGAACAGGCCGAAGGCCTCTCTGCAGAAGAACGCTCGCAGCTGTCCAACCTCTACACCGCTCTTATGCGTCGTGGCCAGGGCATCGCTATCAAAGCCGACAAAGACACTCCCTTCACTACCGTGCAGCTCGTCTTTGACAACCTGCAGACCATGAAGCTCAACAAATTCAGCCTCATGACAGCCCTCAAATCTGAAAACGAACCCACTCAGTAAAGTTAACTATGGCACAAATAGAACAATCCTCTGGCGGCAAAAAGAAAAAAGGCGCACAGAAAAAGATGTCTATCCATGTGGACTTTACTCCTATGGTGGACATGAACATGCTTCTGATCACTTTCTTCATGCTCTGTACTACGATGATCAAATCGCAGACCCTGCAGATTGTCCTCCCCACAAACGAGGATGTGAAGAAAGAGCAGCAGAGTCAGGCTAAACAGTCAGAAGCTATCACTCTGATTCTCGATACCGAGTATAATGGAGACAAACCTCGTGTCGATGCCGAAACCGGCAAAACAATTCACAATATCTACTATTTTGAAGGTATTGCCGACACTACTTTCGTCACTCCCAACTACCTCCGCAAGGAGCAGTTTGTGGGCAACGTGAACCACGAAGCTCAAGGTATCCGCAAAATCCTCCGTAACAAGAACAAACAGGTTATGGAAGAGTATGAGAAACTCAAAGAACAGTGGAAAAACAAGGAAATCACAAAAGAGGAATTCGACAAGGCTGCTAAGAAAAACGCTGCCGACTCCCTCAAGACTCGTCCTGTTGTTGTGATCAAACCCGGTCCCAACACCACTTATGAGGGCCTCATCAATGCTATCGACGAAATGAACATCAACCAGATTTCTCGTTACAGCATCGAGTTGCCTACTCACTCCGACACCCTGTTGCTCCGTCATTACGAACAACAGCATGGCGAAACTATCATTCGTCCCACCATTCGCGCCAAAGCCGCTGCTGCACACCATGTTGCAACCGCTGCCGAAGCATCTACTGCTAACCAATAATCTCAGACGAAAATGGCAAAAGACGTAGATCTTACCTCAAAAGAGTGGCGCGAATTAGTATTCGAAGGTAAAAACAAGGAATTTGGCGCATTTAAAATGCGCGAGACCTCTGTTGCCCGCCACACTAAATCGATTGTAGTTGTTCTTATAGCACTTGCTGTTATCCTTGTTCTCCTCATCCTTTCTGTTTCGGGTGTGTTTAACAAACCCGAAGAAGAGATGATTGCTACTGCTACTGTGCAGGAAATTGCAACTGTCGAAACAGAAGAGGAAATTGAAGAGGAAATCGAGGAAGAACAATTCCAATTGCCCGAACCCGAAGAAATCATTGCTCCTGAAGAAGTTGCCAACCAGCAGCAAGTGACAGCCCTTCTCATCACCGAGGACGACAAGGTGGAAGAAGACAAGCAGGTCAAGAACCAGGAAGATGTGCTCAATAACGAAGCTGCCGTAGGTGCTGTCGACATCACTGAGGGTACCAATGACCTTAACAAGATTGCTATCAAGGAAGAGGTTATCGCAGCTCCTGTCGTTGAAGACGAACCCGTCAGCATCGCAATGGTTGAACAGAAACCCGAATTCGCCGGTGGCGAAGCCGCCATGTACAAATGGCTCGGTGATAACATTGTTTATCCCGCAGTTGCTGCCGAAGAAGGCGTTCAAGGTCGTGTTGTTGTTGAATTCGTTGTAGGCAAGGACGGTTCGATTACCAACGTTCGCGTGGTTCGTCCCCGTCACCCCGCCCTCGACAAAGAAGCTGTCCGTGTGATCAAGGCTATGCCTAAATGGATTCCCGGACGTAACAACGGCCAGCCTGTTAAGGTTACCTACACTCTGCCGGTATCCTTCAAGCTCCAGTAATCGCTTTTGAACTCCATATCTACGCGGCCGGACATTTTGCCCGGCCGCGTAAATTTTGTTTATGCCTTTTTGCAATGTCGGCCTTATTTCCGTATTTTTGCACACTCATGTTTTGTTCGGCTAAATCGTTATGAACCGTTTATTGATTTTTTTCTTTTACATGGCGGTATTCTTCTCCGCTATGGCAAAGCACATAGTCATCGATGACACCTTGCGTTGTTCGGAAATTTACCCGGCAACAGTCCATCCCTTTCAAATTACAGTTCCCGACGAATACATTGATGCTGAACCGGCTGCACTCTATCTGGGTCTCGACGGCGTGCTTTGTAATGCCCCTGCTGTGATTGATTCGCTAATGCGGTGCGGCATAATGCCGTGTACCATTGGTGTTTTTCTTCAACCGGGCGTTGCCAGGAATGACAGTGGCAAGGTTGTCAGATATAATCGCAGCAATGAATTTGATGCGTGCGATGCTCGTTTAGCACAATTTTTGACAACTGAACTCCTTCCTCTCGTTGAAGGACGACGGCTCGACGACGGAAGGTGTATTCATTTGAGCAACAAGCCTTCGGAGCGAATGATTTTCGGACTAAGCAGCGGAGGTATAGCGGCTTTTGTCGCTGCCTGGCACAGACCCGATATTTTTGGAAAAGTGTTCAGCGGTTGCGGCACCTTTGTGCCTATGAGGGGCGGCAACGACCTTGAAGCCATTGTGCGCAAGCACGAACCCAAACCATTGCGTGTTTTCCTCCAAGATGGCTACTCCGACACTTGGAATCCCACATTTGGCAGCTGGTACGAGCATAACCTGCTGCTTGCTTCGGCTCTTCGGTTCGCGGGCTATGATTGCGCTTTCGACTGGGCTGAAGGTGGACATAGTGTCCGCAGGGCTTCTGAGATATTCAGGGATGTTTTGAAATGGATGTGGCGTCCCGACACCATTCCCTCGCCCACAGGCAATGAGTTGATGGGCGAGCTCTTGCTTGATGGAGAAATGTGGCAGCCGGAACGGTTTTGTCAGCAACTGCAACCCGAAAAGTATGCCGTCTATCCCGATTCTTCTTTCCGTGTATATGCCTCAGACAGGAGCAACTGGCTCATGCAGGAACTCCTTTCTTCCGACGGACATCCCTATGCCGCACAGCGTTTCTATTGGCTTCATAGCTACGACAACGACCCTCTTCAACCTTCAGGCATGGCTTTCGACAGCAGGGGTAACTTATGGGTTGCCACAAAGGCCGGTATTCAAATCTGCGACCAAAATGGCCGTGTTCGTGGCATTGTGGGTCTTCCACTTGGCATGAAAGGGGACATCACCATAATCATTTCTTCCGGGTTGGTGACTATTGTCGATTCTTCGGGAAATTCATACAAGCGTAGATTCAATGTCGAAGCTCCGGTTCCCGGTGTGCGCCCGCAGTCGCAGGGTGTCGGATAGAAGGGTGCCACAGACTGTTTTAGAGCTATATTGGTTATTAGTATTGTTTAAAAATGATGATGAGCTTGTACTATTGATGATTGATAGAGGTACTCGTTCAGATATATTTGGATAGTTATGAGAATTGTAATTCAACGCGTCACCGAAGCTTCGGTGACAATCGACGGAAAACTCCACAGCTCCATTGGCAAGGGCATGATGGTGCTCGTAGGCGTTGCTGTAGGTGATACGCCCGATGATGCGCGATGGCTGGCCGCCAAGACTGCCGCACTCCGCATTTTTGACGACGAGGCAGGAGTGATGAACCGTTCGGTGGTGGATGTCGGCGGCGACATACTTGCCGTGAGCCAGTTCACACTTAACGCATCGACACGCAAGGGCAACCGTCCGAGCTACATCCGCGCTGCCGGTCACGACCTTGCCGTGCCTCTCTATGAGCTTTTCTGCAGCGAATGTGGCCGTCTGACGGGCAAGGATGTCCCGACCGGGGTCTTCGGGGCGGATATGAAAGTGGCCCTCGTCAACGATGGTCCTGTGACTATAATCATAGACTCGGGTCTGAAGGAATAAAAAGCGGGGGCTTTCGGCCCCCGCTGAATGTATTGGTTTGCTGAATCAGTCTATGATGTCGAAGCCTGTGTATTTGCGGAGGCATTCGGGAACGATGATGCCTTCGGGGGTCTGGAAGTCCTCCAGGATGGCGGCTACGATGCGTGGCAGGGCGAGAGCCGAGCCGTTGAGGGTGTGGCAGAGATGTGTTTTCTTGTCCTCGCCACGGTAACGGCATTTGAGGCGGTTGGCCTGGTAGGTTTCGAAGTTGGAAACCGATGAAACTTCGAGCCAGCGTTGCTGGGCTGCGGAGTAAACCTCAAAGTCGAAAGTGATGGCGGATGTGAAGCTCATGTCGCCGCCGCACAGACGCAGTATGTGCCATGGCAGGCCGAGTTTTTCGAGCAGACCCTGTACATGGTCCTTCATCTCTTCGAGGGCCGCATAGCTGTTTTCGGGTTTCTCGATGCGAACAATCTCCACCTTGTCGAACTGGTGCAGACGGTTAAGGCCGCGCACATCCTTGCCGTAGCTGCCGGCTTCGCGGCGGAAGCATGCCGAGTAGGCGCAGTTTTTGATGGGCAGACGGTCGTTGGGAATGATGACGTCGCGGTAGAGGTTGGTGACAGGCACCTCGGCGGTGGGGATGAGATAGAGTTTGTCGAGATTGCAGAGGTACATCTGGCCTTCTTTGTCAGGCAGCTGGCCGGTGCCGTAGCCCGATGCTTCGTTGACAACGTATGGTGGTTGTACTTCGAGATAACCGGCTTTCGAAGCCTCGTCGAGGAAGAACTGGATGAGGGCTCGCTGCAGTTTGGCGCCTTTGCCAAGGTAGACAGGGAATCCGGCTCCGGTAATCTTCACGCCAAGGTCGAAGTCGATAAGGTTGTATTTCTTTGCTAATTCCCAGTGGGGCAGTGCGTCGGGACCGAGTTCGGGAATGGGGCCTCCGGTCTTTTCAACCACATTATCGGCGGCACTTGTACCGGCGGGAACGCCGGAGTAGGGGATGTTGGGAATGTTGAGAAGTTCCTCGCGGATTTCGCCCTCGGTTCGGGCAAGTTCTTCGGCAAGGGCTTTCTGTTCTTCTTTGAGCACTGCCACTCCTGCCTTTGCGGCTTCGGCTTCTTCTTTGTTGCCGGCCTTCAGGGCTTTGCCAATTTCGGCGGCTTTGCGATTGAGCTCGGCGGCGGCATTGTCATTTTTGAGCTGCAGCTGACGGCGAAGATCGTCGAGTGCGAGCACGCGGGCAATAGGTTTCTGCCCGTCGAATCCTTTCACAGCCAGTCGCTCAACGATGAATTGAGGGTCGGCTTTGATTTGCTGTAGTGTAAGCATCGATATTGTTGGTTTTATTTCTTTATTTAGCAAGGAGTTGACGAACCATTGCAGAAATAGCTCGTCCATCGGCGCGACCGGCGAGGGCTTTTGTGGCCGCACCCATCACTTTGCCCATGTCGGCAGGAGATGTTGCGCCCACACTGGCAATGATTTTTGTCAGTTCTTCGGTCAGTTCGGCTTCGCTCAGAGCTTTGGGCAGATATTTTTCAATCACAGCCACTTCGGCAAGCTCGGCTTCGGCAAGGTCGGGACGGTTTTGCTCTGTGTAGATAGCTGCGCTTTCGCGGCGTTGTTTCACCATCTTGGCAAGTATTTTGAGGGCAATTTCGTCGGTCAGTTCGCCATTGGCACCTGGGGCTGTCTTGGCTTCGATAAATTCCTTTTTGATTCCGCGAAGGGCCTGGAGGGCAACACGGTCTTTAGCCAGCATGGCGGCCTTTATGTCGGCTTCAATTTGTGAATAGAGATTCATTTTCGTAGAATTTTGTTTCAACTTGCAAAGTTAGCAAACAATCGTCAAATAGTTGTCAAATAGTCTCGGAAATTTTTGTCGCGGTCTAAAAAACTACCGCCGGAATTCTGCCATAATTCCGGCGGTAGAGAATGTAGATAGTACTGTTAGCCGGGTCTTTGACAGAATAAAATTTTGGGGCCGGCGAATCTTTTTGACATTCAG
>CAJUAR010000103.1 GCA_910584495.1 uncultured Muribaculaceae bacterium
TGCGGTGACGGATGCCGCGGTAGCAGCCGATATCCATCAGGCGCTTGATGTTGAGTTGGATTTCGCTGCGGAGGTCGCCTTCAACCTTGTAGTCGTTGCCGATCACCTCGCGCACTTTTGCGGCCTGGTCGTCGGTCCAGTCCTGGACCTTGATGTTCACGTCTATGCCGGCCTTTTCAAGTATCGTCTTGGCTGCGCTGCGACCTATGCCGTAGATGTAGGTCAAGGCGATTTCACCTCTTTTATTCTGGGGGAGGTCAACTCCCACTATTCTGACTGCCATAGTATATTATCCTTGACGTTGTTTGTATTTAGGGTTCTTCTTGTTGATGACGTACAGTCGTCCCTTGCGGCGGACAATCTTGCTGTCCGGGGTGCGTTTCTTCACAGATGCTCTTACTTTCATATCTTTTAGTTGATTTTTTATTTATAGCGGAAAGCAATACGGCCTTTAGAGAGATCGTAGGGCGACATTTCAACACGCACTTTGTCGCCGGGCAGAATCTTGATATAATGCATTCTCATTTTGCCCGAAATGTGCGCGGTGATTTCGTGTCCGTTTTCGAGTTCCACGCGAAACATGGCGTTGGAGAGGGCCTCGACAATGGTCCCGTCTTGTTCGATTGCTGATTGTTTTGCCATATAGTTGGTTTAAATAAATTTATCCGGTATCGCTTGTTGTATATAGTCGAAGGTGGTGAGCACTTCGGTGCTGTCGCCGACAATGGCCACTGTGTGCTCGTAGTGCGCCGACGGTTTGCCGTCGCGTGTGCGACATTCCCAGCCGTTGGGGGCTATGACAATGTTGCGGCTGCCCATGTTCACCATGGGCTCGATGCAAATCACCATGCCGTTCTGCAGCCTTGGGCCGATGCCGCGGCGTCCATAGTTTGGCACCTCGGGCGATTCGTGCATACGGCGTCCGATGCCATGACCTGTCATTTCGCGAACCATCGAATAGTTGCGCTTCTCACAGTAGGTTTGCACAGCGTTGGAGATGTCGCCGATACGTGCTCCGGGCTTGGCTGCCTCGATGCCGATATAGAGCGATTCCTTGGTGGTACGGCAGAGGGCCTCCTTCTCAGGCGACAATGTGCCCACGGCAAATGTGTAGCACATATCGGCCATAAAGCCGTTTTTCTCCACCACGGTATCGATACCCACAATATCGCCATCCATCAGGATACGGTCCGAGGGAAAGCCGTGGACCACCGTCTCGTTAACTTCAATGCAAAGTGTGGCCGGAAAACCTTCGTAGCCCAAGCAGGCAGGCTTGCCACCATTGTCCAGGATGAATTCCCTGGCAATGGTGTCGAGCTTGCGTGTGCTTACGCCGGGTTGAATCCATTTTGCAAGTTCCCCGAGAGTCTGCGATATGAGCTGCGCGGGGATGCGCATGGTTTCTATTTCTTCCGGTGTCTTCAGATAAATCATTTAAGAGAAGGTGTTGTTGTGTTGTTAATATGCCTGGCCTGTGGTGCGACCTTTGATTTTGCCTTCCTTCATCAGACCGTCGTAGTGGTGCATCATCAGGTGCGATTCTACCTGCTGGAGAGTGTCCAGCACAACACCCACCATAATCAGCAGCGATGTACCGCCGAAGAACTGGGCGAAGTTCTGGCTGATGCCGAAGAAACGGGCAAAAGCCGGAAGGATGGCCACGATGCCGAGGAACAAGGAGCCCGGCAGGGTGATGCGCGACATAATCATGTCCAGATACTCGGCGGTCTTCTTGCCGGGCTTAACTCCGGGGATGAAACCGTTGTTGCGTTTCATATCTTCGGCCATCTGAGTGGGACGCACGGTGATGGCGGTGTAGAAGTAGGTGAAAGCAACAATGAGGATGAAGAACACAAAGTTATACCAGAAGCCGTTGATGTCGGTAAATGCCTGCACAAAACCGTTGTCACCGCCACGAAAACCGGCAAGGGTCATAGGGATGAACATGATGGCTTGGGCAAAAATGATAGGCATAACGCCGGCAGCATTAACTTTCAGGGGAATGTATTGGCGGGCGCCGCCATACTGGCGGTTGCCGACAATGCGCTTTGCATACTGCACAGGCACTTTGCGTGTGCCCTGCACAAGAAGCACAGCACCCACAGTAACGGCAAAGAGAAGCACAACTTCTACAATGAACATCACCAGACCGCCCTGGCTGCCCGATGCTCCGGGAAGACGGCTGACAAATTCATAGTAGAGGGCTCCCGGGAGACGGGCAATGATACCAACCAAGATGATGAAGGAGATACCATTGCCAATGCCGCGGTCGGTAATGCGCTCGCCCAGCCACATGATGAACATGGAGCCGGCGGCAAGGATGATGGTAAGATAAGCCACCGTCCAGAAGCCGAGTACGAGCGTCGTACCGTTCGATGCACCGTTAACCTGCACCTGAAGGTTGATCAGATAGGCCGGGGCCTGGAGGAAGAGGATGAGAACGGTCAGGTAGCGGGTATACTGGTTCAGTTTCTGACGGCCGCTTTCGCCCTCTCGCTGCATTTTCTGGAACGAGGGAAGAATCATGCCGCACAGCTGGATGACAATCGAAGCTGTGATGTAGGGCATGATGCCAAGGGCAAAAATCGAGGCCTGCGAGAACGCACCGCCAGAGAACATGTCGAGGAGCTGCATCAGGCCGCTCTTGTTGGTGAAGTTGGCGAGGGCATCGATGTCCGAGGGCGAAATGCCCGGCAGGACAACGTAGCAACCCACGCGGTAGATGAACACCAGCAGAAGGGTGATGAGCAAGCGCTTGCGCAGCTCTTCGATAGTCCAAATGTTTTTAAGTGTTTGAACGAAGCCCATAATCAGATTGTTTTTGCAGTACCGCCGGCAGCTTCGATAGCTGCTTTAGCGGCTGCGGAGAATGCGTGGGCTTCAATGTTGAGAGCTGTTGCAACAGTGCCGTTTGCAAGAATCTTGACAAGCTGTTTGCGGCGGATGTAGCCGGCATTGCGGAGCTCTTCCAAACCGATGGTCTGGAGATTCTTGGCTTCAGCCAAAGCTGCGATAAGATCGAGATTGATAGCTTTATAGGCTACACGGTTGATGTTCTTGAAGCCGAACTTGGGCAGACGACGCTGCAGAGGCATCTGGCCGCCTTCAAATCCGATCTTGCGGCTATAGCCCGAACGCGATTTGGCGCCCTTGTGACCGCGTGTAGATGTGCCGCCCTTGCCCGAACCCGGGCCGCGGCCTATGCGGGTTTTGTGTGTTACAGAACCCGGTGCCGGTTTCAAATTACTTAAGTCCATAGTTCTAATAATTTTTTATTTACGCGTTGGTCACTTCCACCAGGTGGTGCACTTTCTGCACCATGCCGCGGATGGAGGGGCAGTCTTCCTTCACCACTGTGTGGTTCATTTTCTTCAAGCCAAGTGCGTCGAGAGTGCGTTTCTGCACTGCCGGGCAGTTGATGCGGCTCTTTATCTGTTTGATTTTGATTTGTGCCATGTTGGTGTATCCTTTAATTGGTTTGATTGGATATTAACCCTTGAACACTTTTTCAACCGAGATGCCGCGGTTCTGGGCAACGATGGCGGGCGAGCGCATTTCGTCGAGGGCGGCTATGGTGGCTTTCACAAGGTTGTGGGGGTTGGACGAGCCTTTGCTCTTTGCAAGCACGTCGGTGATGCCCACGCTCTCAAGCACGGCACGCATGGCACCACCGGCCTTAACGCCGGTACCGTGCGATGCAGGTTTGAGGATGATGCGCGAGCCGCCGAACTTGGCATACTGCTCGTGTGGAATTGTGCCTTTGTGAACAGGCACACGGATGAGGTTTTTCTTTGCAGACTCAACACCTTTGGCAATTGCAGCCTGCACTTCGTTGGCTTTACCCAGACCCCAGCCTACAACACCGTTTTCGTTGCCTACTACGACGATGGCGGCAAAGGTGAAGGTGCGGCCGCCCTTGGTAACCTTGGTCACACGGTTGATGGCCACGAGGCGCTCTTTGAGTTCGAGGTCGCCGGCCGATTTTACTCTATTGTTTCTTTTTGCCATGATTGTCAGAATTTGAGACCGGCGCCGCGAGCAGCGTCAGCCAGCGATTTAACACGTCCGTGGAAGAGGTAGCCGTTGCGGTCGAATACCACTTCTTTGATGCCTGCCTCGAGGGCCTTGGCAGCGATGGCTGCGCCAACGGCGGCAGCGATTTCTGTCTTGGTGCCTTTCTGGTCGAGTCCACGCGAGGAGGTGGCAACGAGAGTGCGGCCTGCCAGGTCGTCGATGAGCTGGACGTAGATCTGTTTGTTGCTGCGGAACACTGTCATGCGCGGACGCTCGGCTGTGCCGGAGATTTTGCCGCGGATGCGTGTTTTGATTTTATTGCGTCTTTCGATTTTTGAAAACATAGTTGCCTGCGTGTTATGTTATTTGGCACCGGCCTTCTTGCCGGACTTGCGGCGGATGATTTCGCCGACGAACTTGATACCTTTGCCTTTGTAGGGCTCGGGCTTGCGAAGAGAGCGAATTTTGGCACAAACCTGGCCAAGGAGCTGCTTGTCGCGGCTTTCGAGAATGATGAGCGGGTTTTTGTTACGTTCGCTCTTTGCCTCGACGCTCACTTCGGCGGGAAGTTTGAGATATATTGCATGGGAGTAGCCCAGCGAAAGCTCCAGCACTTGGCCGGTTGCCGACGCGCGGTAGCCCACACCCACGAGTTCCATTTCTTTGCGGTAGCGTTTGTGAACGCCTTCTACCATGTTGTGTATCAGAGCGCGGTACAGACCGTGTTGTGCGCGGTGCTCGCGGTCGTCGCTCGGACGGGTAAGAATCACATGGTTGCCTTCTACTTTGACGGTGAGGTCGGGATTGACAGTCTGCTGAAGTTCTCCGTGGGGGCCTTTGACGGTCACCAGGTTTGTCTTTTCATCAACCGTCACAGTTACCCCTGCGGGGATTTCGATGGGGGCTTTACCTATTCTTGACATAATTCAGATAGTTTGCGGGTTGATTAATAGATGTAGCAGAGCACTTCGCCGCCGATCTTCAGGTCGGCAGCCTTTTTGTTTGTCATCACGCCTTGCGAAGTCGAAAGGATGGCGATGCCCAGGCCGTTGAGGACACGTGGCATGTCCTTGTAGCCGGTGTACTGGCGGAGACCGGGACGCGACACGCGCTTGAGGCCCTTGATGGCGTTGACACGGTCGACGGGGTCATATTTTAGGGCGATTTTGATAGAGCCCTGGGGTCCGTTTTCCCCTTCTATGAATTTGTAGTTGAGGATGTAGCCCTGTTCGAAGAGAATCTTTGTGATTTCCTTCTTCAAATTAGAAGCGGGCACTTCTACCACGCGGTGGTTGGCCTTGATGGCATTCCTCAATCTTGTCAGATAGTCTGCAATAGGATCTGTCATTTTTGTTGGTGTTAAATTGATTGGGCCGGATTGCCCAACAATATTTAAAATTTTTGATGGCTGCTGCCAATATCGCAACACAGTGCGATTGCGTCAGAAGCCGGTTTGGAGTTATGACAGCTGTTTACCAGCTGGCTTTTTTCACTCCGGGGATGAGGCCCTTGGAGGCCATTTCGCGGAACTGGATACGGCTCAGGCCGAAGGTGCGCATATAGCCCTTGGGACGGCCGGTGATCGAGCAGCGGTTGTGTTTGCGGATGGGCGAGGCGTTCTTGGGCAGGGCCTGGAGCTTCTGTGCGGCTTCGTAGGCAGCCTGGAGCTTGTCGGGATCGCCGTCGTAGGCGGCATTGACCGTTTTCTTGAGCTCGGCGCGGCGCTCGGCATACTTGGCGGCCAGGCGGGCGCGTTTCACCTCGCGGGCTTTCATTGATTCTTTAGCCATAGGGTGTGCTTAGTTTTTTGCGTTCTTGAAGGGGAGGCCGAAAGCTTTCAGAAGGGCGTAGCCTTCTTCATCGGTCGGGGCAGAAGTCACGAAGGTGATGTTCATACCCATGAGTTTGTTGATGTTGTCGATGTTGATTTCCGGGAAGATAATCTGCTCGGTGATGCCGAGGGTGTAGTTGCCGCGGCCGTCGAGCTTGCCTTCGATGCCCTTGAAGTCGCGGATACGGGGAAGGGCCACACGGATGAGGCGTTCGAGGAATTCATACATCTTGTCGCGGCGCAGTGTCACACGAACGCCGACGGGCATTTTCTTACGGAGCTTGAAGTTGGAGATGTCTTTTTTCGACAAAGTTGCCACAGCTTTCTGGCCTGTGATTGCAGTGAGCTCGGCAATGGCGGTGTCGATAAGTTTTTTGTCCTGGGTGGCTGCACCGATGCCCTGGTTGATGACAATCTTCTCCAGACGGGGCACCTGCATGATGGTGGAGTAGTTAAACTCTTTCTCCAGGGCAGGGACAATGCGCTCCTTGTAGTCTTTTTGCAGAGTTGTGCTCATTATTTGATTTCCTGATTGGATTTTTTAGAAATACGTACGGTTTTGCCATCGACACGCTTGAGAGCGATGCGGGTGGGCTTGCCGGTCTTGGGATCCACGAGGTTGAGTTTTGACAGGTGGATGGGGGCCTCTTTCTTCACCAGGCCGCCCTGAGGATGCTGAGCGGTGGGCTTGGTGGCCTTGGTGACCATGTTGATGCCTTCGACGATGGCGCGGC
>CAJUAR010000104.1 GCA_910584495.1 uncultured Muribaculaceae bacterium
AGCTCCGCGAAGGCAGGGTCGAAGACTTTATGAAGCGCATGCAGAGCTTGTTTGCCACGGTACCCTATCAGATGGAGCTTGACAGCGAGCGCAACTTCCACAATGTGATTCTGATGCTCGTCATGCTCTTGGGCATCAAGGTAAAAGCCGAATATGCCACATCCGCAGGCCGCATCGACATAGTTGTCGAAACGGAACGATATGTCTATGTAATGGAGCTTAAAATCGACAAGACGGCACAGTCAGCTCTTGAGCAGATACAAACCAAAGACTACGCACTGCCCTTTGCCGCCGACGGCCGCCAAGTGGTGAAAATCGGCATCAACTTCTCCACCCGGACCCGCACCATTACCGACTGGGCCGTGGAGTGAGTGTAGGAGACGGACATAAAAAGGGAGCGCCGGAGCGCTCCCTTTTGCATTTAGATTGATAAGAGTTATTTCAGTGTGAAGTTGAGCGACGACACGTTTTCGCTGTTGGGACCTACCATGGCAACAAATTCGCCGGGTTCGGCAACATGTTCAAGTTCGAAATTGTAGTACTTGAGCAAATCGACAGTGATGTCGAATTCTACGACTGCACTTTCGCCGGCCTTAAGAGAAATACGTTTGAAGCCTTTGAGTTCTTTTACAGGACGAGCCGAAGAGCCTACGAGGTCGCGGATGTAGAGCTGAACGATTTCGTCGGCATCGTATTTGCCTGTATTTGTAACTTTGACGGTAGCTTTGATCGAGCCGTCGGCGGTCATTTCGTTTGCCGAGAGGGCAAAGTCGGAATATTCGAAAGTGGTATAGCTCAGGCCATAGCCGAACGGATAGAGAGGAGCATTGGGAGAATCGATATAGCAGCTACGGAATTTTTCGAATTTCACATCCTGAGCTTTAGGACGTCCGGTGTTGAAATGGTTGTAATATACAGGAATCTGACCCATATTGCGCGGCATAGAGCAGGTTAGTTTTCCCGAAGGAGCAACGTCGCCGAAAACCACATCGGCAATAGCGTCGGCAGCTTCAGAACCACCGAACCACACATTCATGATAGCCGGTACGTGTTCGCTTTCCCAGGTCATGATAGTGGCGCGGCCGGAGAAATTGAGCATTACCACGGGTTTGCCTGTGGACAGGAGAGCTTCGAGGAGTTTTTTCTGAGTGTCGGGAAGTGTCAGGTCCGTGCGGCTTGAACATTCACCGCTGAATTCCGAAGATTCGCCCAAAGCGGCAATGATAACGTCGGACGAACGAGCCACGTTCAATGCTTCGGCAAGCATAGCGGCTTCCGAACGGTTGTCGCGCATTTCGCGGCCAAACATTGTGGCATTAGCTTCGAGTTCGGCATCGGCGGTGAGGTTCGAACCTTTGGCGTAGGTCACTGTTGCTTTGTCGCCAACAGCATCTTTGATACCTTCAACGAGAGTTTTATATTTTTCGGATGCAGCAGCCACGCTCCAGGTTCCGGGCATATTGGCGCGAGTATTGGCCAGGGGGCCGATTACAGCTATGCGGCCTTTCTTTTGAAGGGGAAGCAGCGAGCCTTCGTTTTTGAGAAGGACGAAAGTCTCGGTGGCTATGCGGCGAGCTTCCTTGCGGTTTTCGGGAGTGTAGACATCTGTCTTTGCACGGTCGGCAGAGATATATTTGTATGGGTCTTTGAAAAGGCCGAGTTTATACTTAGCCTCAAGAATGCGACGCACTGCCGCATCGATCTGTCCCATGTCGACAGCACCTTCTTCGAGGCTCTTGGCAAGAGTGCCGTTGAAACCATTAGCCACCATGTCCATGTCGGTGCCGGCTTTAAGTGCAAGAGCCGAAACCTGCTGGAGGTCGCCCATGCCATGGTCAATCATTTCCGAAATTGCAGTATAGTCGGTAACGAGAAAGCCGTCCCATCCCCATTGGTCGCGGAGAACGTCTGTGAGGAGCCAGCGGTTTGCTGTAGCCGGTATGCCGTCGACAGTATTGAAAGAAGTCATGAAAGAACCGGCACCGGCTTCAGCACCAGCTTTATATGGCTCGAAGTATTCGTTGAACATGCGCTGACGGCTCATATCCACCGTGTTATAGTCGCGGCCGCCATCGGGAGCGCCGTAGAGTGCGAAATGCTTAACACAGGCCATTATTTCATCGTTTTTTTCATAGTTGTTGCCCTGATAGCCTTTGACCATGGCACGCGCTATGGAGGCACCGAGGAAGGGGTCTTCGCCGGAACCTTCGGAAGCACGACCCCAGCGAGGGTCACGGCAAATGTCGACCATTGGGCTGAAAGTCCAGCAGATGCCGCTGGCCGAAGCCTCGATGGCGGCAATACGTGCCGAACGTTCGATGGATGTTGTATCCCACGAGCAGGATAGGGCAAGAGGAATGGGGAATACGGTCTCGTAGCCATGAATGACATCCATGCCGAAAAGCAATGGGATGCCCAGACGGCTTTCTTCAACTGCTACTTTCTGGAGGTCGCGTATTTTTTCAACACCTTTGATGTTGAACACTCCGCCAACCTGGCCTGCTGCCACAGCAGCTCCGATATTGCTCTTCTTGGCCTGGCCGGTGACAATATCGTCGGAGGCAGGAAGATTGAGCTGGCCGAGTTTTTCCTCGAGGGTCATTTTGCCAAGCAGGTCGTTGACAAAGGCATCCATCTCCGCATTGCCCGAGCCTTTGCTGTCGGAGCAAGCTGCAGCACCGAGCATTGCAAGAGCAGCCGTTGCTGAATAAATGATAGATTTGAGATTCATAGTATTTTGAAACGTTAGAGATTAGTGACGAGTTGTTGTAAAACCGAGTTTTTCGAGGCCGGCCTTGATTTCGGGAGCCCCCATGAAGAGATTCCAGATCAGGCCGCTGCGATAGTTCTCAATCATCGGAGCTATGGTCAGCTGGTCGATGGCCAGATAGCGGGGAGTAACCCAGTTGTCAGTTTCGCTGAAAGCATCGTAGAAGCCGTATTTTCCGCGCAGCCATGAGCCTTTGGAGTAGAAATACTTGGCGGCACGCATCGATTCCTCCGGAGTGTAGGGGAAAGAAGAGAGTGCTGCAGTGGGTGTAATAACGCCGAGATCGTTATTCGGTGCATGTGCCGAATAGCCTTTGGTAGAATAAGAAGCGGTTAAGCCCCAGCAATCCTCGCCATAGCCTTTGTAACCTTTGGGATTGGTCACGCAATAGAGGTAGTTTGTCTTGGCATGGTTCTGATTGAGCTGCCAGTAGTCTGCGTATTGGTCTTTGAGGCCGCGGGGGTCGAGACCGATATATGAATATTGGCTCCAGAAGAGAGGACCGCCGGTATCAACAGCTCCGTTGTGTTTGAGCACCAGGGGAAGGCCCATAAATTTTTTGTCCGTCACAATGTCGCCGCCGCGAGCCCATCCTTTGTGGTAGGCCGATGCAGGAATTGAGTGTGTGGGCGATGCTGCTGCAAGCACATAGGTGATGAGACATTCGTTATAGCCTTCGAGGGGGAAATTCATTTCCCATTCATATTCGGGCGACCAGTGCCAGTAGAGCACGTCTTCACCGCCTTTGGTGTACCAGTCGAATTCCATTTCGCGCCACAGTTTGTCGATGTTGGCAGCGAGCTGCTGTTCTTTTTCATTGCCATTCTTGAAATACTCGCGGGTGGCAATCAAGCTTGCCATAAGGAAAGAGCTTTCGACGAGGTCGCCGCCATTGTCTTTCTGTCCGAAGGGTTTCACTTTGCCGGTGGGGCCGTCGAGCCAGTGGGGCCATACGCCATGAAAACGGTCGGCTTTGCCAAGATAGTCCACAATTTTGGTGAGACGTTCCACACCTTCCTCGCGACCGATAAAACCACGGTCGATGGCAGCAATCAGGCCGGCTATGCCAAAGCCTGAGCCGCCGGTGGTTATAACATCGCGGTCGTTCTGCGGATAGACATTGTCCATGTGGATACGTTCGGGAGCAAGACCTGATGTGGCTTCGGCTCCATCCCACATATAATTGAAATGAGTTTTCTGAATCCAGTCGAGAAATTCATCGTCTGAGGCGAACTCAGTTGCATCGTTTTCCGACTTGTCTTGGGATGAATCGTTTGTCTTATCGCCGCCGGAGCATGAGGCCAGTCCAATGGCAGCCGCAGCGGCAAAAGCTATAATTTTGTTGATTTTCATGATTATATTATTTGGTACATTTTGAAATGATTGTCTTGGATAGTTCTGAACGTCCTCCTTCGCCAAGGGCTTCTATAGCGAAATAGTAATTGGTGTCACGGTCGAGACCGCGCATATCATAAGAGGTGTCACCGAGAACAGTTATCGCATTATAGAGTTTGTCGGGAGCGATGCCGTAGTACACGTTGTAGCCATACGCTCTTTCCGACGGAAGCCACTCGATCATGGCGTTGCGAGAATCTGTTTTAGAACGTGCCACTTTCAGTTTGCCCGGGGTGTCGGGAGCTTTGCTGCCATCCGTTCCGAATACTCGCAAGCCTGAAATCGCAAAATGTCCCGAGGGCATGTGAAGGTTTTCCACCTTAATATATCGAGCCTCAAGCGGACGTGCCAGTTCTACATAATCATGAGGAACATCCTTGTCGTTATCGCTCTTGTCGATAACAAGCGTCCAGTTTACACCGTCAAGCGATGAGAATACCTTGTAGCGGTGATATAGATCGTTAGCTCTGTCGTGCTGGTCTGTCTTGTGGTCGTAGTGGTTTATCTGAACAGCTCTTACCGTCTTGGGCGCAAGGAGGTCGACAGTAATCCATTCTCCGGGCTTATTGCTTGCCGCAGCCCAGTAGGTACGCATCGATTCATCTGTCGCATTGTGTGCGGCATATATGCTGTCAGTCGATGAAACATCGACAGGTTTGTTATAACTTAGAAGCATCCATCCTGCAAAACGATTGGCAGGATTGGCTATGTTGTGCAATGCATTATAGTTTGGATAATCGCCGAAAGCTGCCGAACTATACATAACACCGTCAGAATCGAACCCCGTGGGATACAGACCTATGCGACGCTCGAACTTATATTTCAACGAGAGCATACAGGTTGATACATGCCAATAGTTGCCATCATTGTCGCGGAATGTGCCGCCATGGCCAGAGCCCTGGACATAACCACCTGGCTTATAGCTCATGGGATTATGCTTCTGGTAGACGAACGGTCCAAGCGGATTGTCCGATACATAGACACCATCGGCATACACTTTGAACTCCGTGCCTGGAGCTCCGTATTGCAGATAGTACTTCCCGTTGTGCTTGGTCATATAGGCTCCTTCAGTGAAGGGTGCGAGGGTAGACGTGTCATCATTGTTCATTCCGAAACGTTCCCAGCCATGCTTATCGGGATGAAGAGCCATGACATCATGTATTTTCGAGATGGGGTAGAAATCATCACGGCTCACCTGTACTCCTTTGAGTGGAAATTCGTTGCTTGAGCCGTAGTAGAGATAAAGTTTGCCATCATCGTCAAGGAAAAGGCATGGATCCCATGACGGAAGCATGTTTCTGTCGACTACGCGGCGGAATTTCCCCGACTTTGGTTCGGTGGTAAACCATATGGGTAAACCTTTGTATGTTGAGCCGGTGTAAAATAATGTGTCTCCGCTAACAAAAGCGGCAGGTGCGCATTGGTCGTCATCGGTAGGCCTGCGCTTGAATGATGCCTGCGCGAATTCCCAGTCGGTAAAGTTTTTGGAATAATGGAAACCGTCCTGGTTGGTTGAGAAAAGAAAAGCTTCGTCGCCATACATAAGTCCCATCGGGTCGGCCGACGAGCGGAATGAACCATTTGGTTTCACATTGTTGTTGTATGGCTCGAAATTATAGCTTATGTTTATAGGATTGCAGAATGTTTGTGGATTGTAGTTGTCTGAATCATACCATTGAGTAGGCACAGCTTTGGTACGACGTGCAATGTTGCGCTCCATTTCCTGCCGGAGAACAATTTTCACATTTTCTGTTTGTCCATCCAGCTGATGAATTTCAAGTGCCTTGCCCGGATAGAACACATAAAGAGCAGTGTCGGTCGGGGCTGCTGTAATTGAGAAGCTGCCGTCGGCGGCGGTGTTTACATGGGCGGGACTGGCAAAAAACATCACCGTAGCTCCATGGAGCGGATTGCCGTCGGCATCTGTCACTGTGCCGTTTATGCAGTGCTGAGGCACAACATTTATATAATAATTACTTACTTGGCCTTTTACAACTCTGATTGAATCACCGGCGGCATGCGCGGCTACAGCAGTCAAGGCCGTTAGTGCTGAAATGATTGCAAAGCGGAGTTTCATGATATTATATTATTAAAAACAGGGGCGCGGTACGCATGGCCGCGCCCCTGCACATTGAATTTACTAACTCAAGTTTCGCAAGCTTCACTTGAAGGTTATGTTGCTAAAGCAACGGGTTATATA
>CAJUAR010000105.1 GCA_910584495.1 uncultured Muribaculaceae bacterium
TACCTTCGATTACTTCTTTGTCTTTTACCGAGTTGAGTGATTCCTCGTAAGCGTGGGTGAGTTCTTCGCGAGAACGTTCGCCTGCGGTGTCGCCTTTTTCAAAGGCTTCCCAGTCGAAATCTTCAACCGGTGAATTGGTAATGTCTGCCATTAAATTAGTTAGTGAATAAAGTTAATTAAAAAAAACGCATGCGGGGCATGTGCTCCAAATGCGCCGCAAAGGTAGTGATTTTGCGGCTATTATGCAAATTTTTTTTGCTGTTTTCCTCGTCGTTTTCTGTGCGGACATTTCGCGGGATTCTTTTCCTTATTATTTATTAATGTGTAGATGCTTGATTATCTGCCTCTTTGCGACGCGGGGCGCAGTCGGGTGGAAAAATTAAAAGAAAAAAAATGCTAATAGAGTGCTTCAGACCATAGATTTTTGCTAACTTTGCAGTCTTAGAAAAACAAGGCGCGAAGCAAGGCTCGCGCAACAAAGCAATCATTAGCACCTCTATATGAAACCATTACAGGCTAAGCTATCCAGGTACACAGCCCCCCAAGAGGCTAAAGCTGCCGGTGTTTATCCATATTTCCGCGCAATATCCTCTGAGCAGGATCCCGAAGTGATTATCGACGGCAAGCGCGTTTTGATGTTCGGCTCCAACTGTTATACGGGCCTTGTCAATGACCCGCGTATCAAAGAAGCCGCAATAGAAGCAACCAAAAAGTATGGCACCGGCTGTGCCGGCTCGCCCTTCCTCAACGGCACGCTCGATCTGCACAAGCAGCTTGAGGCACGCATCGCTCAGTACATAGGTAAAGAAGACGTGATGATCTATTCCACAGGCTTTGGTGTGAACCTTGGCGTGGTGTCGACCCTCACAGGGCGTGAGGACTATATTCTTATCGACGAACAGGATCATGCCTCAATTATCGAAGGCCGCCGTCTGTCAATGTCGAAATGCTTCAAATACAAGCATAACGACATGGAATCGCTCGAGAAGCAGCTTCAGCGCTGCGAGATGGACAAAGTCAAACTCATCGTCACCGACGGCGTGTTCTCTATGGAAGGCGACGTGGCCAAGCTGCCCGAAATTGTGCGCCTTGCCAAGCAGTACGATGCAGCAGTGATGGTTGACGAAGCTCACGCCATAGGTGTCTTTGGTAAAGGCGGGCGCGGTGTCTGCGACCATTACG
Organism: uncultured Muribaculaceae bacterium; assembly: GCA_910584495.1. Taxonomy (GTDB): domain Bacteria; phylum Bacteroidota; class Bacteroidia; order Bacteroidales; family Muribaculaceae; genus CAG-873. The sequence continues at coordinate 1,183 of CAJUAR010000105.1, forward strand.
GCGTGACCGACGATGTCGACCTGATTATGGGCACATTCTCCAAGTCGTTTGCCTCGCTCGGCGGCTTCATAGCCACAGACAAGGAAATCACCAACTATCTTCGCCATCACTCACGCTCCTACATCTTTACGGCCTCCATCACTCCGGCATCGACAGCTGCCGCTCTCAAGGCCATTGACATTATGGAGAGCGAGCCCGAATTGCAGGAGAACCTGTGGAAGCTTACCAATATGGCTTTGGAAGGATTCCGCAGCCGTGGTTTCGAAATTGGCAACACGAGCACGCCAATCATCCCCCTCTATATCCGCGACGATTTCAAAACCTTCCAAATTACGCGCGACCTTCTGAACGAAGGCATCTTTGTCAATCCCGTTGTATCGCCGGCCGTCGCTCCTACCGACACACTGATCCGTTTCAGCCTCATGGCCACACACACTCCGGCTCAGATTGAGGAGGCCCTCGAAAAAATAACAAAAGTATTCCGCAAACACGGAATCATCAAATAACACATTTTCCCCCACCATTATCCAAAATGAAAAAGAAATTTATCTGCACCGTCTGCGGCTATGTACACGAAGGCGAAGCAGCCCCCGAAAAGTGCCCCATCTGCGGCGCTCCCGCCAGCAAATTCAAAGAACTTGATGAAACAGCCGCTCTCACTTTTGTCACCGAACACGAAGTAGGTGTTGCCAAAGGCTGTGACGAACAGATGATTGCCGACCTTACCGCACACTTCAACGGCGAATGTGGCGAAGTGGGTATGTACCTTGCAATGAGCCGCCAGGCCGACCGCGAAGGCTATCCCGAAATTGCCGAGGCTTTCAAGCGCTATGCTTTTGAAGAAGCCGAGCACGCAGCCAAATTTGCCGAACTCCTCGGTGAATGTGTATGGGACACCAAGACCAACCTCGAAAAACGTATGGCTGCTGAAGCCGGCGCAAACGAAGATAAAATGCGCATCGCACGCCGCGCCAAAGAGCTCAACCTCGACGCCATCCACGACACCGTTCACGAAATGGCAAAGGACGAAGCTCGTCACGGCCAGGGCTTCCAGGGTCTGTACAACCGCTTCTTCCGCAAATAAATATTTTATAGATATTTTTCTACAAAAGGGGGCGCGCATTGCGTGTCCCTTTGTTTTTAAACGACATGAAAAAAATATTCTTCCTCGCATTTATAGCTCTTGCCTCGCTGACGGCGCGGGCGCAGGCTCCCAATAAATACGAGATGGCCTACGACGACACAATCAGGACTTACAGCATGTATATTCCTGAAAATATCAAGCCGGGAGCGCCGCTGGTTGTCTACACACATGGTTATGGCTCGAAGAAACGCTGGTTGAAAGATCTCAACAAGGTGGCAGAGGCCAACGGTTTTGCGGTGTGCTACCCCGATGGAGCTCCCGATACCCGCGGCAAGGACGGCTGGTATGTAGGATATCCTCCACAAAGCAATATGAAACAGAACGAGGAAGATTTCTTCGCCGCTCTTCTCGATACCGTATGCCAACGATTCAAGCTCAGCCGCGACAACGTGTTCATGGCCGGGATGTCGAACGGCGGTGACTTATGCTACCAGCTGGCATATACGCGCCCCGAGTTGTTTCGAGCCTATGCCTCGGTTGCAGGCCTCACCTTTGAGTGGATGTATAACAGCCGCAGGCTCACAATTCCCGTGCCATTTATGGAGATCCACGGCAATGCCGACACCACTTCGGCATGGCAGGGCGACCATGAGAATAAAGGCGGCTGGGGTGCCTATATCCCGGTTCCGCTTGCAGTTGCTGCGGTGGCTGCCAACAACCGTTGCGCCACTGTGCAGGTCGACAAGTATCCCGCCATGTCCGATTCGACACGCATGGTGACTCGTACCATATATGCTGATGCACCTTCGGGCATGGATGTGGTTGTCTATGAGATTGAAGGCGGCAAACATTCATGGCATGCCAAGGATGTGAACACATCGCAGCTCATCTGGGACTTCTTCAGCGCATATCTCAAAAAAGACTGAATGGCAATAAACAGCAACATATTGCGTTAATATTTCAGTATCTCTCCATATATCAACCGACATGAAATTATTGCAATATATTGTATTAAGCATAATAATTTGTGCATTCCTTGGTGGAGCTTGCATTGAGGACGGCTTCACTACGTCGCCCTCCGACCAACCGCGTTTTTCGACCGACACCCTGTCGCTTGGCACAGTCTTCACCGAGCAGCCCACAGTCACCAGCCGTTTCACGGTTATCAATCCCCATGGCAAACAGCTGTCGATAAGCGATATATCGATTTCGGGACGTGATGCGGCATGTTTCCGCATCAATGTCGACGGCATCAATGGCGAGCGCTTCAGCGATGTTCCTATCCGCGGCAAGGATTCAATCTATGTCTTTGTCGAGGCCACGCTGCCCGAAGGGGCGCAGGGCCTGAGCGAATATGAAGCAGCAATCGATTTTACAACCAACGGCGTTAAAAGCTCGGTGGTGCTTCTGGCTTTAGGTCAGAATGTGAAACGACTCCGAGCCGAGGTTCTCGAAAGCGATACCCGCTTCACTGCCGAGCTGCCATATCAGGTGTACGATTCGCTCGTTGTGGCTCCCGGAGCCACTCTTACCATCGAAGCCGGAGCCACTATCCATTTTCATGACAAAGCCATGCTTATTGTTCGAGGCAGTCTTATGGCCGAGGGCACCGTGGAGCAACCGGTCGACCTGTGCGGCGACCGCACAGGCAATGTGGTGGGCGATATTTCGTTCGACATAATGTCGCGCCAATGGACCGGAGTGCTCTTTACCCCCACATCGACAGGTAACGTGTTGGAACATACTGATATACGCAATACTACCCAGGGTGTTATAATAGAGGGCGACGGAGTGCCGACATCTGTGCCTCAGCTCACGCTGCTCAACAGCCGCCTTCACAACAGTGGCTCGCTGGTGCTTGAAAGCTACCACAGCTCGATACGTGCTGTGGGTTGCGAGTTTGCCGAGGGTGCCGACGGCCTTGTCTTGCTCCACGGCGGCAAGCATCTGTTCAACCACTGCACCTTTGCCAACAACTACCTTTTTGCGGCTATCAAGGGCGCGGCCCTGCAGTTTTCGCACATCTACGACGATGAAGAAATAGGCTTCGACGACGGTTCGGGCCTGCCATATATCGAGGCTGAGATTACCAACAGCATCATCTATGGTATAGGGGCTGATGTGTCGCATGGCGACTTGACGGGCTCGCAGATATTTCTGCGTCGCACCTTGCTGCGCATCAATGGCGAAGACGATGACAATTTTATTGAATGTATATGGGGCGAGGACCCGTTGTTCTACACTATTCGCAATGAATATATTTTCGACTACCGCCTTCGTCCTGAATCACCGGCAATAGGAACCGCCGATGCTTCGCTCGATGTGCCCGAGGCGCGTTTTGATGCCTATGGAAGCGAACGAGCCGAGCCGGCCGACATTGGCGCTTATGTTTTTATACTTCCAGACGAGGATGTTGCGAACCCATAGACAAGCACATTTGTTTATTTGCAATAATTATAAAATAGAAGAACGATGAAAACAAAGAACTACATTTTGATGCTTACAGCCGGTGTGGCCATTTCCTTTGCTGCGTGCCATCCTTCGGAAAGGCAAAATATGATAGACTTTGAACAATTTAAGGCTGAAGGTACTTATCGCCTTGTCGGTTCGGCCAAAGTTTTCGACACAGACCAAGATCTGACATTCCAATGCAAGGCTGCCATGGTTTTGCCCACAGCTATAGAGAATGAAGATTTACGCCAACTACGCGATTCCATTATGTCCACGGCATTTGATACCACCGGCACCGATATCGCGGCTGTCGCCTATGGAGCCTTTGCCCGCAACGCTGCCGACAACAGCGGTTTCGAAGTGACCGACACAGTGGTGCCCGACAGCATCTACGACGGCCTCTATGCTGTTGACGGAACCGTTGTGCATTTGTCGACACGCTTGATGTGCTACGGAGTGACAGTGAGCACCTACAGCCCTCATGCGGCTCATGGCATGTACTCCACTTTCTACCTCAATTACGACATTGAGAAAGGCAAAATATTTACTTTGTCCGACATTTTGACCCCCGGGGCTATAGCAGAACTTCCTGCCATGCTGCGCGAAAAAGCGGAGTCGATGCGCGGAACAATAGGCAACACTGAGATTGAAACGGTGTCTTCCGAGGCCAATTTCTACATTGACAACGCCGACAACATAGTCTTCGTTTTCCAACCTTACGAAATAGCAAGCTATGCCCAGGGCATAATAGAGCTACCTATCCCGGCCTATATCCTCGATAACAGTCTCACACCTTATGGCAAGGAAATCTTGCTCTGATTGATAATTGCCTCGGCTGTTTCAGAAATGAAGTTTTATTCTTATTTTTGTGCCTGATAAATCAGACACAAAACATGAGCTGGAGAAATTTCAAATATAACATCTAGAAATACTGGATTACCGAAATATCGATTGGCACCATTGCAACGATTCTCGGTATATTGTTGACGCTCGGCATCGACAGCTGGACGGAACAGAAAGCTAAAAAGCAGATGGCAGAGCGCATCGCTATGATTTGTCTGCACAATATCGATGAGCGTCTCGACAAACTTCAATCCGGACACAGGAAACAAAATCAACGGAAAGTTCGTCTTCTTGATGATGCGGGTTGAGAATGAACCGAGCCTGATTGAAAATCTTGTCGGAAAGTGGAAATACGACAGCGAATATGATAAAATTGATGGAAAATGGACAATGTACAGGAAATATAGCAAGGAATATGATAACCTTAAGGAGGATGGCTCCTTTACATCGATGTTCATCGACAGCCTCGACGGGAATTGGGCCATCGACAGCCGGAAACAACTGCTTGTCATGGATATAGGGATAGGGGAATTTTCGATGAAGTTCTGCCTGAAAGGAGACACCCTCATCCTGTCTTCGGACCGCCCCTTCGACTATCTGACAGGCGAAAGAGAAGACGATAATTATAGATATGAGTTAGTTAGGAAGTAGGCAATTGATTTTGCCACGTTAAAAAGTATTAAATACTTGCACAACTCGTTTTTTGCTTGTAACTTTGCACTCGCAAAAGCAAAGCAAGGCTCATTAGCTCAACTGAATAGAGCATCTGACTACGGATCAGAAGGTTACAGGT
>CAJUAR010000106.1 GCA_910584495.1 uncultured Muribaculaceae bacterium
TCTGCACGGCGAGTGACCGCCTGGTGATTAACAGATATTGTCGAACCGGCTCTTACCTAAACCTATTTTTTTTACCAATTATCTGTTCTGAAGGGGACCAGGGGCATACCCATAAGGTCGAAAACTTTGCCGATGGCAAAATTCTTGTAGTTATAGCGCACGGCCTCAATCTTTCCGGCCTCGGGACACGAAACCTCGATTGTGCGGTCTTTATAAATTTCACGAGCAGTGGCCGGATGGAACACTTTGTCGGCTCCGGCAGCTTCGAAACCTTCCAAAATCTGGTTGGGCGAGAAGCCTGCCTCGGCGTTGTCGAACGACAACACGGCCTTGTCGCCGTCCACCTTCATTTCGCGGAAAGTGGGATATGTTGCCGGCACGCCTTGCATGCCATAGGTGCGGGCGGCGGCCATAAAGGCCAGACGCTCGCCTATTTCTTTTTTCTTGCGGGCATGGATGTCTTTCACCTCGTAGGGGTAGACAAGGTCCGATGTGCACACTATGCCGCTGTTGGGCGTAATCCGTGCAGCCTCGTGCTGGCACTCGCGGAAACGTGCGGCTTCTGTTTTGTCAGGTCCTCCGTATTCCCAGCCGGGCAGCTCCACAAAGAAGAATGGCAGTTCGCCAAGGCCCCATTTGCTGCGCCACTCCGTCACCATGTCGCGCTGATGCTGCGGATAGGTGTCGTGACGGCCCACATTCGATTCTCCCTGGTTCCACAGAAAACCCTTGATAGTGTAGCCAATCAGAGGATGCAGCATGGCATTGTACATGACATTGATGCGTTCCCACTCTTTGATTTTGGAGTCGGCGGCTTCTTTGTCGACATTCCATTCGGGATATTGCGCAAGCTGTTCGCGCGACTGCCAGCCCTCAACCTTGCTGCCGCCGTAGGCACAGGAAATGATACCGACAGGCACATTCAACAATTCGGTAAGCGACTGTGCGAAGTAATACGCCAACGCGCTGAAATCTGCGGCATTCTCGGGCTTGCTTTCCTTCCATGGGCTTGGACAGCGGTCCTGAGGGGTGTAGGATGCCAGTTTGGGAACTGTAGCCACTCGTATGCCCGGATATTTGCCCGAATAGGCAATAGTTTGAGCCGCGCCCTCTATGGGCTGTGTCCAGAATCCGCGAAGCGGCATCTCCATGTTCGACTGTCCCGAGCAGAACCATACTTCGCCGACAAGCACGTTTTTAACGTCGATGTTGCTCCCGTCACCTTCTATTTTGATTGTATAGGGAGTGAACGAAGCACCGGGAGTGGTCAGGGCCACATCCCAGCGGCCATTATCGGCCGTGCGTGCGCTCACAGTTTTGCCGGGGGCCCACGAGCCGCCGACGGTAATCGTGCTGCCCGGCGTTGCCCAGCCCCACAAACGTGCTTCGCTGTTCTGCTGCACAACCATATTGTCGCCCACAATATCGGGCAGTTCTATTACAGCTCCTGCTCCAAGAGGCATTGCCATGGCAGCCAATAAGATTAGCATGTTTTGTTTTCTCATATTATAATTTTGGTCTTTAGATAATTCTGACGGAACTGCATTGGACTACACTTCTTTTTCTTGCGGAACAAGCGGTTGAAATTTGATATGTTGTTGAAACCGCAGTCGTAGCAAATCTCGGCACTTGTCATGGTGGTGTCCACAAGCCGGCGTGCGGCGTGCCCTATTCTTATATCTATAATATAGTCCGAAAGAGTGCGCCCTGTCCTGGTTTTGAAAAAACGGCTGAATGCTGTAGGGGCCATTCCCGCAAGCGACGCAAGCTCTTCCAGTCGCAGAGGTTCGGCAAAGTGTTGGGCTATATATTCCTCCACCTTGAGGATGCGGCGCGAATCGCTTGTGAGCGACACATTGGCAAAAGAGGTGGTGGAGAGGATGCGGCTGTCGTCTGTCACCGACATCTCATATATTATGGAAAGCAGACGCAGAAAACGAGTGAATCCGGGCTGCGGCATAGTAAGCTCGTCGAGCCGGCGAAGAATGCCGTTGATAAAGCCATCGCCAAAAGCCACACCGCTCCGGGCACGCCCGAAAAGGTCGCGGATGGTACTCATCTGGTTTTTCATCATCAGTTCCTCGCTAATCAGCGATGCAGGAAACTGGATGGTGATTTCGCGCATGTCGCCTTTCGGTCCGGCATTGCCCTGGTTCCAGCCGTGTTCAAGCCCCGGACCGACAAGGACCAGGTCGTGATAGCCAAGTGTCTCGATTGAATCGCCCGCCACACGGACACAGCCCTCGCAGTTGCTCACATAGTTGATTTCAAACTCTTCGTGTCGGTGGATGGGATAATCAAAACAGTCCTTGCGCCTGTCTATTAGATAGAAGCAGTCTTTGTCGGACAGTGGTGTGATTTCAGTTAATATTTTTGACATGGTATCTGGCTGTCGTCTTTCATAGTTTCGACGGTGCAAAATTAGAAATTATTCCCCAATAACAAAATAAGCACAACGATACTATTTTAACATTTTACACCAACATGCCGACAAAGTGCATTTATAAGGCTTTTTTTTACTAATTTTGAGCCGTAAAAATTCATAATCGCCACATTACAATACTCTAACACCATAATTCCATGTCAATAAAAAAGAACACAGGCAATATCCTTCCATGCCTTTTGGCCATGGCAGGCATGTTGATGCCGGCTCATTCAAATGCCGAAACCATCAATATCGGCACGCAGAACACCACTATGTTGCTCGATGCAACCGAAGGCTGTCAATTGCGATTCATCTACTATGGCGATGCTGTCGGAACCGACGACGCAGCCACAATTGCAGCCACAACGGCAAACCACGATGCCTACCCTGTTTATGGAATGTCGACCCAGCGAGAGACAGCCATGAGCGTGACACATCCCGATGGAAACTTGACGCTCGACATGGTGGTGACAGGCTCCGAGACCACTTCCGGAACGGACGGTTCCAAAACAACCGTAATCACCACAACCGACAAACACTATCCATTCGAAATCAAGCACTTCTACCGCACATATCCTGCAAACGATGTCATAGAGATGTGGACTGAAGCTGTGAACAATGGCAAAAAGCCCGTAGTGCTCCGCGAATATGCCTCGGGCTACCTTCCCATCCGTGTTGGCAACGTCCACCTCACTTCCTTCGCCGGTTCGTGGGCTAACGAAGCCAAAATGGTGGAAGAGCCCCTGGTACATGGCATGAAGGTGATCAAGAACAAAGATGGTGCCCGCAACTCCCACACAGCACATGCCGAAGTAATGTTCTCGCTCGACGGCAAACCGCAGGAAAACACTGGCCGCACACTCGGAGCCGCCCTCTGCTACAGCGGAAACTACCGCCTGCGCATCGACACCGACGACAGCGACTGGCACCACTTTTTTGCCGGTATCAACGAAGATAATTCGGCCTATACGCTCGACAAAGGCGAAAGCTTCGTCACTCCGCCCCTGGCAATCACCTACTCCGACCAGGGCAAGAGCGGCGTGAGCCGCAACTTCCACCGCTGGGCACGGGAACACCGCATCGCCCACGGCACCGGTCTTCGCAAGATCCTGCTCAACAGCTGGGAAGGCGTTTACTTCGACATCAACGAAAAGGGCATGGACGATATGATGGCCGACATTGCCGCCATGGGTGGCGAACTTTTTGTGATGGACGACGGATGGTTCGGCCAGAAATATCCACGCAATAATGATTCAACCTCTCTTGGCGACTGGACTGTAGACACACGCAAACTCCCCGACGGCATAAACGGCCTGCTCGAAGCCGCCAAGAAAAAAGGCATTCGTTTTGGCATTTGGATTGAACCGGAAATGGCTAACACGGTATCGGAACTATACGAACAACACCCCGAATATATCATCAAACCCACCAACCGCGAAGCTGTCCTGGGCCGCGGAGGCACACAGGTTGTACTCGACCTGGCAAACCCCAAGGTGCAAGACCTGGTGTTCGGAGTTGTCGACACCCTGCTCACCAACTATCCCGAAATTGACTATATCAAGTGGGATGCCAACGCTCCCATTATGAACCACGGCTCGCAGTACCTGCCCGCCGACCGCCAGAGCCACCTCTACATTGAATATCACCGTGGATTTGCCAAAGTGATGGACCGCATCCGTGCCAAATACCCCGATGTCACCATCCAGGCTTGCGCCAGCGGCGGCGGTCGTGCCAACTACGGCATTCTGCCTTGGTTCGACGAAATATGGGTGAGCGACAACACCGACGCACTGCAGCGCATCTACATGCAATGGGGCACAAGCCACTTCTTCCCCGCCGTAATCATGGCATCCCACATCAGCGCCGCCCCCAACCACCAGACTTTCCGCACAATCCCCATGAAATACCGCATCGACGTGGCCATGAGCGGACGTCTGGGCATGGAAATCCAGCCCAAGAACATGACCGAGGAGGAAATAGCCCTCTGCAAGAACGCCATAGAGGAATACAAGACCATACGCCCCACCGTGCAGCAAGGCGACATATACCGACTAATCTCGCCCTACGACGGCAAAGGCGTGGCTTCGATGATGTACGTCGACGAGCACAAGGACAAGGCCGTCTTCTACTGGTGGAAAACCGAGACTTTCGTCAACCAGCACCTGCCACGCGTGGTGATGGCCGGCCTCGACCCCGACAAAATGTACACCGTGCATGAACTCAACCGCATCGACAACAAGCCCCTGCCCTTCGAAGGCAAGTCGTTCTCCGGACGCTACCTGATGAGCAACGGCCTTGAAATACCCTACACCCACGATGTGGACTACCACAAGCTCAACGCCTGGGCATCGCGCGTCCTCTCCCTCACTGCGCACTGACGTTTCTTGTTAAATATTTGGGTTAGTTGATTTAATGTCTACAAGACTGCGTCACTCTATGTTGCAAAAGGCGGTCTTGAAAAAGCCTATGTCACTAATCCATGAGGATTCTTTGCGAAAATTGAGGAATCAGATAAGCCCCACGCCATTCCACCCAAAGAGCTCGGCCACGCCGGGCTCTTTTATTACCCCCCAAATGCCGTCGAACAATTTAGCATCATTAGCGGGGCGTTAAGCGCACCTCCGGTGATCAACTCGATTATATACAAAAAATTATGCCTATTGCACCGTTAATGGTTTAGCATGTAGAAAGCCAAGGTTTTGAAATTCTGGCTATTTGTCTCCGTAATGTCCCTTTAATGAAACGATAGTGACAATCACTTTGTCATCTTCAATGCTATAAACTAATCGTGATTCTTTATCTATCCGTCGGCTCCATAAACCGGATAAATCACCTTTCAACTGCTCTACTTGTCCAGTACCTGTTTTAGGATGTTCTCGTAATTCTTCAAATAGATTTAAGAGTTTGATAAGGGCTTTCTTTTGGCCGGATTTTTGCCATTCTTTCAAATGTCGTTCGGCTTTGGGCGTAAAGATTAATTTGTAACTCATACGCCTAAGATAGACCTAATTTCTTCGATAGAGTATGATTTACCTTTGCCGGCTTTCATTTCGGCTATGCCTTCTTGAAGTTCTGCCATATTTTCGGGATTGTCAAACCAAGGGTCGCCTGAAGGCGACGGGTTCTCGCTAACCTCAATATTTACTGTATTAGCCTTTGCTATAAGTATTGTTTCGATATATTTTTTCAAACTCCTGCCTTGGGCTGCTGCCATAATCGAGAGTTTCTGCATAGTTTCAACCGGTAGGTCAATGTTTTTGCGTTTAACGTTTAGTGATGTTGCCATAGTATGTTCATTTATTTGTGCAAATATACATCATATATATCATATACACAAACAAAAGCCTCAAAAGTTTTTGTGACTGTGGAATCAAAATAGTCGATAATAACATTGAAAGACAATGCGTTTTTTACATTCTTGAGATTATTGGTGAAAGACTTCTTGTCTCATTCGGGAACTATGCGCCGTTAGGAGCCCCTCATATACAACACCAGCTCCTCCCGGTTGTGCGGAAGGCTCTGGTGTTTTGTGGGTGTTGGTAATTATTTGATGTACCGGGCGTAGTCGGCGTTGCGCATGTCGCCAGTTTCGGAGAATGCGTTGTGGAATGCGAAGGCTGCGCGCAGGGTGTGGGGTGTCTGGCCTTGTGTGCCGAGTTTGAGATAGTCGCGGACGAGTTCGCGGCACATGGGATGTGCACAGTTGTCGATGATGCAGTGAGCACGCTGCACGGGGTCTTTGTCATTCCAGTCATCGGTAACAAATCGAAAGGTCTTAATTTAAGAGCCGGTTCGACAATATCTGTTAATCACCAGGTCGCATGGCTTGGAGTGA
>CAJUAR010000107.1 GCA_910584495.1 uncultured Muribaculaceae bacterium
AGACCGACAGGTGAGCAAAACGGCTAACGCCGGTGAGGAACACCATGCGGATATAATCGGCACTGCTCTTGAAATTCGAGTAGATGGAAGTTAGCTGCTGCCGGAAGTGAACGAACAACTCGCTGTCGTGAAGATTGTTGACAAGGGGTTTGTCGTATTCATCAACAAGTATTATCACTTGTCGGCCGGTCTTGGAATATGCGGCCTCTATGATGTTGCTGAATCGTACTGATGCATCATCAACCATAGGTTCAATGCCGTATTCTTTCTCCCAACCATTTAACTTTCCCTTGAGCAAATTATCAAGAGCTTCTTTGCTTTGGTATGAGTGGCTGTTGATGTCGAGATAAAGCACCGGGCATGGCTGCCAGTCCCAGTCCATGGTGTCGGCATAAAGCCCCTTGAACAGCTCCCGTCGTCCTTGGAAGAAACTTTTCATCATGGACAGGAAAAGGCTCTTGCCAAAACGCCGGGGGCGCGCAAGAAAAAAGTATTGACTGCCATAATTGAGCAGCTTCTCCACAAAATGTGTTTTGTCCACATAGAGGCAACCCCTCTGTCGTAGAACTTCGAAAGACTGCTGTCCCACGGGGTATAATATGCGCTTTTCCATAACTGTCCGTAATTTTTCCACAAATCTAACAAATTTTTCTCGTATGACAAACATTCAGCAACTTAGAAAGGTTCTAAACAAAGCTGTTTGCATCATTTCCCCATGTAAACAGCTTGTTTTTGCAGCCATTCTTTGGCTGATGAAGGAAAAATGATTAAATTTGCACAAAACAATTCAAGACCAAGAGCTATGAAGAAATTTATCAACGAGTTTAAAGAATTTGCTGTCAAAGGCAATGTAGTCGACATGGCCGTGGGCGTTGTCATCGGCGCAGCTTTCGGCAAAATAGTCACATCGCTCGTCAACGACATCATCATGCCCGCTGTTGGCGTATTAACCGGCGGCATCAATTTCTCCGATTACAAATGGGTGATTCAAAAAGGAGTAAGCGAAGGATCCGAAATTATAACACCCGAGGTTGCAGTGACATGGGGTGCGTTTGTTCAGACAATTATCGACTTCCTTATCATTGCCTTCTGCATCTTCATAGCAATTAAATTCATCAACAAACTCAAACGACAGCCCGAACCGGCTCCCGAAGCCCCAGCAGCGCCCGCCGGCCCGACCCAGGAAGAACTCCTCACCGAAATCCGCGACCTGCTCAAACAGCAGAACCAGAGCAAATAAGCCCGTGTCCGGAGCGGTTTTTCTCATAGGCATGATGGCATGCGGCAAGACTACGCTGGGACAAGCCTTGGCAAAAGCCATGCCGCAAAGGTCTTTTGTGGACCTCGACTGCATGATTGAACAAGAACAAGGCATGCCGGTGTCGCGTATATTTAAAGAGCGCGGCGAGGCAGAATTTCGCAGCCTCGAAGCCGATGCCCTGCGCCGCGCTGCCGTCGACGGTGCTATTGTGGCTTGCGGCGGAGGCACGCCTTGTTTCAAAGCCAACATGGACTTTATGCTTGCCAACGGCACAGTTGTGTGGCTCCGTGCCGACCGCGATGTAACCGTGCGTCGTTTGCTGCTCGCCCCTGCCGGCCAACGACCTCTGATAGCCGCCGTAGAGCCAAGTCCCGAAGCCGTGGGTGCCGTTGTCGACTGCTACGAAGCCCAACGTGCACCGTTTTACCGCCGCGCCCATCAAATTTTCGATTCGTCGCGGCTGGAGACACCCCGTCAAATTGCCGAAGCTGTCGAAGCTTTCTCGGCACAATTCCTAACATAACACACAATTTATTATGGATGCGCCCCTTCCTCTTGAAGAAGTACTTCACGCCACAACAGCGGCACGCCAGGCTGTGCTTGGTCTTCCGGCATCGCGCAGCATGCTCGACCATCGCTTTCCACTCACTCCCGAAGGTGCCGGCATGCTCGTGACACGAGGGCTGAGAGTGAAAATGGAACGTGGAGCCGCCAAGCACATCCACTATAGCGACGAGGCATACAGCCGCTGCGGCGTAGAGATTGTCGACCGTCAGGAAGCCCTGGCCGCCGACATGGTGCTCCATCTCCAGCCCCTCGAAAGCATCGATGCCCGCCGTCTCAAACGCGGCTCGGTGCTCCTCACCTTTCTCCATGCCACACCTTCCGATGCCGACACACTGCGCATACTCCTCGACCGACATGTGATTTCGCTCGGCCTCGACCTTTTCACCGACGACGAAGGCCACCTGCCTTTTGCCGACATTCTCCACGAAATCGACGGTCGCGCCGCCATGGCCGTAGCCTCTTCGCTGCTTGCCGATGCTGTTCACGGCAAAGGCATACTCCTCGGAGGAGTAGCCGGCGTGGTTCCCTGCGAAGTGATGATTATAGGGGCCGACATGGCAGCTTTCGCCGCTGCTCAGACCGCACAAGGCCTCGGAGCCACGGTGAGGATGTTCGACAACAATGTTTACCGCTTGCGCGACTGCATGCGCCGTCTGGGCAATGGTGTAATCGGTTCAACACTCCATCCGCGGGTGTTTGAGAGTGCCCTTCGCTCGGCCGACATTGTGATGACTTCCGGCAATGTTCCGGCAGCTGTCATTGGCGCCGACATGGTGGAAGTGATGAAACGGGGTGTTATCTGTTTCGATCTCACCTCGCAGCCCGGAGCCGCGTTCCCCTCTATGCAGCTTATCGACCTCGACCTTGCCTCACCTGCCGACAACGAGGGCTCCGAGCCTGCACGTCTTTGCTATGTCAATGCCGGAAATGCCGTTCCCCGCACTGTGGCAATGGCGCTAAGCAACACCTTCATAAGCATGCTCGACGATATTCTTGTGGCCGAAGGCGTGGCCAACGCCCTAAAAATGAAAAAAGGCCTTCGCAGCGCAGCTTTCACATTCCTCGGCAAATGTGTCAACCAGCAAGTAGCCCGCCTCTTAGGGGTACGGAATGTCGATATTAACCTTTTCGTCCAGTTCACCTGATGACTAAAGCAAAAAGACAGAAATTCTACGTGGTGTGGGTTGGCCAAGACCCCGGAATCTACGACAACTGGGCCGAATGTTTCCGCCAAGTGGCCAATTTCCCGAATGCTCGATATAAATCGTTTGCATCCCGAGAGGAGGCTGTCGATGCCTATCGCAACATGCCCGAAGACAACGGCAATTTCTTCAGAGAAATGGCGCTGAGGCGCAAAACCGCCCAGGCCGAACACAAGCTCGCTCCAAGGCCCGACTTCTCGTCTATCCCCGGCATAAGGCTCGATGCAATTGCCGTCGACGGCGCTTGCGCCGGCAATCCCGGCCGGATGGAGTACAGGGCGGTGCGTGTTATCGACGGTGCCGAAGTTTTCCATATCGGAGCTCAAAAGGCGCTCACCGGCACAAACAACATTGCCGAATATCTGGCAATGATACATCTGGCGGCACTGCTCAAAAAAGCCGGCGACAACACAACGCCCATATACACCGACTCAAAAAACACTCTGGCATGGCTGAAAAAAGGTCGCTCTAAAACTACTCTCGAGCGCACCGAGGCCACTGCCGAAACTCTCGACCTCCTTGCACGAGCCGACGCATGGCTCGCCGCTAACGAGCCCATCGCAAACCCGATCCTGAAATGGCAAACCGACATGTGGGGGGAAATTCCCGCCGATTTCGGTCGCAAATAGAATAAGCCTCCACTATCCTCATAACTCACTAAAACCCAAAACTTACAACTCCCTCTAAACTATGGCACGCCAACTGAAACTTCTCAAAAACGACCCATACCTCCAGCCTCATAGCGCGGCAATCGAAGGCCGACACATGCAGGCCGAGGCTAAACTCCGCGAACTCGCCGGAAAGAAAGGCTCTCTTGTCGACTTTGCAAATGCTCACCGCTACTTCGGCCTCCACCGTCAAAAAGACGGCTCGTGGATTTTCCGCGAATGGGCTCCGAATGCTACTGCCATCTACCTCATCGGCGACTTCTCCGAATGGCGCGCCACGCCAAACTTCAAGCTTGCCCACCCCGAAAGTGCTATCGACGGCGTGTGGGAAATCCATCTGCCCGCCTGGGCTCTTGCCGACGGCCAGCTCTATAAAATGCTCGTGGAATGGCCCGGTGGAATGGGTGAACGAATCCCTGCTTATGCCGACCATGTTGTACAAGACCCCAAAACACACATCTTTTCGGCAAAAGTTCACGCTCCGGCAAGGAAATTCCGCTGGAAAGACAAGGACTTCAGCCCCAACACCTCGCCTCTGCTAATCTACGAATGTCATATCGGCATGGCCCAGCAAACCGAAGGCGTTGGCTCATACGACGAGTTCCGACGCAATGTGCTGCCGCGTATTGCCGCCGACGGCTACAATGCAATCCAGATTATGGCCATCCAGGAACATCCCTACTATGGCTCTTTCGGCTATCATGTATCCAACTTCTTTGCCGCTTCGAGCCGTTTTGGCACACCCGAAGACCTCAAACGCCTCATCGACGAGGCTCACCGGATGGGCATAGCCGTAATCATGGACATTGTCCACTCCCATGCTGTCAAGAACGAGAACGAAGGGCTCGGCCTCCTCGACGGATCGCCCTATCAGTACTTCCACCGCGATGCCTCGCGCCGTGAACACCCGGCTTGGGATTCGCTATGCTTCGACTATGGCAAGAACGAAGTGCTCCACTTCCTGCTTTCCAACTGCAAATACTGGCTCGAAGAGTACCACTTCGACGGCTTCCGCTTCGACGGCGTTACATCGATGCTCTACTACGACCACGGTCTGGGCAAAGCCTTCGGCAGCTATGCCGACTACTACGACGGCGGACAGGACACTGATGCAATAACATATCTCACGCTGGCCAACATTCTCATCCATCAAATCAAGCCGCAAGCCATCACAATTGCCGAGGAAATGAGCGGCATGCCGGGCCTGGCGATTCCATTCCGGGAAGGAGGTATTGGATTTGACTACCGCATGGCGATGGGCATACCCGACTACTGGATTAAGACCCTCAAAGAGCTAAAAGACGAGGACTGGAAACCCACATCCATCTTCTGGGAACTTACAAACCGACGTGCCGACGAAAAAACCATCTCCTACGTCGAAAGCCACGACCAGGCCCTTGTTGGTGACAAAACGGTGATTTTCAGGCTCATTGACGCAAAAATGTACTGGCACATGATGGTGGGCGACACCGACTCCGATGTAACTCGCGGCATAGCCCTGCACAAGATGATTCGCCTCGTTACTCTCGCAACCATCAACGGAGGCTATCTCAACTTTATGGGCAACGAATTCGGACACCCCGAATGGATCGACTTCCCGCGCGAAGGAAACGGCTGGAGCTACAAGTATGCCCGACGCCAGTGGGACCTCGTCGACCGACAGGACCTGCAGTACCGATTCCTCAACGCATTCGACAACGCCATGATCGAGCTGGTGAGCCGCCGTCGCGGATTCCAGAGCAAACCCGTTATCAAAATATGGGAAAAAGACGATGATCAAGTGCTGGCATTCATGCGCGGCGACCTTCTGTTCGTGTTCAACTTCAGCCCTACAAAGAGCTACGAAGGCTACGGTCTCCTCGCTCCCGGCGGTGTCTACAGCACCGTTCTCAGCAGCGACGACCCTGCCTTTGGCGGATTCGGAAACATTGCCATGGTGGATCACTACACCAAAGAAGACCCTCTCTATGCCGAAGCCGGCGTTGAACGCCTTCCCCTCTACCTACCCGCCCGCACCGCCCTCGTCCTCCGAAAACACAAATAAGGCATCATTGTAAGCCTCAGTAGTGCTTACTCATGCCTTAGAAGAACCCCATGTTGCCAACTTGCAGGCAACATGGGGTTCTTCAGTATGCAAAAAAATTTTTAAACCCAGTGCCTCTCACAACAATCTTCAAATGAAGCTTGTTGCGCCCCGAATTGTTAACATACCCAAAAACTTCCGTTTCAAGTGTTAAACGGGCCATTTTTATGCCCTTTTCACCCCTCTGATGACCCAAAAATTTCCATCAGAAGCAAAATCTATTGAATCGACAGTGCACAAGCTGCCCTCTGTTTTTTCGATATGCATTATCGGCTCGGCCCATCTAAAGCCACGGTAATCTTACAGTCCTTTTTTGTTAAAAAAAGGCAATAATGAGATATTTAACTTATTTTAACTTTCTGGGGGGGGGGGGTATTTTGTTAGTTATTGTTTAATTTCCCATCTTTGACAGTTGGATGTGCTTATATGAAGATTTACAGCGGGTTA
>CAJUAR010000108.1 GCA_910584495.1 uncultured Muribaculaceae bacterium
ACATCCTCAACCCCGCCAACGGCGCACCTATCACCGTGCCCTCGCAGGACATGGTTCTCGGTCTGTACTACATCACCAAGCTGCGCCCCGGCGACAAGGGTGAAGGCCACACTTTCTATGGCCCCGAAGAAGCCCAAATTGCATATAACGAAGGCCGTGTGACGCTCCACGCCCCCATCAACCTGATGGTCGACGACGTGGACGAAAAAGGCAACAAAATCCGCCATCTCGTCAAGGACACATCGGTGGGCCGTGTGCTCGTCAACCAGTATGTGCCCCAGGAAATAGGATATATCAACACCATCCTGTCGAAGAAGTCGCTGCGCGACATCATTGCCCGCGTCATCAAGAAATGCGGCATTCCGCGTTCGGCAAAATTCCTCGACGACATCAAGAACCTCGGCTACCACATGGCATTCAAGGGCGGTCTGTCGTTCAACCTCGGCGACGTGCTCATCCCTGCGGAAAAAGAGCAGATTGTGGCCGAAGGCTACCGTCAGGTGGAAGAAGTGATGGAAAACTTCCAGATGGGTATCATCTCCGACAAGGAACGCTACCAGCAGATTATCGACATCTGGACACAGGCCAACGCCCGTCTGACAAACATCCTTATGAAGCAGATGGCCGAGGCAAACCAGGGCTTCAACGCCATCTACATGATGCTCGATTCAGGTGCCCGTGGTTCGAAGGACCAGATCCGTCAGCTCGCCGGCATGCGCGGCCTTATGGCCAAGCCTCAGAAAGCCGGTGCCGAAGGCGGCCAGATTATCGAGAACCCTATTTTGGCAAACTTCAAAGAGGGTCTGTCGGTGCTGGAATACTTCATCTCCACCCACGGTGCCCGAAAAGGTCTTGCCGATACCGCGCTTAAGACCGCCGATGCAGGTTATCTCACACGCCGTCTTGTCGATGTGGCTCACGATGTGATTATCACTGAGGAAGACTGCGGCACCCTCCGCGGCCTGGTGTGCACGGCCATCAAGAACAACGACGAAGTGGTTGCATCGCTCGGCGAACGCATCCTCGGCCGTGTGTCGGTCTACGACATTGTTCACCCGATTACTGGCGAAGTCCTTGTGCACGCCGGCGAGGAAATCAAAGACGATGCCGCCGATGCAATCGACGCATCGCCCATCGAAAGCGTGGAAATACGCTCCGTCCTCACCTGCGAAAGCAAGCGTGGTGTCTGCGCCAAGTGCTATGGCCGCAACCTTTCCAACCTCCGCATGGTGCAGAAGGGCGAGGCTGTGGGCGTAATTGCCGCACAGTCCATCGGCGAGCCCGGTACTCAGCTCACTCTCCGTACATTCCACGTCGGTGGTGTGGCAACCAATATCTCGGCAGCTTCTAAACTCACCTCGCGCTACGACGGCAAGCTCGAAATTGAAGAACTCCGCACTGTCGACACCGACAATGGTTACAAGGTGGTTGTCGGTCGACTGGCCGAAATGCGAATCATCGACAACAACACCGGCCTGCAGCTGATGAGCGCCCAGATTCCCTACGGTTCGAAGCTCTTCTTCGAAAACGGCGCAATTCTCAAACCCGGCGACGTGATTTGCGAATGGGACCCCTTCAACGCCGTAATCATCTCGGAAAAAACCGGTAAGGTGCATTATATCGACCTTATCGAAGGCGTAACTTTCCGCAACGATACCGAAGGCCACCAGTTGGCCGAGGACCGTGTGATTATCGAATCGCGCGACCGCCAGCACGTGCCTTCTGTGCAGATTCTCGACAACAACGGCGAAATTCTGGCAACTTACTCGCTGCCCGTGGGTGCTCACCTGATCCACAAAGAGAGTGAGGAAATCAAAACCGGCGAAACCTTTGCCAAGATTACCCGCTCCACCGGCGGTGCCGGCGATATCACCGGCGGTCTGCCACGCGTCACCGAGCTGTTCGAAGCTCGCAACCCCTCGAACCCCGCCATTGTATCGGAGGTCGATGGCCAGGTGAACTTCGGCAAGGTGAAACGCGGCAACCGCGAAATCACCGTCACTCCCAAATTCGGCGACCCCAAGAAGTACCTCGTTCCTCTGTCCAAGCAGATACTTGTGCAGGAAAACGACGTGGTGCGTGCCGGCACTCCCCTCTCGGACGGTGCCATCACCCCCGCCGACATACTCAACATCATGGGCCCGACTGCCGTACAGGAGTACATTGTCAACGAGGTGCAGGATGTATACCGCATGCAGGGTGTGAAAATCAACGACAAGCACTTCGAGGTTATCGTTCGCCAGATGATGCGCAAAGTGAAGATTCTCGATGCCGGCGATACAAACTTCCTCGAAGAACAGGTTGTGGACAAACGCGACTTCATTGACGAAAACGACCGCATCTGGGGCAAAAAGTATATTGTTGATTCCGGCGACAGCGAAAATCTCCATGCCGGCCAGATTATCACCGCACGCCGCCTGCGCGACGAAAACTCGCTGCTCAAACAGCGCGACCTCAAGCTGGTGGTGGTGCGCGATGCACAGCCTGCAACTTCCGAGCAGATTCTGCAAGGTATCACTCGTTCGGCTCTGCAGACTTCGAGCTTCATCTCGGCCGCTTCCTTCCAGGAAACTACCAAGGTGCTCAACGAAGCTGCTATCATGGGCAAGACCGACCCCCTCGAGGGCATGAAGGAGAACGTTATCTGCGGTCATCTCATCCCCGCCGGTACAGGTCTGCGCGAGTATGAGAACTTGGTTGTTGCCAGCCGCGAAGACGACCCCATGGCCGAAATGGCTCTTGCCGAAGAAGCGTCGCAAGACTAATGCTCAAACACTAATTCCCTAATATCTTGCGGGAGCGCCGGGCCGGCCGGCACTCCCGCACTTTTTTTACCAATGAAAAAAATTCTCACAATTATCGCCGCAGTCATGTTTCTGCCCATTGCCGCTGGCGCGCAGATGCCATCATCGTCCGACACTCTGCGCATTGCCCATCTTTGCGACCCTCAGATAGGGTTCTACAAAGACAGCCTCTTTGTGGATATCGCCGCTTTCGAGCGCGAGATTGAAAACGTCAATGCCCTTCGACCCGACCTTGTTGTCATTGCAGGCGACATGGTCAATATACCGGACAGCACCTATTTCGGCCTCTTCACCAAATCGGTGTCGAAGCTCGAAGTGCCCGTGGTCTACACTCCCGGCAACCACGACATATATGCCCCGGCAACTCAGAAAGGTATTGATAATTATACCAAGGTTTTTGGTCCCGACCTCACTGTTACACCGGTCAAAGGACGCACGCTCATTTCGTTCAACACCCAGCTATTCGGCAACGCCGACCCCAAACTGATTGCCGACCACCGTCAACGTCTGGAACAGGCTGTTGAAAATGCAGGTAAGCAGGGCGGGGGAGTTATCATGCTCTCGCACATTCCGCCTTTTGTTGTCGACATCGACGAAAAAGAGGAATATTTCAATCTTCCAAAGTCCGACCGCCGTGCTTTGCTCGACCTTTTTGGCAAGAATGGCGTGTTCATATGGCTCTGCGGACATACTCACAAGACACACCGCAACGACTACGGCCCCGTGGCCATACTCAACGGCGAAAACACCAGTGTGAATTTCGACTATCATCCCAAAGGCTTCCGCCTGCTCACAATTGCCCCTGATAACACTTTTTCGTGGATTTTTATTCCAAATTGATATTGAATTAAGAAATAATGTGTATCTTTGCCGATGAATCAACCAAATTAGAATCGTTATGAAAAGACTGTGCACATTAGCTCTTCTTCTATTTGCAGGATGCGTGCTGGCATCGGCAATGGGCGCAGGACAGACACTGCCGCTCGATGTAAACACCCAGAAGAAAGCTGTCAAGCTTCAGGAAAAAATTCAGGGCATGGTCAAAAAGGCCCCTGCAAGTCGTGCCGAAGAGGAATGGAAACTTGTCGGTACCGGTAATTATACCGACGACATTATGACAAATGCCGGCGTGCCCTCCGAAACATGGGAAGTGCAAATCTACGAAAGTGCTGCCACTCCCGGTTTCTACCGTGTCGAGAACCCTTACGGCAACGGTAATTGCCCCTACTTCGAAGCTCCCTTCGACTGCTGCGACTTCCTCCTTCATGCCGAGAATCCCGATGCCGTGTGGATGGAATATGTCGAAATCAAAAACGTTGACTTCGGCCTGACTTCCGAGGACGAATACTGCCCCGCATACACGGGCGATATGGCCGGTTATTATATTGGCGAAGGATTTTTTGATGCCGAAACTGCCATTGCCATGGGAATGACTTCCGGCAGGATGCTTGGCGGACGCATTACTTTCGAGCCGGAATCGCTGATACTCGACTTCCCGCTCTATGGCGATAGTGGCTTTACATTCACTGCAAATAACAGCGGCCTCTTCTGCGTGGCCCTTCCCGGTGCAAAGGACTTTGATTTCAGCGTTGATGCCGGCGCCATCTGCTCCGAAAGCACCCTCACCTTCACCTATAAGGCCGGAGCCGACATTGCCGAAGTGAAATACGACATCTTCCCCGGCATGCTAAGCTTCCAGACACAGGACGAGGATTTGTTCAACACCGTGATTACTGACGGAAAGACGGCAACAGGCGGCAGTGCCACCGTGGCTCCGGAATATGGCATCAACACCGTTGCTGTTGTCGCTCTCGAAGCCGAAGGCAATGTGGTGGCTCGCAAAGTGTTCTATTATTTCGGACAACAGGAGAACGCCGACCAATGGACATCGATTGGCAAAGCCGAATACTCCGAGGGCGTGCTCTCGAGCATTTACCCCGAGGAAATCGAGCATACAGTCTACGAGGTGGATATTGAAGAAAGCACCACAACCCCTGGCCGCTACCGTCTTGTCGACCTCTACGGACCATCGTTCCCCTACTACCAGAACCTGCTGGACGACAACAATATCCTTCCCGGACATAATCACCACCACTACACCGTTGTCGACGCTTCGGATCCCGACATGGTTGTGATCGAGCCTTCGCCTTTCGGTGCTGACTTCGGCTACGGACAAGTGATGATGTTCTCCGAAGGCTGGTTCTCCATGCTGCAAGGCGCCGACATTACCAATGAGGATGTGCTCGCCGGTTTCGGAAAGCTCGAAGAAGGCAAAATTACCTTCTTAGGCGGTGCAATCTTCCTTTATATGCCCGAATTCGGCATGCCGCGCGGCAACACCAACCACAAGTTCTACATCAAGGTGCCCTCCAAGGATTCGGTGAGCGACATTGCTGTCGACAGCCAGGCCCCCGCTGAATACTTCAACCTCCAGGGCATGCCCGTTGCCAATCCCGAAAACGGCCTCTTCATCCGTCGCCAGGGCGGCAAAGCCACAAAAGTTGTGGTTCGATAGATAATAAAGATGAATCCAGCAGTTGAAGCGTTTGGTGTACTTCTCACCTTCGTTTTCATGGCTAAATTGAAGAATTTCTGACTTGTCAAGCAATTTTATCACCTGACCATAGAGCGGCTGTCCGCTAAAATGA
>CAJUAR010000109.1 GCA_910584495.1 uncultured Muribaculaceae bacterium
GTGCCAACTATATACAAATGGTATAAATTAAAGGTCGACTAACCTCTGACTTTGTAAGCTCACTATAGGTGAGTAGTTACTTTTGTAGCTTCTTCGGCGACACACGCTGATTTAATGCAAGATGCATGATTGCATAAAAGACAAGAATTCTGAATGGAATTGTGATAATTCCTCACAGCTCGAAACTTAGAAAAATAGTCAGAATTCGCCAAAAGTGGCTGCGGACTTTCTCTGCAGCCACTTTTTTTCGTAATTTTGCACCATGGATTGGATTCAGTCGATTTTTTTAGACCATAGCCCCCTGCAGGCTGTTATTGTCATATCGTGTATTATCGCCGTGGGCCTTGCCCTTGGCAAAATCAAGCTGTGGGGCATTTCGCTGGGCGTCACATGGGTGTTCTTTGCCGGTATTCTTGCAGGGCATATTGGCTTGTCGATCGACAGCTCTATGCTCAACTGCGTGGAAAGTTTCGGCCTTGTGCTCTTTGTCTATGAACTCGGTCTCAAAGTCGGTCCCGGTTTCTTCAGCTCTTTTCGCAAAGGCGGTGTGAAACTAAACTTGCTGGGTCTGGGCACTGTCCTCCTCGGAACCGCTATGGCAATTGCCATGAGCTTCGGCACCGGTACTTCGATGGCCGACATGGTGGGCATCATTGCCGGAGCAACAACCAATACTCCGTCGCTTGGTGCCGCGCAGCAAGCCCTGCAGCAGCTGGGGCTCTCGGCAAACGGTGCCGCATTGAGTTGCGCTGTTACCTATCCACTGGGCGTTGTCGGTGTCATTTTGGCAATTGTACTGATGCGTAAAACCTTTGTGCGGCCTTCCGACATTGATTCGGGCACTCACGACGAGGACGACCAGACTTTCATTGCAACATTCCAGGTCATCAACCCTGCCATTTTCGATAAGAACCTCAAGGAGATAGCCGCATTCTCGCCCCATAAGTTCGTAATTTCTCGCCTGTGGCGTGGGGGCGAAGTGTCCATACCAAATTCTGAAACAATCGTCCGGAATGGCGACCGCCTGATGGTCATAACCACCGAGCCCGACGTAGAAGCCCTTACCATTCTCTTTGGCTCGCACGAAAGCCGCGACTGGAATACCGGCGACATCGACTGGAACAAAATTGATTCGAGCCTCACGTCGAAGCACGTTTTCGTGACCAAGCCTGAAATCAACGGCCGCAAATTAGGCTCGCTGCACTTGCGAAACAACTATGGGGTGAACATTACTCGCGTGATGCGCAGCGGTGTCATGCTCCTTGCCACTCCCGGGCTGGTGCTCCAGCTCGGCGACCGCCTGACCGTCGTTGGCAAGGAGGAGCAAATCAAAAAGGTTGCTGCCATTGTCGGAAATGCCGAAAGCAAGCTCGAAGACCCTAATCTTGCAGTTATCTTTGTGGGCATTGTGCTCGGTTTGCTTCTTGGTTCGGTGCCAATAGCCCTGCCGGGAATTTCGGCACCGGTGAAACTCGGCCTTGCAGGCGGCCCCATTGTCGTCGGCATTCTTTTGGGCTGTTTCGGGCCGCGTCTGCACCTTGTCACTTATACAACGCGCAGCGCCAACCTCATTCTGCGCGGCATAGGGCTGTCGCTCTACCTTGCCTGTCTCGGTCTTGATGCCGGCGCACATTTCCTTGAAACCATCACACGCGGCGACGGCCTGCTGTGGGTGGGTCTCGGTTTTGCCATAACTCTGCTGCCTGTGATCGTTATGGGTGTGGTGGCTGTGCGTGTCTGCCGTGTGGATTTCGGATTGGCGTGCGGAATGCTTTGCGGCTCGATGGCCAACCCAATGGCGCTAACATATTCGTCGGACACGCTGCCCGGCGACAATCCTGCCGTGGCCTATGCCACCGTCTACCCCCTCTCGATGTTTGCAAGAGTGGTAATAGCACAGATTCTGGTGCTCGTTTTCGTCTGATTACCTTTACACGGCACTGACACTTTGTCAGTCGTTTGTCACTCGCATGCCCGAAAAAACTTTTTGGCATGCGATTTGTTTATCTATTGTCAAAACAAAGTAAATAACAAAACATAAAAATTACATACTATCATGGGAAAAATTATTGGTATTGACCTTGGCACCACCAATTCGTGCGTGGCAGTCCTCGAAGGTAACTCACCTGTCGTAATTCCTAACAGCGAAGGTGCTCGTACTACTCCTTCGGTTGTCGCTTTCGTCGACGGCGGCGAACGCAAAGTGGGCGAGCCCGCCAAACGTCAGGCTGTTACCAACCCTAAACGTACAATCTATTCTATCAAACGTTTCATGGGCGAAACCTACGACCAGGTTAAGAACGAAATCGAACGAGTGCCCTACAAAGTGGTTCGCGGAGCCAACAACACTCCTCGTATCGACATCGACGGTCGCGAATACTCGCCCCAAGAAATCTCGGCCATGATTCTTCAAAAAATGAAGAAAACTGCCGAAGACTACCTCGGACAGACCGTTTCGGAAGCCGTCATCACCGTGCCTGCCTACTTCAACGATTCGCAGCGTCAGGCAACAAAGGAAGCCGGCGAAATTGCAGGCCTCACCGTGCGCCGTATTGTCAACGAACCTACGGCTGCCGCTCTTGCCTACGGCCTTGACAAAACAAACAAAGACCAGAAAATAGCAGTATTCGACCTCGGTGGCGGTACTTTCGATATCTCTATCCTCGAACTCGGCGACGGTGTGTTCGAAGTGAAATCGACCAACGGCGATACTCACCTTGGCGGTGACGACTTCGACCACGTGATTATCGACTGGCTCGCCGACGAATTCCAGAAAGAAGAAGGCATCGACCTCCGTCAGGACCCCATGGCTATGCAGCGTCTCAAAGAGGCTGCCGAAAAGGCAAAAATAGAACTCTCCTCGGCAATGGAGACCGAAATCAACCTGCCTTACATCACCGCTACTGCCAGCGGTCCTAAGCACCTTGTAAAGAAGCTTTCTCGCGCCAAATTCGAACAGCTTGCCGACCGCCTCATCCAAGCAACGATCGCTCCATGCGAAAACGCCCTGCGCGATGCCGGCCTCAAAGCTTCCGACATCGACGAGGTAATCCTCGTTGGCGGCTCGACCCGTATCCCCGCCATCCAGGAAATCGTCAAGAAAATCTTCGGCAAAGAACCCAACAAGGGCGTTAACCCCGACGAAGTTGTGGCTATCGGCGCAGCTATCCAAGGCGGTGTCCTCTCGGGCGATGTTAAGGACGTGCTCCTTCTCGATGTTGTTCCTCTGAGCGTAGGTATCGAAACCCTCGGCGGCGTAATGACCAAGCTCATCGAAGCAAACACAACCATTCCTACCCGCAAGAGCGAAACTTTCTCTACAGCTGCCGACAACCAGCCTTCAGTTGAAATCAATGTCCTCCAGGGCGAGCGTCCTATGGCCAAAGACGACAAACTCCTCGGCAAGTTCCACCTCGACGGCATCGCTCCCGCTCCACGTGGCATTCCTCAGATTGAAGTCACTTTCGAAATCGACGCAAACGGTATTCTCAACGTTTCGGCAAAAGATAAAGCTACAGGCAAGGAGCAGAGCATCCGCATCGAAGCTTCCAGCGGCCTTACCGATGCCGAAATCAAACGAATGAAAGACGAAGCTGCAGCAAACGCAGAAGCCGACGCACGCGAGAAAGAACGTGTCGACAAGATGAACCAGGCTGAAGCCATAATCCACCAGACCGAGAAACAGCTTGCCGAATTCGGCGACAAGATTCCCGCCGACCGCAAAGCCCCCATCGAAGCTGCCGTCAACAAACTCAAAGATGCCCACAAAGCCGGCGACATCGCCGCTATCGATGCTGCTATCAAAGAAATTGAAAGCACATTCGGCGCTGCTCAGCAGGACATCCTCAACGCACAGCAGCAAGCACAGGCCGGTGCTCAGCAGGGCGGCCAGCAAGCCTACGGCGGCCAGCAGAACTACGGTTCCCAGCAGGGCGGCAACCCCGACGACCACGTCACCGACGTAGACTTCGAGGAAGTGAAGTAAGTCCACCAACCAACGATAATCAAATGGAGTGTAGCTCAGTGAGTTACGCTCCATTTTTATTTATACTTTTCGCACAGAACAATACTGTTTCCTATCACCCCGACAACAGTATTCCGTAAAAATGTTGGTTCATGCGGTCAATAGTGGATGATACAATCTCATCAGTCTCGTGGGGCGGCGACAGTGTCAGGGAGAAATGACAAATTCACATCATGCAGATAATTGCTACAGACTATGAGGATTCTCATTTTCTGTTTGCTGTGCCAAGAATTATTATTACCTTTGCGTTAAACATCAATGTATTGTATTCGGTAAGCAAGTGAATAATGGAATCACAGAAGATAAACAGGATAAAAATTGCGTTGGTTGAGAATGGTAAAACCGGGAAATGGCTTGCCGAGCAAGTCGGTAAAAATGAAGCAACAGTTTCCCGATGGTGTTCCAACAAAATGCAGCCCTCGCTTGATACGCTTGTAAGGATTTTTGAATTACTTAATATTGATGTTAAAGATTTAATTGTAAGCAATAAAACTTAGTCATGGATAAGAAAGAAATAGTTAATAGAATAGAATATGTAGTGGCTTGTGTCGGAGCTTTCGCCCAACGGTATAACCTCTCCAATATGCAGGCATACGCATATTTGCGCCGTTTCACAGGCATAGATTTCCTTCTCGACTGCTATGCCGCCGAGCATACCCTCTCCATTGACGATGCGGTTTCAGACCTTCAGGTCATTTGCCAACGGGAAGGAGGTAAGATATGATACGTCTCTATCACGGCTCTAACGTAGCCATTGAGCATATTGACCTCTCACGCAGCAAGCGTGGCAAGGATTTCGGGCAAGGATTCTATCTCAACGCCAATTCCGACCAAGCTATGGAGATGGCAGTTAGAACAACTCGATTCCTCAATGAGGGAAATCCTACGCTATCCTGTTTTGAATTTGACGAAGACGAGGCGACAAAGAATGGTCTGAACATAAAGATTTTTCCTGATTACTCAGAAGAATGGGCTGAATTTGTCGTGATGAACCGTAAAAATAACTCCGATGTTCCGGCTCATCCATACGATATAGTTATAGGTCCTATTGCCGATGATACAGTTGGTGTTCAGATTCGCCGTTTCATAATGGGCTATCTGTCCGCCTCTGCATTGGTTGAAGAACTGAGATTCCGGGACAATCATGCAGTACAATACTTTTTCGGCACTCCTCAGGCCGTACAATGCTTAAAACGCATCAAATTATGACACAAGACATACAGTTTCAGATAGAATGCCTTGCGGCTGAACTTGCCGATATGCTTATGGCGGAATATGGCTGGGACATACACCGCGCCCTTGACGAACTATATTTATCAGCCACTTTCGCAAAGCTAAATGACCCCGAATGTGGTCTCTACTATCAGGGAGCCGTCTATATCTTCC
>CAJUAR010000110.1 GCA_910584495.1 uncultured Muribaculaceae bacterium
CAATATCTGCCAGAGAGCGCCGGCTATGGGAGGCTGTTTCCTGCCCTTCTTTTTTCTTTGTGAGCATTTTGCTGAGAGGTATCAGCAGCAAGGTGCCGGCAGCCAAGCACACCAGGCCGGTGGGCAGGAAGGTGAAAATGGTGAGAGGTTCACCGCTATATTCTTCCCACACCTCGGCAATGACAAGGTTGGGCGGCGTACCGATGAGGGTGAGCATACCGCCTATGCTTGAAGCAAAGGCCAGCGGCATGAGGAAACGCGACGACTGCGTGTTGGTTGTCGCTGCCATCGACACCACGATTGGTAGCATCAAGGCCACAGTGCCTGTGTTGCTGACGAATCCTCCAATCAGGCCCGTGGCAAGTACAACGACAAGAAAAAGACGTGTGGGACTGCCGTTGCCGAGCTTGGAGAGTTTGGCACCGAGCATCTTGGCAAGTCCTGTATTGAAAATGGCACCTCCGACAATAAACAAGCCGGCCATCATTATTACAATGGGATTTGAAAAGCCCGACAAGGCCTCCTGGGTGGTGAGGATGCCCGAAAGCGTGAGTACCAGCAGAGCGATGAGGGCAACGACATCGGCCCTGATTTTGCCCCAGACGAAACCGGCGGCGGCCAGTAGCAGAGTGATTACGGTAATGTACATAACGCAAAGTTATATGGTTTTTTTGAGACTACAAAACTATTTTAATTTTGGTTTATGATTGGTTTATGAACAAGGCAAAAGAAAACGGTGCTGGTCTCACGACCTGCACCGTCTCAGGGATATGTGAGCCCTCCCGATTATTGAAGGGGACGGAGGGAGGGCTCGGGGGGGATGTTATTCTTGGGAATTAAGAATTTCAAGCATCTTGATGGCTGAAACAGGAATGCGTGTGCCCGGGCCGAAGATGGCGGCGACACCGGCTTTGTAGAGGAAGTCGTAGTCCTGTGCGGGGATAACACCGCCGGCTGTTACGAGAATGTCCTCGCGGCCGAGTTTCTTGAGCTCTTCGATTACTTGCGGAATGAGGGTCTTGTGACCGGCGGCAAGCGAGCTTACGCCCAGAATGTGAACGTCGTTTTCAACAGCCTGGCGGGCAGCTTCGGCAGGGGTTTGGAAG
The DNA here is from genome assembly GCA_910584495.1 of uncultured Muribaculaceae bacterium. Lineage (GTDB taxonomy): Bacteria > Bacteroidota > Bacteroidia > Bacteroidales > Muribaculaceae > CAG-873. The sequence continues at coordinate 1,107 of CAJUAR010000110.1, forward strand.
AGCGGGCCCATGTCGACGTCGAAACCGCAGTCGGCATAACCTGTTGCAACAACTTTGGCACCACGGTCGTGACCGTCCTGACCCATCTTGGCAATCATGATACGGGGCTGACGACCTTCGCGTTTTGCGAAGTCCTCGCACATCTGCTGTGCACGGAGGAATTCGGGATCTTGTTTTGTTTCGTTTGCGTACACGCCTGAAATTGTTCTGATTTGAGCTTTGTAACGACCCACGACTTCTTCGCAGGCATCGGAAATTTCGCCGAGGGTTGCACGGAGGCCGGCAGCTTTGACAGCAAGGTCGAGCAGGTTGCCTTCTTTTGTGCGCACACATTCGGTGATGGCGGCAAGAGCCTCTTTCACTTTGGCTTCGTCGCGGTGAGCTTTCACGTCGTTGAGACGTTCGATCTGTTCGCGGCGCACCTCGGTGTTGTCAATTTCGAGGATGTCGATGGGGTCTTCGTGGTCGAGACGGTATTTGTTGATACCCACAATGGTCTGACGACCGCTGTCGATACGGGCCTGAGTGCGTGCCGAAGCTTCTTCGATGCGCAGCTTGGGCAGACCGGTTTCGATGGCTTTGGCCATACCGCCGAGTTTTTCGATTTCCTGGATGTGTTCCCAAGCGCGGTGAGCGATTTCGTTTGTAAGGGCTTCAACGTAGTAGGAACCGCCCCAGGGATCGATGGCACGAGTAACCTGAGTTTCTTCCTGGATGTAAATCTGGGTGTTACGAGCAATACGTGCCGAGAAGTCGGTGGGCAGAGCGATGGCTTCGTCCAATGCGTTGGTGTGGAGGCTCTGGGTGTGGCCGAGAGCGGCACCCATGGCTTCGATGCAAGTACGGCCAACGTTGTTGAATGGGTCTTGCTCGGTGAGCGACCAGCCCGATGTCTGCGAGTGTGTGCGCAGAGCCAGCGATTTGGGATTCTTGGGGTTGAACTGCTTAACAATCTTAGCCCAGAGCATACGGGCGGCACGCATCTTGGCAACTTCCATGAAGTAGTTCATGCCAATAGCCCAGAAGAACGACAGACGGGGAGCGAAGGAATCGATGTCCATGCCTGCGTTCACACCGGCGCGGAGGTATTCGAGACCGTCGGCAAGAGTGTAGGCCAGCTCGATGTCGCAAGTGGCGCCTGCTTCCTGCATGTGGTAGCCAGAGATGGAGATGGAGTTGAACTTGGGCATGTTCTGCGAGGTGTACTCGAAGATGTCGGCGATAATACGCATGGAGAATTCCGGCGGGTAGATATATGTGTTACGCACCATGAATTCCTTCAGAATGTCGTTCTGAATTGTACCGGCCATTTCTTCGAGCTTTGCACCTTGTTCAAGACCGGCGTTGATGTAGAAGGCAAGAACAGGGAGCACAGCACCGTTCATGGTCATCGACACCGACATCTTGTTCAGAGGAATACCGTCGAAGAGCACCTTCATGTCTTCGATAGAGCAGATCGACACACCTGCTTTGCCAACGTCGCCTACAACACGTTCGTGGTCGGCATCATAGCCGCGGTGTGTGGCAAGGTCGAAAGCCACCGACAGACCTTTCTGTCCGGCGGCAAGATTGCGGCGGTAGAAGGCGTTCGATTCGGCAGCAGTGGAGAAGCCGGCATACTGGCGGATTGTCCAGGGACGCAGGGGGTACATGGCCGAGTACGGGCCACGAAGGAATGGAGGAATACCCGACATATAGTTGAGGTGTTCCAGGCCTTCGAGGTCGTCTTTGGTATATACTGGTTTTACGGGTATCAGTTCGGGGGTGGTCCAGTCCTCAACCGCATGAGCGGCGGGCTTGGGTCCACACAGCCCGGATGTTATGTCGATATTTTTGAAATCGGGTTTCATAATTGTGGGCTGTATTTATTTGTTGAGCAAACGGTTGTTGAAATCACGAAGGGTGTCGAGCACATTGCAGCGAACATGTACGAAGTCGTTGATGCCGGCGGCTTTGAGTTCTTCGGTGCAAGCAGGAGCTCCGGCAACTACAAATTCGGCACGGCCGTTGAGATATTTGAAAGCCGCAGGTGCGAGCTCGGCATATTCGTCGTCCGACGAGCAGAGCACAACCACGTCGGCCTCTTTTGCCAAGGCGGCATCGATACCTTCTTCAACGGTATTGAAACCGAGGTTGTCGATAATTTCATAGCCGGCACAGCCAAAGAAGTTGGTAGAGAACTGTGCGCGAGCCAGACGCATGGCAAGGTTGCCGATGGTGAGCATAAACACTTTGGGACGCTTGGCAGCGGCTTCGGTGGCAAAACGGAGCTCTTCGAAGTCGGTGGCGGCACGTTTCATGCTCAGTGCGTTGGGGCCTTTCTCTGTGCTGCAGCCGCAGTTGCAGCAACCGGTCTTCTCAACCTTGTCGGCTGCTTTTTCGTTGATGTTGGGGTACTGGTTGGTGCCAAGAAGGATTTCTTTGCGGCGAGCAACGTCGGTGTGGCGTTTTTTGCTCGATTCGTTGACAGCTGCCTGCACTTTGCCTTCGCCAACGGCTTTGAAGAAGCCGCCTTCGTCCTCAACGGCAAGGAACAGCTTCCAGCCTTCTTTGGCGATGGAAACGGTGAGTGTCTCCACATAATAGCTGCCGCCGGCGGGGTCGACAACTTTGTCCATGTGGCTTTCTTCTTTCAGGAGGAACTGCTGGTTGCGGGCTATGCGTTCCGAGAAGGTGTCAGGTGTCTTATAAGGCACGTCGAAGGGAGTGGTGACGATGGTGTCGACACCGGCAACGCATGCCGAGAATGTCTCGGTCTGGCTGCGGAGCAGGTTGACGTGGGCATCGTAGATGGTCTGGTTGAAACGCGATGTCGAAGCGTTGACATACATCTTTGCTGCATCGAGCGATTCAGGCTTGTATTGCTCCACAATCTGGGCCCAGAGCATGCGGGCGGCGCGGAACTTGGCAATCTCCATAAAGAAGTTTGACGAAACGCACATGTTGAACTTGATGCGTTTGGCAACCTCGTCGACAGCTACGCCGGCACCAGTGAGGGCCTCGAGCCATGCATTGCCCCACGACAGGGCATAGCCGAGTTCTTGATAGATGAAAGCACCGCTGTTGGCGAGCATTTCAGAATCTACAGCCAGGCAGCGCAGGTTTTCAACCGGAGCTACAGCTGCGAGAAGTTTCTTGGCTTCATCAACGATAGCGGCTGTGTCGCAACCTTCAACGCCATGCTTGAATTGGCGACGCAGGGGGTTGAAATCGATAGAGCCTTTGAACGTCTTTTCTGCTCCGGCTTTCACCAAGCAGTCTACAAGGGCTTTTGCCACTTCTACGGCTTTGCCGGGGCAGCAGGTGAGGTTGATTTCTACTTTTGTGAGATCGATGCCGGCCAGAAGAACAGCCACATCGGCGGGGGCGGCAACTTTGAATCCGAGCGAAGTAACGCCTTTTTCCAGTACTTCGAGAGCCTTTGCATTGGCTTCGGCGGCTGTTGCTGCTGCAATGTTCTGGCGGGTGAGCCAGTCGTTGTCAGTGCGTGTGCCGCGAACATAGGGGTACTGACCCGGAAGTGAGCCGGTGGTTTTCAGACCGGCAATGTCTTCGGCGCGGTAGACAGGCTGCACATTAAAGCCTTCGTTTGTGCGCCAAACCAGTTTCTTGTCGAAATCGGCACCTTTGAGGTCCACTTCAACTTTGGCACGCCACTCATCGTAGCTCACCGGAGGGAACTGGTCGAACAATCTTTCTTTTTTTTCTGCCATATTTGTTATATCGATAATGATATGAAGTGATTTACAGATATATAATGTATGATTCAAGGTTCGTTGCGAACGTGAGCGACAGATGTTGTTGCTCCTTAAACTCCGCAAATTTAGTGCTTTTTAGACAATTAACCAAATAAAAAACACTTTATCGGTTTTAATTGCATTATCTTCGGTCCAACAGTCTGGCCGACAGGTCTTTTAGTGGGCTTGTGAAAAAAATGTTCAAAAAAATTTGTTCATATTGTAATAATGACGTAACTTTGCACTCGCAAACGGCAGATAGCCGTTGAAGACCATTGGAAAGATGCCGGAGTGGTCGATCGGGGCGGTCTCGAAAACCGTTGTGCCCTTGCGGGCACCCAGGGTTCGAATCCCTGTCTTTCCGCAATCAATCAAGCCAAATCCGCTGTAAGTCAATAATTTGCAGC
>CAJUAR010000111.1 GCA_910584495.1 uncultured Muribaculaceae bacterium
CGAAAGTAGGAGATAAACACCCTATGATTAGTGTTTACCTCCTACTCGATTCGGACGGAATTTAGGCCAAAATTTAGGCCAAAATAATGGTATAAGTGCAGAAAGTCAAGTCAAAAGGCGTATTAGATGAAATTTTTTCACTATCTTTGCACTCTAAAAATAGCTTGCCCGGCAAGCTCACCCTGCCCGACAACTGCGGCACTATACGTGTGGCCGCCGGAGAATCGTGGAGTATATATCACTCTGATATTCAGCGTAAAAACGATTTCATTATTCACTCTTGAAATAAAAACAAAGAATGAGCGAGTACTTCAATATTCGGTTTGGCGACAAGTTGCTTCGGCTTGTCGCATTGCTCGCCCTGCTGCTTGTCGCGGCAGGGATGCTGACTTCGTGCAGTTCCGACGACGAGCACATACCGGAAGTTCCCGAGCCACAGGCGGTCTTTTTGTTTTCGCCCGGCGGTCTTGGCGACATGAGTTACAACGACGGCATCCTCCGAGGCCTCCAACAATTCAAAAAGGATAATCCGACGACCGATGTGTTCATGTCCTCGCCACAATCCCTGGCCGAGGCCGAACGCATCTTCTCCGACTGGCTTGACCGCCCGGTCGGTAACATTCCCGTGCTCTTTGTCCTCGGTTCAAGCGACTATCTGCCCATGGCCGAAAAACTGTTGGCAACCAAAAGTCTGACCGACAACAAGTACTTGCTTTTATTCGAAACCAACCGCGACTTCGGCGACCCGCACATCAGCACCTTCCGCATCTCGATGTACGGAGCCTCGTATCTGGCCGGATGCTGTGCGTCACAACTCGACGGAGGCCGCTCGCTCGTAGTCCTGGGCAACAATAACGATGCCATCATCCAAGTTGCCCGTGACGGCTTCGTGGCCGGACATGGCGATGGTTGTGATGTCGAGGCTCTGGCCGACGACTGGACAGGCTACGTTCAGGCGACGGAGACCTACCACCGCATGGAACAATGGAGCGACAATTACGGCTTCATTTTTCCCGTTGCCGGCGGCTCGAACGCCGGAATCTACCGCTACTCACGTGAGTTCGACGATTGCCCGTACCTTGCCGGCATGGACACCGACCAATCGAGCCTGTCGAATCGCATAACCGGGTCAGTCATCAAGCGCATTGACCTTTTGGTCTACGAATACCTCAGCCAATGGCAGAAGACCTACACCCTGCCCGAAGCAAATACCTACGGTCTTGAAAGCAGCTATGCCGACTGGCTTCTTGCCGACCGTTACAAGGCCGAATTACAACAAATTGTCAACCGTGCGCGCCAACAAGCCATTGCCAGCGAAAAACAGTATTATGAAACAGCGGCTCATTAATATACTTACAGTTCTCTGCCTGATGTTTATCGGCGTAAGTTGCTCGGACGATGTGCCCACACCAGCTGTCGGCCCATCCCGGTGGGACGAAAAAACTGTCGCCGTTGTCCTTCCCATGGAGAAAGGCCTGGATGCCCACTGGCACCGCTGTCTTGATATGTTTTCGCAGAACTTCGAGCGCGCTTTTGCGAATCAGAAGACCGGCATCCGACTGAAATTCGAATACTACGACGAAATGACTGTCGACCTCAACGACCTGGCCGGACAATTGGCCGCTCGCGATGACATTTACGCAGTCATCGGCGGATTGTACTCGTCCGATGCTGCAATTCTGGCCACGCGTCTCACCATTGCCGGGAAACCGTTCTTTACACTCGCAACCTCCGAGGAACTAGTCCGGGCCTACGCCACGACCGGCAACCTGTGGGCAATGACCGAAACCGACATCACACAGTGCGAGGTCCTACTCTCGAAAGTCATCAATTACGGCGGGCACAGCGTTGCTCTGCTCGTCCGCGACAATGACATATACGGCAAAACTTTTGCCGACTGGTTTGCCTTCCAGACCAAGGAGTTGGGCCTAGATAACAAGGGTACTTACGCCTACGACGAAAGCTCGATCGACGAGATGACCCGCCAGGCCAAGCAATCCGGCGCCGAATATGTCATCTGCGTACCCTCTGAGATTGACGAAATCGAGCCAATGTTGCACAACTACAACATCACACCTCTCGCAGCTGAAACAGCACCGCGACTTCTGTTCTCCGACACCGCTTATGGTGCCGACGTGATGACACTATTGGGCAACAAAGCCGAAGGTATTGAGGGTGTAGCCTTCGGTGCCGACCCTGAATCAGGTTTTGACATTTCCTACCATACATACTACGGCATTGAACCCACAACCGGCGAAGCACAACTCTATGACACCGCCATGCTCCTGGGCTACGCGGCATGGTATCAGAATCTAAACCCCGACGTGACGACACGCAACGCCTTGCGGCACATCGTTTCGGGACGCGAACTGAACATGGGTAGTTGGACCGGCGAGGATATGAGCCTCGTTGTTGACGCTCTGGGCCGCGGTGGCTCGCCCGACGTCCGCGGAGCATCAGGACACCTGAATTTCGACTCCAAACTTTATACCAACGTTCTGGCCACGACCTATTACAATTACAAGATTTACAACGGCCGATACATAATCCTCGACTACAACACCAGCGACGGCGGCAATCGCACCGACGCCACCCTGGCCGGATGGAACTGGAAGGCCTCGCACATGCAGGACTTCGATGACACCTCGAACATACAATATCCTGCCCAAACAGGCAATTGGGCACTGCTTGTAGCCACTTCGACAGGCTGGACAAACTATCGTCACCAGGCCGACGTTTTGGCCATCTACCAACAACTGAAGGCCTCGGGATATGATGACCACCACATCATACTTATCGCTGAAGATGACCTTGCCACAAATCCGGCTAATCCCGAGCCTGGCGTCATACGCATCACACCAAGCGGCAGCAATGTCCGTACCGACGCCCGGATTGACTACCGACTGAGCGATCTCAACTCCACAGACATTCGCGCCATTCTCACCGGTGAACGTAGCGACCGTCTGCCCGAGGTCATCGATGCCGACTCAGGGGACAACATCTTCGTCTACTGGAGCGGGCACGGCGTCCCCGGCGGCATGGTCTGGAACGACGACAATTTCGGCATGACCGGCGGTGTCCTCGCATCCATTTTCCGCGACATGAACAACCGCCGATGCTACCGCAAACTCCTGATGATGGTCGAAGCTTGCTTCTCGGGCGGCGTCCTCAGCCAATGCGAAGGCATACCCGGCATGCTCTTCATTACTGCCGCCAACGGCGATGAAACCTCCAAGGCTGACATCTTCAACAGCACACTGAATGTGTGGATGACCAACCGCTTTACCTCGACCTTCATTGAACAAATCACCGCCAATACGGCTATCGCCATGCGCGACCTCTACTATCGCCTCTTCATCAACACCGTTGGCAGCCACGTCATGGTCTACAACGCCCCGCAATACGGCAACCTCTACAACGCCGACATGTCCGAGTTCATAAATTTCAAACAATAACTACACACATAACAACAAAATGACACGAACAATCAAAGTTCTTATGGCTATGGCAATCGCCATAATCATGCCCACAATGACAGCATGCTCGTCCGACGACGAGCCTAAAACCGCCAAATCGGGTGCTGAAAATGCCGAGTTTATCAAAAGCCAGGTACTTGACGAAAATGGCGCAATCGACTTTCTCGAAGGTAAAACCCCGGGCGAATACCTCATGCCAACCGACGACAAAGAACTTGCCGACGGTCTCTGCAAAACACTGACACTCAACAATTGGTCAGGCAAAGCCACCACCGCCGACCTTGGCGACGGTTACGGCACAATACGTATAACTCCCGGAGCCGATGAGGGCATCTACTCAACGTTGGTTTTCAACGTTAAAGGCATCAACCCATTCACCCTACATATCACTACAATTGAATACTATAAGGACAACAACAGCACGGTCGCCCGTCCTCCTTTGGTACGCACATACTATGTCTGCACTAAATGTGGCGCCATATACTATCATAGGGTAACATCCTGCACCTGTGGTGGCACAAACTTTAGAACTACCACCGACATCCTTTATTAATCGTATTCCGGTATATCATAGTTCATTACATATCCCGATAATGCGACGGCATTGAGAGAGTGTATCAATTTAGGTATACCCTCTTATTATTTCTCAATTGATTGATTTTTGAAAACTTCTCTTCTCTTTCTCTTCTCAAATCGACATGAAGAAACTTGTCGACACGGCTCTTTCATAATGGAGAACACAACCATCACCAAAGCCGAGAAAAAAGATTAAAGAAGTTGCGGCTCCGCCGCCGCGCTTTAGTTAATCGAGCCTAAAGTCTCGACCGGAAGGCTTCAATCGCTAACTCTTGCTTCGCAAGCGACTTCGTCGATAACATACAGCGGGCTTCGGCACCAACTTTGCGTTGGATCCGAAGTTCGCTTTTTCAATATGGTTTTGTTTCGGCTGCGGCGACTTGTTCACAGAGATAGGTCGTTACCGCGCTTTATGCCCTTTGAGGGGATTTTACCGTCTGAACTCTGAACCATTCGCTCCATCGACTCGTTACGGGGCGATTCCCTTTTTCTGTGCTTCCTCAGCCGGGCTTCCCATTGTTGATGTTCCGCTTTGGCCGTCGGTGATTACACAGAGTTGATGCGTATTCGCGCCGGCGGTCGGCGTTCACCGCCAAATATGCCTTGCAGGTTACGTGGCTCGGGATTTTGTCGGGACGTTTCGCGAGGAACTTTACTTGTAAACACGCACGAAGCACATTGAATTTACATCGCAAAGGTAGGGCTGACCGCACATCTGCGCCTGGTGGCTTGACCCTCCGGGCTTGCAATCAACATTTCATAAATTCTTCACCCTCCAGGA
>CAJUAR010000112.1 GCA_910584495.1 uncultured Muribaculaceae bacterium
TGGCAGATATTGTAGAGGAATACAATCTCAATAAAGACCTCTGGCGTGTCGACGTTCCCAAATCATCGCCCATCTCGGGTGTTACGCTCGGAGCGTTGTCGCTCCGCACCAACTATGGGCTCGATGTCATGGAGCTGCGCATGGAAGCAGGCAAGGGCTTGCTGCGAAATGTTGTCCAGGAAGCTCCTGCAGCCTCGTCGGTCATCGATGCCGGCGACATTCTGCTCATCCGTGGTCCGCGCGGAAATGCCGAGCGTTTTGTGGCCGACTACGGTTTGAAAATTGCCGAAGGCGGAGGCACATCACGCAGCAGTCTCGATTTCTACGATATAGGACTAGCCGAAATTGTTGTCGTTCCAAACTCAGGCATACTCAACAAAACCATCGCCCAGCTCGATTTCCGTAACCGTTACAATGTCAACATACTCTGTATCCGTCGCGGCAAAGAATATCTCATCGACAATCTCGGTGCTCTGACGGTGGCCAAAGGCGATGTACTTCTGGTGCAAGGCACATGGGATGCAATAGGCAAAATAAGCCAAAACATTCGCGACTGGGTGGTGCTCGGAGAGCCTGAAAGCCGGGCCTCGAAAGTGACCATCGACTACAAGGCTCCGGTGGCTGCCGCAATAATGCTTGCCATGATTGTAGCCTTGGTTTTCAGCAAAATTCCTGCTGTATTCATTGTTCTTGCCGCATCGATTATCACCTTGCTGTCCGGATGTTTCCGCTCGGTGAGCGATGCTTATAAAACTATCAACTGGGAGAGTATCATCCTCATTGCGGCAATGATGCCCATGAGTTTCGCTCTCGAAAAGACAGGTCTCAACGACATGCTCAGCCAGTCGTTGGTCGATGCCCTTGGAGGCATAGGCCCCCTTTGGCTCATGGCGGGGCTCTACTTCACCACGTCCATCTTCACCCTCTTTATCTCCAATACGGCCACTGCTGTGCTTATGGCACCCATTGCGGTGCAGAGTGCTGTGGCCTACGGTGTCAGTCCGCTGCCTATGCTCTTTGCAGTCACTTTCGGCGCATCGCTCTGTTTCATGTCGCCCTTCTCAACGCCGCCAAATGCACTTGTGATGTCTGCCGGGCAGTATTCGTTCATGGATTATGTAAAAGTGGGCGCCCCCCTGCAGATTATCCTCGGCATTATCATGATTTTCGTCATTCCGCTTATATTTCCCTTCTAAACAACCATTCCAACATCATGACAACTTCTGCGTTTTTCGCCGCAGCGCGCGGCATCATGCGCTTGAGCTTCTCTGTGGCTACGCTTGCTCATGGGCACGGCAAACCCGCTGAAGATGCCGAGACCGAGATAAACACGATGGCAAATGCCCCGGAGCTTTCCGCATGGCTGACAACGGCAAAGCACTGAAACAAACGAGCATCAGACAGGTCAGAACCTGACTTTGATTTTTACCGGGAAATGGTCCGAGGGAACGCGGCTGCGGAATGCTTTCAGTTTCAATTCTTCCGGAAAGTCCTTGAGCTCATAGTCGCCATCTTTGTCTGCCGGGGTTCTATATGTGTCTGTAAGCACACCATATTTTTCTACCGTCACACCGTCCGACACAAAGACATGGTCGATACGGCTTTCGGAATATCCGTCGGTTTTGTAGCTGTTGAAAGTGCCGTTGAGGGCATAGACAAATTCTGCTTTTTTGAAGGCATCAGCCATGAAGTCGGCCGACGACAGCACATCGTATAGTTCATTGTTCTGATCCACATTGAAGTCGCCGGTGAGGAAAGTTGGCATATCGAAACCGGCTTCTTTCACCTTTCGCCATACCAGGCGTACGCTTTCGGTGCGTGCTTTTTTGCCTATATGGTCGAGATGGAGGTTGAAGAAGCGAAAAACTTTTCCCGAAGGTTTGTGCCGGAATTTTCCCCATGTGCATATGCGCACACAAGCGGCATCCCATCCAAGGCCGGGACGGTCCGGAGTCTCCGACAGCCAAAAGTCGCCGTGGTCAAGGAGTTCGAACATCGCAGTGTCATAGAAAATGGCGCAAAACTCGCCTTTCTCCTTTCCATCATCTCGAGCCACCCCTATGTATTCATAGCCCGGAAGCAGGCCCTTGAGATCTTCAAGCTGTCTTTTGAAACCCTCCTGGGTGCCGAATATGTTAAATTCGTGGAAACGCACCAATCCGGCCAAAGCCGGATAACGCACATCCCAGCCGTTGCCGTTGATGGAATCTTTTTGGTTTTTCTGACGAAGGTTATAGGTGGCCACATTGAACTGAGCCACATTCTCGGCCGAGGCCATAATGGCGCATGCCAACAAGCAGCATAAGGCCAACTTGAACAATTTCAGATTCATAGCGATAATATTTTCCCTTAGTTATACAAAATTAGCACTTTTGCCCGACAATACGGGCATAAAAGTATATTTTTTTGCTTTGCCGGGACCGGAGCGTGGACAATGGAGATTAAAGTTTTATTAAACTTATGCCGAGTTATTGGAAATTGAACGATTCTCACTAATTTTGCAAAATATGAAACAAGCAAAAAGAATACTTGTAGTTGACGACGAGGAGACTCTTTGCGATGCACTCGCCTTCAACCTCGAAGCAGAAGGATATGAAGTAGACACCTCCTACAGTGCAGAGGAGGCCTTGAGCCATAATCTTTCGGACTACGACCTGGTGCTCCTTGATATAATGATGGGAGAAATTTCAGGTACGCAGCTTGCCCGCATAATGAAGAAAAATCCCTCAACGGCATCGGTGCCGATAATATTCTGCACAGCCAAGGATGGCGAAGAAGACATGATAAGCGGTCTTGACCTTGGAGCTGATGACTATATCATGAAACCTTACTCGCTGAAGGCTGTTCTTGCGAGAATACGGACAGTACTTCGCCGCACATCGGCATCTGCGGCAACATCTCAGCCGCCGGCCGATATAGTGGCATATAAAGGACTTGTTCTGTCAAAGCGTAACTACACCTGCCATGTCGACGGCCAAGAAGTGCGCCTGCCCAAAAAGGAATTTGAGATTCTGTTAAGACTGGTATCTAATATCGGACAGGTATTTTCCCGTGCAGAGCTGCTGACAGAGATATGGACCGATGAAGTTGTGGTGCTCGACCGCGTGATAGATGTCAACATCACCCGCATCCGTCAGAAAATCGGCCAGTATGGCAAAAATATCGTCACACGCTCCGGCTATGGCTATGGGTTCATCGAATAGGCTGACATATCCTCTGCGGCTTTTTCTATGGCTACTCGTCTACTCGGCACTGCTGGTAGGTTGCTTCATTGCCTTCCAATATAAGAGAGAAAAAGAGTTCAAAGCACAGGAGATGAACAGTCGTCTTCAACTGATAAACACCTATATTCTGACAGAACTGGAACAGGGCACAGACATAGAGGATATAAGCCTCTGTGATTTCCATCCCTTCGACGACATAAGAGTAAGCGTGATCATGTGCGACGGAACTGTTGTCTACGACAACTCCACCGAATCGCGACCCGAGAAAAATCACCTCAACCGAGCAGAAATAAAACAGGCTCTCGCTCATAATTCAGGGTATACCGTCCGACGCCATAGCGAAAGCACTGGCTCCTTCTATTTCTATTCTGCGAAAAAAGGCGATAACGGCATCATCGTCCGCACGGCCGTTCCCTATTCCATATCGTTGAGTTCCCTGCTAAAACCGGATGTCACATTTCTATGGGTGATGGGAGCTGTGGCATTGGTCATGTGTCTACTGGGCTACTTCGCCACCCGACGAGTGGGGCTTCACATCACACGTCTCAAAAAGTTTGCCGAAGATGTGGAAAACGGCATTAAAATTTCCGATACGGAGCCTTTTCCCAACGACGAACTGGGAGCCATATCAAACAATATCGTTCGGCTTTATGCCCGTCTGCAAAAAGCAAATATCGACCGCGATCGCGAGCACAGCGCCGCCCTATATGAGCAACAGGAAAAAGAACGAATCAAGAAACAGCTCACCAACAACATCAACCATGAACTGAAAACACCGGTGGCTTCCATCAAAGTTTGCCTGGAAACGTTGTTGGAACGTAAAAATATCAGCGACGAAAAACGCGAATTATTTCTACGACGCAGCCTGATGAACACCGAGCGGCTGCAACATCTCCTCACTGATGTGGCCCTGATCACACGCATGGACGATGGCAATTCGTCCATACTCAAAGAGAAAGTGAATCTTTCATCGATTATTAGCGAAGTTGTCATCGACCGCGGGTTCATAGCCAGTTCAAAAGGCATAGTCATTGAAAATGAAATTGTATCCGAACTGGAAATATCGGGAAATTCTTCCCTTTTAGAGGCCATATTCAATAACTTGATTGACAATGCAATTATCTACAGCGGAGGTGACAGGATAAGGATAGTGCTGATTGAAGACAACAGGCAAAAGATTGTTTTGTCTCTGTCGGACAACGGCACAGGAGTTGCCGATGAACATCTGCACAGACTCTTCGAGCGCTTCTACCGCATAGACAAAGGCCGAAGCCGTGCTGCAGGAGGCACAGGCCTGGGCCTGTCGATAGTGAAAAATGCCGTAATGCTCCATGGTGGAACTATTACAGCACATAATCTCAGCTCCGGAGGGCTGTCGTTCGAGATAACACTTTCGAAGGGATAATTAATTCAAGTTTCGCAAGCTTCACTTGAAGGTTATGTTGCTAAAGCAACGGGTTATATAGCTTGCAGCGATGGGTTATGTTGCTAAGCAACAGGTTAATTTCTCCATAATTCTTAGAGCCGGTTCGACAATATCTGTTAATCACCAGGTCGCATGGCTTGGAGTG
>CAJUAR010000113.1 GCA_910584495.1 uncultured Muribaculaceae bacterium
GCTTGGCGACTGATGCCGCTTAGCCTATGAATATTTTTTTAACGAACTATTGATTCAGTTTGTCTTCTTATAATAAAAACACACAGAGTAACAGCACCTAAGCATCCGAACGAGTAATATTTCGACGTTATCCTTTTATGCCTATTAATTTTTCAATTTCATCGACTGAATACTCAAACGCCAGGCCAATGGTTTTATATTCATAAGGCACAAACTCAAATAGGTTTATATAAGCCTTCTTGTTCTGTCTATTATAATATATTTCCATCATCAGCCCGTCTCCATTTTCTTTATCAGAAACGGCCATAATTTCAGCATGTTCTTCCAAGGCTTTCAGAAGCTGTGACTTATTTTTTTGATGGAAAAACAATTTTTTCTTGCAATAGTATTCTTTGGTTTCTGTATCTTGCCAGCCGGTTTTTAAAAAAGTCACTAATAAGATGCCGACAACAATCATGCATGAACCGAAAATGTTGATCGACACCGATGTTGGCAGTACAACTAAAACGATTCCGACAATAAAGGTTATGGATGAAATTGCAACATCCATTCTGGTACGCATTTTTTGAAATTCTCTATTCATAATCATTAAAACAAAGTAATTATTTGTAATCAATTAACACAGCAGATACTTCAGTTCTGTCAGGGTAATAGAAGAGCGTGACAAATCGTTCACAGCCTGGCAGGTTATAAAAATCCCGGCAGAGCAAACAGATTTGTTTCTATTCACCCTTTATAAAAAATCATAAAATTTGAAGTATATAGGTAGAAAACCTACGAATAGAGAACGCTAAATCAACAGCTTACAAAAACGTATATAGTCGTTTTTCCATGATAGTTTTACAAAACACAATACATTGCGGCTGCTTTGGAAAGATAGATGTATGTATGTAACGTCAGCAATTTTCTTTTTTTTCAAAAACGCAATGGTATTGAACCTATACAATAATCGCATGCACCGATTCTGCACACGCGAAAATACTGTATGGATATTGCTGCTACGTGCAAATAATATAGGAAACTGAGAATCATCGGTTGTATTATCATGACAAATGACAGAAGAATTACCATCTTGAATCGATGATATTTCTATTCTTTCATGATTCATCCCATCTGAAGCGGAATTATCCGATACCTTATTGATTAGTTTAGCTGACAATGCAGTCAAACCAATTACAAACAATATGAATAATCCAATCCTTTTCATGTTCCAAAGTTAACCAATTATTTTCACTAATCAGTCAATCATTAACATTTTTATCGTTCCCTTAACAAGGTTCAAACCATTGAGGGTAACTACTCAACAACAGTGAGGCAGTTATTGTTTTTGGATTTGTTAAAAAAACTCGCCGGCAGTGCTGTCGGCGAGTTAATATCGGAATTATCGATTCATGTACCTTTCCGCTTAAAATACAACTTTGGAAGCTTTGCCGCCCTGATGCTTGATTACCAATCCTTTCAGAGGCTTTTCAACCCGTATGCCTTGCAGATTGTAGTATTCTGTCGGAGCTTGTGTGCCGGCATCAACACCTTCGATTACCGAATTAGGGAACACAACCTTGAAACTGCCCTGGGAGCCTGTCGCGAGCCAGCCATAACCTGCATCAAGGAGCACATCGGCTGTGCACATCAGTGTGCCGGCAGGGAAGTCGACCACGCCGTCCTTGAGAGTGCCGAACATCGAGGGATCCATGCCATAGAGCGTTTCGAAGTCCATATTATAGTCGAAACTGTTCTGTTGCGCTGTGCTTCCGATAAAAGATTCGCCGCTGGCTTCGTCTATAACTATGCCCGATGTGGTTTGCTCCACATAGCAAGCATCAGGATTCTCGCAGTGCAGATAGGTGTAGTGAGTGAAATCAATGGTGCGTTGAGTAACGTATGGTCCATAGAAGCTGTTTTCGCCATAGAGGTCGACAAGGCGACAGAGACCCTCGGTGGTAGTGCTCTTTTCAAGAGCCACCTCGTAGGTGGGAGGTTCAAGGCCATAGACATCGGGCAGGAAGTTCTCGGTAACGGTGGCATTGCCCATTGCTTCCCATGCCCAGCTGTCGGCCGGCATCCAGTAGACAGTGGTTGTCGACGAAGCAACTGCTTTCTCGTCACCATCCACACCTACTACAGCCAGGGTGTACATGCCCGGGCCATCGGCAGGAGCAAACATAATCTGGCCGGACAACTGGTACATGATCGAAAGTGAAGGGTCGTTATCGACAATACGCTGGGCAAGCGGCTTGCCTTCGGCATCGGCTCCCGTTCCCTTTACCACGGCATATTTGAGGCCGAAAAGATCGGTCGAAGCTTCGCAGGGCACGAATCCCATGCCCGTATCACCGCCGAGGGCTATGCGTGCCGGCGTGGTGACAAAAGTGGTCTGGTCGAACTTGACAGTCTCCATATAGGCTTCGCTGTTGATAACAGCACCCGTTCCCTTAACATAATAGATCAGCCACAGCTCAAAGTCTTTGGTCGACGGATCGAAGCGCATAAAACTGCGGTATGTTTCGTCGTCCATAGCCAAGGCAATGTCCATCACCATCAAGGTGTCGGTAAATTCGCTGCCATCTTCGTTTTTGAGCGACAGTTTGGGCAGCTCCTGCGGCATCACATATACGTTGGAATTGATAATGTCAATTACAAGCGGACGCGCCTCAACACCATCGACATTGGATAGCAGAAAACCGTCTACGCGGTACTGCTCATAATTCTCATGCGATGTGCAGGCACGGTGCCACACCTTGCAACCTGTCGAGGTGCCGATATAGGGTGCACCACAGTGGGTCACGGCTGCCGTGCCGAGTTCTTCCCATTCGCCGAAAACGAATTCTTCGGCACGCGAAGGAGCCGGGGCTTTGACGGTTTTGCCGGCTTTTGCCGCCATTGGAGCGAGCTTGACTGCAGGAGCTGCTGCCGAGCCTATCACAGTGCATAGCAGCACAATAAAAATGTAAAGTTTTTTCATAGAGACGTTTTGAATTAGCATTATTCTATGACAATCGATTTAACGCTGGCAAAATTACACATTTTACACAGGTTGACAAACTTTTTGCCAATGAAATTTAGAAAATGCTAATTTTTTTCATTCAGTTCCTGAATGTCGTCTATAGCGTCGGCATCGATACGCTGCATACGGCGCATTATGCTGATTCCTATCCATCCGCCGACGATACCTCCTATTACCGCGCTAACAACAAAGAAATAATCACCCGTTATTCCCGTCAATTCTATCGAGTACCATACAAGCCACAGAGCAACAATGGGCAAACCGATGGAAACCTGCAGACGGCGTTGTTTGCGACGGCGTTGCAAAGCCTTTATCAATTCCAAGAGCGGCATCTCGCTATAATCGCTCTCGCTCATGCGGTTGATATAAGTCTCGAAAGCCACCGAAACGGCCGACATCAGAACCGTGGCTACGTAAAGGGCCCATGATGTGCCCAACTGATATTTCTGCACAAGAAACATAAGCACAATAAACGGAAGCACAATAAACAATTGCACATTGCGCATTCGGCGAATATAGCCGCCCTTGCCGGCCATTACCTTGCGCATAAGCCGTTCGTTGACAATTTCCTGACGGTCGAGAGTGGCGCGCAATTCACCCATCTGGCGGCGCATTGCCTCCAGTTCGTCGATATTTTGATTTTCTGTCTGAGCCATAGTCATTGTAGTTTTTTGAGTTTTTCACGAATCCTTACCAGTCGCACGCCGACGGCCTTGGCCGACAAGCCCACAACAGCACCAATTTCGTCGTAGGGCATGTCTTCGAGCCAAAGCAGCACTATGGCGCGGTCGAACGGTTCGAGTAGTCTTATCCGCTTATGAAGCAGTCGGTTTTGCGGATTTTGTTCTATCTCCTCATAAGCCGAGGTCTCTAATGTCGCTTTGCGGTCGATGCTTATACCCTTCTTGCGTTTGGAGCTGATGCACGTGTTGAGGCTCACACGGTAGGCCCAAGTGGTGGGGCTGCTGTCGTGGCGGAATTTCTCGAATCCTTTCCAGAGATTGATCAGCACCTCTTGAAAAAGGTCGTCGGCCTCGTCGCCCGAAGCAGCAAACATGTAGCACACCGAGTAGATGGTGCTCTTCTGCTGAGCAACAAATTGCTCGAAAGCTTGCTCTGTCTGTCTATTTGCCATTGGTTTTCGTTGACTGGTTTACCCATTAGACGATTACGTCTCTCAAAAAACTACAATTTCCCACAATTATTTTTCTCATTTCACTCCAAAAGTTGCCATTGACGGAAACTTTCATTAACTTCGTGAACTTTTCAAAAACTAATCGCAAAGTTAATCATAATCTTTGGTGTTCAGCAGATTATTGCCGGATTCTTCGTATTTTTGCACTCTAAACAAAGATTAAATGACAAAAGAAGAACTACTCACAAGGCTCAAAGATGTAGAATGGGATGACTTCGAGATAAAGGAAGCGTCCGGCGGAATTCCCAAATCCATGTGGGAAACCGTCAGTGCGTTTTCCAATACAGCCGGAGGATGGATAATTCTCGGTATCCGTGAAACTAAGGTAAGGAATATATCAACATACGAGATAACAGGCATTGAAAAAGCGGAAAAGATGGAACAGGACATAGTGAGTACCCTACGTTCAGTCTCGAAGTTCAACGTGCCTATACTTGCCTCCGCACAGCTCTTTAACTTTGACGGCAAATCGGTTCTCGCTTTCTACATTCCCGTGTCAGCCAACAAGCCTGTATATTTCGGCAACAACCTGAACAACACGTTTGTCCGCA
>CAJUAR010000114.1 GCA_910584495.1 uncultured Muribaculaceae bacterium
ATATAACTTCTGCATCCAGGACAGCCCCCGCCGCGCACACTCCATCGCAGCACAGGGCGGCATCAATGCAGCCAAGAACTACCAGAACGACGGCGACTCCGTCTACCGTCTGTTCTACGACACCGTGAAAGGCGGCGACTTCCGTTCGCGCGAAGCCAACGTTTACCGTCTGGCCGAAGTGTCGAACAACATCATCGACCAGTGCGTTCAGCAGGGTGTTCCATTCGCACGCGAATACGGCGGTCTGCTTGCAAACCGCTCGTTCGGCGGTGCTCAGGTAAGCCGTACATTCTATGCCAAAGGCCAAACCGGCCAGCAGCTCCTTCTCGGCGCCTACAGCTCGCTCAACCGTCAGATCCAGAAAGGCACTGTCCGTTCGTTCAACCGTCGCGAAATGCTCGACATTGTGATTATCGACGGCCGCGCCCGCGGTATCATTGTCCGCAACCTCGTGACAGGTGAAATCGAACGCTACGCCGCCCACGCTGTAGTGCTCGCCACCGGCGGCTATGGCCGTGCTTTCTTCCTGTCGACAAACGCCATGGGCTGCAACGGCTCGGCTGCCGTCCAGGCATTCAAGAAAGGCGCATATCTGGCCAACCTTGCCTTCACTCAGATTCACCCCACCTGTATCCCCGTTCACGGCGAAGACCAAAGCAAGCTCACCCTTATGAGCGAATCGCTCCGTAACGACGGCCGCATCTGGGTTCCCGCCAAGAAAGAAGATGCCGAAGCTATCCGTGCCGGCAAGAAGAAACCCACCGATATCCCCGACGAAGACCGCGACTTCTACCTGGAACGCCGCTACCCCGCCTTCGGCAACCTCTGTCCCCGCGACATCGCCAGCCGTGCCGCCAAGGAACGTTGCGACGCCGGCTACGGCGTAGGAACCGGAAATGCCGTTTACCTCGACTTTAAATATGCTATCCAGCGCCTTGGCGAGGATGTGGTTCGCGACCGCTACGGAAACCTCTTCGACATGTACAAGATGATTTCCGACGACGACCCCTATCACACCCCCATGATGATCTTCCCCGCAAGCCACTACACCATGGGCGGCATATGGGTAGACTACGAACTCCAGACTTCCATCAAGGGTCTCTTCGCTATCGGTGAATGTAACTTCTCGGACCACGGCGCAAACCGCCTCGGTGCATCCGCACTCATGCAGGGTCTCGCCGACGGTTATTTCGTTCTGCCCTACACCATGCAGAACTACCTCAGCGACCAAATCAAAGTGCCGCACTTCAAAACCACAGCTCCCGAATTCGACAAAGCCGAAGCCGATGTTCGCGCACGCATTGCCAAACTGATGGACATCAAGGGCACAAAGAGCCCCGACGAAATCCACAAACGCCTGGGCCATGTGATGTGGAACCTCGTGGGCATGGGCCGCACTCTCCAAAGTCTGGTTAAAGCAGTGGACGAAATCGAAGAAGTTCGCAAAGAATTTTATAGCGACCTGCGCATCGTTGGCCGTGCCGACGACCTCAACACCGAGCTCGAAAAGGCTCTCCGTCTGGAAGACTTCCTTGTGATTGCAAAGATGATGGCCATCGACGCCCTCAACCGCAACGAAAGCTGCGGTGCTCACTTCCGCGAAGAATACCAGACTGCCGACGGCGAAGCCGCCCGTAACGACAAGGACTATATGTATGTGAGCTGCTGGAAATATACCGGCGACACCGAACGTCCCATCCTCATCAAGGAACCCCTCAAGTACGAGGCTATCCAGGTGCAGACACGTAACTACAAATCCTAATCTTTAACCACTTATCAACATGGAACATACCATCAGCGTAAAACTGAAAATTTGGCGTCAACGTGGTCCTAAAGAGAAAGGACAGTTTGTTGACTATAACCTCGACAATGTGTCGACGGGCAGCAGCTTCCTCGAAATGCTCGACATGCTCAACCAGCAGCTCGTAGAACGCGGCGAAGAGCCTGTTGTGTTCGACAACGACTGCCGCGAAGGCATCTGCGGCATGTGCTCGCTCTATATCAACGGTCACCCCCACGGCCCCGTGCAGGGCATCACCACCTGCCAGCTCCACATGCGCAAATTCAATGATGGCGACACAATCACCATCGAACCCTGGCGCTCGGCAGCATTCCCCGTGATCCGCGACCTTATGGTGGACCGTAATGCCTTCGACAAAATCCAGCAGGCCGGCGGCTATGTGTCGTTCAACTGCGGCGGCGCACAGGATGCCAATGCTACACCCATCAGCAAGGAAATCGCCGACACTGCCATGGACAGCGCAACTTGCATCGGTTGCGGCGCATGCGTGGCAGCCTGCAAGAACGGCTCGGCAATGCTCTTTGTTTCGGCCAAAGTGAGCCAATTTGCACTCCTGCCCCAGGGCCAGGTAGAACGCAAACGCCGCGCACGCGCAATGGTTCGCAAAATGGACGAACTCGGCTTTGGCAACTGCACCAACACCGGTGCTTGCGCAGCAGAATGTCCCAAGAACATTCCGCTGAGCAACATTGCTCGCCTCAACCGCGAATTTATCAACGCCAAGTTCTCGGAATAACACATCCTCCATTAATATCAAAGCCTGGGGCCAACGCCTCAGGCTTTTTTCATACATGCCAATGATGTCTGCAGGCATGCCGCTGATGGCTCTTCGCTCGCAGTGTCCAATGATAGAATGGACTGAAAAAAAAGCGACCGCCAATCCAACAATTGACAGTCGCTCCTGTAGTGCTTGCCGCAGACCTTTCAGTCTTTGTCTATGCCCTTGAACGTGCCGAGATGGTCGAATTTCACTTCGACATCATCGGAAAGTTCCACTTCGTAGCCGCGCGAAGTTTTCTCGATTTTAGTAATTTTGGCATCGGGAAAATTCTTTTCCACATATTTGCGTATAGGCTTTAAAATGAGGCCTTCGGGCACAGCACGCGTCTTGCAGTCGATGCTTTTCCACTTGCCGGAATTTTTAAATTCTATTTTCGTTCCGTTGACAAGTTTCACATCATAATCTGTTTTCTTGAGCAGCCCGCGGTCGATTTTGATCATTGCAATCTTGGCCTTGGGGAAATACTCGGCGAGCATATTCTGAGCTTCCTGCGGCAGTTTGCTGCGATCTATCACATAGGAATCCACCAAAGCGTGCGACAGCAATGTTCCACCTGCAAGAAGCATCAGAACGATAAATAATTTTTTCATTATCAGTCAATCTTTAGGTTGTTATTCACCATACACAACAACCATCATTGACAAAAGTTCAGCCTATGGCCGAAGCAAGGTCGGCTACGGGCACTTTGGCCTGCTCGCCGGTGGTCATATTTTTCAGGGCAACGACACCTTGAGCCATTTCGTCCTGCCCTATCATTGCAAAATAGGGAACACCGAGAGCGTTGGCATAACTAATTTGCTTTTTCATCTTTGCGGCATCCGGATATATGTCGGCAGCAATGCCCCGGGCTCTGAGCTGTTTTACTATTTTAAGAGACGCAGCCGCTTCCTCGCTGCCAAAGTTGGCAAAGAGCACACGTATGCCCTGCCCTGTCTGCTCGGGATAGAGGTCGAGGGCGTTGAGCACATCGTAGATGCGGTCGGCGCCGAACGAGATGCCAACCCCGGAAATACCCGGCAGACCGAAGATGCCCGTCAAGTTGTCGTAGCGACCGCCGCCGCTGATGCTTCCCATCTCGGTGTCGAGAGCCTTGACTTCGATAATGGTGCCTGTATAATAGTTCAAACCACGGGCAAGACTCACGTCAAGCTGGAGCTCTGCATCAAGGCCAAGAGCCAAGGTGCCGTCTACAACAGTGCGGAGTTCATCTACGCCTTTGCTGCCGGTTTCGCTGTCTCTGAGGAGTTCGGCGAGCTTTTCGATACGTTCGGCAGTGGTACCGTCGATTTGGAGCAAGGGGCGCAAGGTGGCAATGGCCTTCTGGTCGAGACCACGCTCGGCGAGTTCTTCTTCCACCTTCTCAAGTCCTATTTTGTCGATTTTATCAATGGCCACCGTGATGTCAATCAATTTGTCGGGCGCGCCGATTAACTCGGCAATACCTGCAAGCACTTTACGGTTGTTGAGTTTTATGGCCACACGCACTCGCAGACGGCGGAACACCTCGTCAATAATCTGCAGCAGTTCTATTTCGTTGACAAGCGAATCAGAACCCACCACATCGGCATCGCACTGGTAAAATTCGCGGTAGCGGCCTTTCTGCGGACGGTCGGCACGCCACACGGGCTGAATCTGGAAGCGCTTGAACGGCAGCTGGAGCTCGTCGCGGTGCTGCACCACATAGCGGGCAAATGGAACGGTGAGGTCATAGCGCATGCCGCGGTCGCAGAGTTTGGCGGCAAGGGCTGCCGGCTCGCCGGCGAGGTCAGCTTCGGCAATACCCCGCATAAAGTCGCCCGAATTAAGAATTTTAAACAGCAGCTTGTCGCCTTCTTCGCCATATTTGCCCATGAGAGTGGATAGGTTCTCCATGGCCGGTGTCTCAATCTGGCGATAGCCGTAAAGTCCGAAGACGGAACGGATTGTATCGAATATATAATTGCGACGCGACATTTCAACGGGTCCGAAGTCGCGCGTTCCTTTTGGCGTGGATGGTTTGATCATATCTATGAGAAAGAATGTGTGTTTATCAATGCAAAGTTAGGCAAAAAAATTGATGTATTGCCAAGAAAAAATCCGCAAAGATTAGAAAATAATCTTTGCGGATTTCATTGTGTCCGAGAGGAGATTCGAACTCCCACAGCCTTTCGGCCACTACCCCCTCAAA
>CAJUAR010000115.1 GCA_910584495.1 uncultured Muribaculaceae bacterium
GCTTGGTGACTGATGCCGCTTAGCCTATGAATATTTTTTTAACGAACTATTGTAAGGATAAGAATCAAAGAATTATAGATATGGCAACAAGGAAGAATTATCGTGCCATAATACATATGTATCAGTCCTGTATATCAGTCCTGATGAAATTCAAACTCTCGAAGAACTCTCTAAGAACATGAAAGATTTGAACGCAAAGTTTGAGAAGCCATACTTGGCAGTAACCGTTCGCCACGAAACACGCGACATGTCGGTGGGTCATGTGGAGACAGAAGATTTCTATATCTCAACCGACAGTCTGATTCCCGGCGAGAAATTGCCTGTACCCGACGGCGTTCCTCTTTGCGCCGATTATACCGTGGTAGAGGTAAGCGACAAAACTATAGAACTGAGCCGCAATGGCTCCGGGTTTATAATTGAGAAAGATGCCGGGTCTGCAAATGGTATTTCGTGCGGTGGTAGCTACGGCGGGGGTGTCTTTGGCAGTTCTTCGGAAGTATTTGAATACCGCACTCCGTTGAGCCGCGAGGAGATAGACAAGATTCCGGAGATGGTGCTCTATGCGGCTGCTTGCCCCGGGAAAGATTGGCTTGAAAGTTCAAATCGCCATATCAGAGTGCTTGATTTTGTCAAACGGGCTGTCAAGGAAGGAAATACCGGACTTTATGTAGCTTTGGCTCTTCTTACAGCATCAAGCAATTGGAAATTTTGCGAGATATATCGCCCCGAACAGTTCCGCAAGATTTTTACTGAAGGTCTCCGCAAGGGCTCGCTTGCCCCGGACATTGACAATCCTGTCTGGAAGTGGATGGATATTGCCATTGTTAACAACAACCCCGGTGAGTTCACCGACGATGTGGATCTTTACTACGATGCCCTCGCCACAGCTGCCGAAAACGGTGTGTGGCTCGCCGGCGAAATCATCGACATGATTTGGGAACCCGAAAACTGTCAGGAGGAAGACTAAACATAAACTGACACTATTATGGATTTGCCAAAATATACTGCGCTACGACAAAAAGTCATCGACATGGCTGGCTGCGGGGGCTGCGACGCTCTGCCTGTAAGTGAAAGTCGCGAAGAAATTATAGGCTATATCGACGCATTGATAGAACGCGGCGACAAGGGCTTGTATGTGATGAAGGCATTGCTTGTGGCTTCTGACGATTGGGCGACATGCAGGATTGTCAGGAATACTATGTTTACCGATATTTTCACAGAAGGAGTGCGCAACGGATGCCTTAACCCAAAGTATATCCACGCATGGGAATGGATTGAAATCGCAATCAAATACAACCATCCCGCCACGTTTATGGACGACATGGAGCTTTTCAGCAGCGCATTGACTGATGCATGGGAGAACGGTGGCGAATGGCTCGCACGTGACCTGCTCCATGTCATATTCGGGACGGACAACTGTAATTTTTATGCTGAATGATACCCAATTGATATGAAACCTATCCACCTGACACTTTTAAGCCCATTCGAAAAATTGCAAGCGACGGCGTCGCGTTTCTGGGGAAATCCGGCCATGCCGGAGGATATGGAATGGCCCTGTTATACAGACGATGACGGTGACGAACTCGACTATGTTTTTGTGTGCCAGATTAACCTAAGGGAATTAGCGCCATACGATACAGCCAACATCCTGCCTTCTTCCGGCCTTCTCCTGTTCTTTGCCAAAATTGACCATTATCTCGGACATTTTGAATATAAATCGGTAGGCGGTTCGATCAGCCACAGGGATGACGTCAGGGTAATTTACCTTCCTTCTACCGATGGGCTCGTCGAAAAGGTGCTTGTCGATGAAAACGACAATCCCATCTCGCCCGAAGAATTGCAAATATCATTCACCTATGATTTCGACCCTTTGCGCGATGAAGATACCTGTCTCTTCGCGCGACCAGACCATCGCGAATGGGAAACATGGGACCATCCCTACGAGGATTGGCTTATCCTCCTGCAAGTCGACTCATTCTCAGGGGTGGATTTCAATCTCAATTTCATGGATTTCGGAGTGCTTGATTTTCTTATCTCGCCGCGCGATCTCCGAAAAGCGGATTTTAGTGATGTCCGCGCAATAGTCCTCTCGTCATGATGTAGCTGTCAGAACATTTTTAATCGGTTCTAAGATGAAATTAAGAGCGACTGCGTATGTTTGGTGCAGTCGCTCTTGTGATTATTAATTAAAGTTTCGCAAGCTTTAAGGCTTGCAAAACTTAGGTTAAAGGGGCTAAAAGGGTTATGAGCCTTTGGCTCAGGTTAAGAATTATGGATAAATTAACCTGTTGCTTAGCAACATAACCCATCGCTGCAAGCGATATAACCCGTTGCTTTAGCAACAGAACCTTCAAGTGAAGCTTGCGAAACTTGAATTATTAAGAAGATGGCGAATGATTAGTCGCCCATGGTGCGGAGGAGCTCGTCGTTGTCGAGGGTGCGTTCCATGCGGTCGCGGATAAATTCCATCGATTCGATGGAGTTGCGGTCCGAGAGAAAACGACGCAGAATCCACATGCGGTTCAGTACGTCGGAACGCAGCAGCAGGTCGTCGCGGCGAGTGCTCGAAGCCATGATGTCGACAGCCGGGAAGATTCGCTTGTTGGACAACTTGCGGTCGAGCTGCAGTTCCATGTTGCCGGTGCCTTTGAATTCTTCGAAAATAACTTCGTCCATTTTGGAGCTTGTCTCGGTCAGGGCTGTGGCAATGATGGTGAGCGAACCTCCGCCTTCAATGTTGCGTGCTGCGCCAAAGAAACGTTTGGGCTTCTGGAGGGCGTTTGCATCGACACCGCCGGAAAGAATTTTTCCCGAAGCGGGAGCGCAAGTGTTGTAGGCTCGTGCCAGGCGGGTGATGGAATCGAGGAGGATTACTACATCATGACCACATTCCACCATGCGTTTTGCTTTTTCGAGGACGATGCCGGCAATTTTCACATGACGGTCGGCCGGTTCGTCAAAGGTTGAGGCAATGACTTCGGCGTTGACGCTGCGCTGCATGTCGGTAACCTCCTCGGGACGTTCGTCGATGAGGAGAATCATAATGTAGGTTTCGGGATGATTCTCGGCTATGGCGTTGGCAATGTCTTTAAGAAGAAGGGTTTTGCCGGTTTTGGGCGGGGCGACGATGAGGCCGCGTTGTCCTTTGCCTATGGGTGCGAACATGTCGACCACACGTGTCGACAGCGTGCACGAAAGGCCGCTGGTAAGGTCGAATTTTTCTTGGGGAAACAGTGGTGTGAGGTGCTCGAAGGCAACGCGGTCGCGGATATATTCAATTGAGCGGCCGTTGACACGGAGCACGTCGGTGAGCGGGAAGTATTTCTCTCCTTCGCGTGGAGCGCGGATTGTAGCTTCTACCACATCGCCCATGCGCAAGCCGTAGGCCTTGATTTGCGGCATTGTCACATACACATCGTCGGGCGAAGGGAGGTAGTTGAAGTCGGCAGAGCGGAGGAAGCCGAAACCTTCAGGGACAATTTCGAGCACGCCTGTGGCTTCGAGTATGCCGTCGAAGTCGTATCGAGGACGCTGCGGTTGCTGCATCTGTTGGTTTTGGCGGTTCTTTTTGTTCTTTTTTCCCATGCCCATGGGTTGTTGTCCTTGCTGTGGCGCAGGCTGGCGGGTGTTGTTGTTGTTATGGTCGTTGTTTTGACCTTGTTCGCGTGGCGAGTTTTCAATTTCACGTTGCGAGCGAGGCACAAACTTGCGACCTTTGGCGCGTGGGAAGAATTCGCTCAGCGAGTTGTCGTTCGAGGGCAAAAAGCGAGAACGTGGCTGTTCGGGGCTTTGTGAGCCCTCGGGGATGTCCGGCCTTTCCGATGGCTCAGTCACGACAGAATTGTCGGATGTTTCCTGTTTGTCCGACACTTCTTGTTTGTCCGGCACTTCCAGTTTGTCCGATTCGTCTACTTCCGATGATTCGGTCTTTGCAGGTATGGCTTCTACCTGGACCTCTTCGGGACGCTTTTTGGGAGGGCGTCCGCGGCGTTTGCGTTCTGTTACGGCCGGGGCTCCATCGGCGGGTGCCGGCGATGCTTGCTTGTTTTCTTCTATGGCTGTTTCGCTTGTAATAGGTGCGGTAGATTGCTCTGCTGTCGGTTCTTTCTTTTTGCGGCCTCGTTTTTTGGGAGCTGTTTCGGTAGCATCTTGTTCTTTTCTGCGCTTGGCTCCGGCAGCAGCTCCGTCTTCGGCCTGGCGGTCGATGATACGGTAGACTAATTCTTCTTTGTTGCTGAGGTCGATTTTTTTCAGACCCAAACCTTCGGCAACTGCCTTAAGGTCGGTGTCGGACATCTCTGTCAATTCGGAAATATTGTACATTATGGATAGTTTGCTTTATTACTTGACAAGGCGCGCGGCCTATAGACCAGCGAAATAAATGCCTTTGTTGCAGCAAAATATAATGGGATGTTTTTATTTTTATGATTGTGTCAAACAGCATTTCACGCAGTTTGTATTCAGCCACACTGCTTCCGTTTGATGGCTGCAAAGTTAAGCATTATTTTTTATATTAACAAAAAAACTGCCGTTATGGTTCTTTTGTGGTTCTTGTACTTGCATTATGGATGCATCTTCCCAATGACTGGTATTATTTTTGCACTTGTCCGCAAACACGCAGTCTCATGCTTAGAGCCGGTTCGACAATATCTGTTAATCACCAGGCGGTCACTCGCCATGCATCTTTGTCCGCTTGCTTCGGTCACAATGGTACACCATTGCTC
>CAJUAR010000116.1 GCA_910584495.1 uncultured Muribaculaceae bacterium
GTTCCGGACTTCTGAGTTTTGTCAATTTATGAGGGAAGTCGTTTTTACAGGTCTTCTTCTATTGAGAATTCGTCGGCGAGTTCGTCGAGCTCTTCCATCGGGGCTTGTTCGGAAGCGGATGTAGAAGCTTCGTTTTCGTTATTGTTTGCTGCCGGGCTCTTGGCACGCGGCGACAGTTTGTCGCTGCCCTTGAGGGCTTCGCTAATCTTGGCTTCGAGTTCGTCGGCAAGTTCGGGATTGTCCTGAATCACTTTCTTGGCGGCATCGCGGCCTTGGGCAATCTTGTTGCCGTCGTAGCTGAACCATGAACCGCTCTTTTTGATGATGTCCAGTTCCACACCCAAGTCGAGAATTTCTCCCGAACGGCTGATTCCTTCGCCGAACATTATGTCGAACTCGGCGCGTTTGAAGGGCGGGGCCACTTTGTTCTTCACCACTTTTATATATGCACGCTTGCCGAGCACATCTTCGCCGTCCTTGATGGGGTTGCGCGAACGTATGTCCAGACGGACTGAGGCATAGAATTTGAGAGCGTTGCCGCCGGTAGTGGTTTCGGTGGGTCCGAACATCTGTCCAATTTTTTCGCGCAGCTGGTTGATGAAGATACACGTGGTGTTTGTGCGCGATATTGTGGCAGTGAGTTTGCGCATGGCTTGCGACATGAGGCGTGCCTGCAGGCCCATGTTGCGGTCGCCCATCTCGCCTTCGATTTCGCTTTTGGGAGTGAGGGCTGCCACTGAATCGACAACCACAATGTCGACAGCTGCCGAGCGGATGAGCTGCTCAACAATTTCAAGGGCTTGCTCGCCGTTGTCGGGCTGGGAGATGAGCAGATTGTTGATGTCTACGCCAAGGTTCTGGGCATAGAAGCGGTCGAAGGCGTGCTCGGCATCGATGATGGCCGCTATGCCGCCGCGTTTTTGGGCTTCGGCAATGGCGTGGATGGCAAGGGTGGTCTTACCCGATGATTCCGGACCATAGATTTCGATGATTCGTCCGCGGGGATAGCCGCCAACGCCCAGGGCGTTGTTGAGACTTATGGACCCCGAGGGAATGACATCGACGTTTTCAATCACTTCGTCGCCCATTTTCATGATGGCCCCCCGACCGTATGCCTTCTCGATGCGGCCCATGGCTTGGGCAAGTGCTTCGAGGCGTGCTGCCTTGGGGTCGTCGCTTGCTGCTTCGGTTTTCTTTTTCGTTGCCATATATTCTTGATTTTATTTGTTTTTCTGATGCAAATTTAGTTCCTTGACTATGCTTGTTCTTTGCACATCTGTGTTAATAAAAGTTATTTACACAAGCTTGCCAAACCATTTTCATTTTGCTGTGTTTTAAAAGTACATAGCAAGATTACTTTTTCCATTGCAAGAAATGTGATAATGATTGGTTTATTATCAATGTGGCGACACTGTGACAGCGTCGCCACATTGATTTTAGGGCACTACCACACCGGTCATAAGCAGGGAGATGTCCTCGCTCTTGCCGTCGGCGTTTTTAAGGCGCACACGCACAGATTTGTTTTGTTCGCCCCGTTGTCCTTTGGTGCGGAAAGTAACTGTCACCCGTCCTTTCTGTCCAGGCTCCACCGGTTTGCGGCTGAATTTGGGCACCGTGCAGCCACACGAGGCTTTGGCCCGAAGCACCGACACGGCCGATGTGCCGGTGTTGGTAAACTCAAACACATGCACCACCTTGCCGGCATCTTCTTTCACATTGCCAAAGTCGAACGACAGGGTGTCGAATTTGACACCGGCTTTGGCTCCGGGGTCGGCAGCTTGTGCATCGAAAGCCGCAAAGGCAGCGAGCACAATTATGAGCAATATGTTTACAATACGTTTCATTTCTCTTTGATTTTGCTGAAATAGAAGTCGAGCACCTCGGCCGCGGCGGCAAAGCTGCTGCGGCGGTTGGAGAGTACTTGGGCCTCGCTGGCGGTGAGGCGGCTCTGGACTTCGGGATTGTCGTAGAAATGTTTGCGAATTTGTTCGTTGATGCTCTCGTACATCCAGTAGCGAGCCTGTTCCTGGCGTTTGCGCTCGAAATATCCGTTATTGACAACGAATTCGAAGTAGCGATCAATCATCTGCCACACTTCGGGAATACCCAGCTCGTAGTAGCCCGAGTAGGTGAGTACTTCCGGACGCCAGCCTGAGGCTGTCGGGGGAAAGAGGTGCAGGGCAGAGCGGTACTGAGCCTGGGCAAGCTGTGCAGGGCCAACGTTGTCGCCGTCGGCTTTATTGATGACAATGCCGTCGGCCATTTCCATGATTCCACGCTTGATTCCCTGCAGTTCGTCGCCGGCTCCGGCAATCTGGATCAGAAGGAAGAAGTCTACCATGGAGTGGACTGCTGTCTCGCTCTGGCCTACGCCCACGGTTTCGACAAAAATATTGTTGTAGCCCGCGGCTTCGCACAGAACTATGGTTTCGCGTGTCTTGCGGGCTACGCCGCCAAGCGAGCCTGCCGAAGGGCTGGGACGCACAAAGGCATTGGGGTGGACGGCCAGTTTCTCCATGCGTGTCTTGTCGCCGAGAATCGAGCCTTTGGTGCGTTCGCTCGAAGGGTCGATGGCGAGCACGGCAAGTTTGCCGCCGCTTTTGAGCACGTGGATGCCAAACACGTCGATGCTCGTGCTTTTGCCGGCTCCGGGCACGCCGGTGATGCCTATGCGCCGCGAGTTGCCGGAGTAGGGCAGACATTTCTCTATCACTTCCTGGGCTATGTTGTAGTGCTCGGGGGCAAGGCTTTCGACAAGGGTCACGGCGCGGCTGAGCATGGTCACGTCGCCTTTGAGGATGCCTTCAACAAACTCGCCCGGTGTGGGCATGGGCTTGCGACGAGGGACGCGCTTGAGGTAGGGGTTGACCGACGGCGGCTGCGAAACGCCGCTGTTGACCGTCAGACCGATATATTGGCTGTCGTTTTCGGGATGTTCCATCGTGGTTTTTCAATATGGTTTTCTATGCGAAGTTACGAATTTTCAACCGATTTTGTTTGCAATTTTGAGTTATAAAACTCAAAATCGATGCCGGTGATGAAATAATTTCAGAAATCTTTGCTTGTTTGCAATTTAAGTTGTATTTTTGCACGTCAACTTATTAGAGAAGCAATATTTATGGAAGAAGACTATGCCAGCAACCTTCTGCACATCGAGCCGCCGAAGCCCGAAGCTTCTGTTGTGGACCGTCTGAAGTATCTAATCAAACTTTCGCGCCACACGCAGGCCGAATTTGCCAAGCTCATCGACATAGATCCCGCAAGCGTGTCGCGCGTGCTCAGCGGTCGTCTCAAACCTTCGGAGTCGTTTCTCAACCGAGTGGTTGTCAACCTGCATGTGAGCAAGGATTGGCTCAAATTCGGTACTGATGTGCCATTCCCGCGAACCGAAGTCCACGCACCGGCAAGGTTCGACGGCGCACCGGTCTACAACATCGACGTAACGGCCGGAACAAACACCCCCTTGAGCCGAATGTTCACTACCGAACATGTGGTGGGCTACATGAAATTGCCGGGCCTTAATCCCGACTATCCTATAGTGAGGGTGAGCGGCAACTCGATGGTGCCTAAAATCAACCCCGGCAGCTACATCTCCATCCGACAGATGCCCCTCGACGCACCTGTTGCCTGGGGTAGCATCTATGTTGTGGTCCTCCCCGATTTCCGTATGGTCAAATATGTCCGACGCAAGCTCGACGACCCTTCAAAAGTGGTTTTGCACAGTGCCAATCCCGAATTCGACGATATAGAGGTGGACCGCTCCGACATAGAGGCTCTCTACCTGGTGGAAAACATCATCAACCATGACTTTGTTGCATAAGCCCCTGCCGCCTTGCCTGGTGCCGGGAATCAACGAAGCTGGCTGCGACGAGGCCGGACGAGGCTGTCTTGCCGGCCCGGTATTCGCCGCCGCTGTCATTCTGCCCGACGATTTCTCCAGTCCGTGGCTCAACGATTCCAAACAGCTCACCGAAAAACGACGCATGGAGCTGCGTCGCCAAATCATGGAATGTGCAACCGCTTGGGCAATTGCAAGCGTGGAACCCGCCGAAATCGATTCAATCAACATCCTGCGAGCCTCTATCGAAGCTATGCACCGAGCTTTGGCCAGGCTCGAAGTGCGCCCCGGGGCTGTGATTGTCGACGGCAACCGTTTCACGCCTTTCGAGGACATTCCGTGGCAGACCATTGTCAAAGGCGACGGTAAATATGCAAATATTGCTGCGGCTTCGGTGCTTGCCAAAACCGAACGCGACCTTTTCATGCTCCGCGCACACGAGCAGTATCCTCTCTACGGATGGAACCGAAATAAAGGTTATCCAACAGCAGAGCATCGACAAGCTATTGCTTGCCACGGTCTTACGCCTTTACATCGGCTTTCTTTCAAAATGTCCTGAAAAGTTCAACGAATTTTCAAATTTTTTGAGATTAAAACGATAATTAACAATTTTATGTGTTTATTTGCACTTTCGTTTCAAAATTAATTTGTAACTTTGCGGTGTCATAATGAAAGTCGACGCAATTAGGCGGCTTTCGTTCCAAGCGATAACGTTTTGTTAGACTCACAATATACTTGAATTTTGGTTATGAGGGAGGTG
>CAJUAR010000117.1 GCA_910584495.1 uncultured Muribaculaceae bacterium
TAGAGCGTCGGATTCATAACCCGGAGGTCACGAGTTCAATTCTCGTTCCCGCCACGACAAGATTAAACATTAACTTTGCCTAAAAGCCGGATGCGTGAGCATGTGGCTTTTAATTTTTTAACTAATTCAATTCCAAGCACCATGGAGCAAAAAAAATATGAACTTGAAATGAAGGTGGAGAAGGCTCGGCGGCTTGCCTCCGGCATGAGCCATCTTGTGCTGCGCCGGGCCGACAAGGAAACGATGCCGCCTATGGCACCGGGTCAGTTTGTCGAAGTGCGCGTGGGCAAAGCAAAAGTGCTTCTAAACCGCCCCTACTCAATTTATAACCGAACAGAAAACGAGCTCGAACTCCTCGTCAGCCCGCTGGGACAGGCTTCGCGAATACTTGCCGACTATGGCACCGGCGACACTCTGACAGTAACAGGGCCGCTCGGACACGGTTTCAGCCTTCCTCTTCAGGGAACAGTTGCGCTTATGGGCGGTGGTGTCGGTATTGCACCTCTCTACTACCAGGCACGCGCCCTCAAAGAAGCAGGCACACCTTTTATAACCTTCTACGGATCGCGCACAGCACCGGACGCCGAAATAGTTGAGAGATTTGCCGCTCTCGCCCCCGTGCACGTTTGCACCGACGACGGCTCGGCCGGTTTCCACGGGCTCATCACTGCCCACCCCGCACTCAACGACAACACTATCGGGCACATCCAGATATGCGGACCAAAACCAATGATGGTGGCCAGCGCACGCGTAGCACGTCAGAAAGGCATAGATGCCGAAGTATCTCTCGAAAACATGATGGCCTGTGGGCTCGGCGCATGTCTTTGCTGCGTCGAACAGACAGTTGCCGGCAACAAATGTGTATGCACCACCGGTCCGGTGTTTAACATCAGCGAACTCACATGGAAATAGATCTGCGAACAAACTTAGGTTCCATCGAACTCAAAAACCCGGTGCTGACAGCCTCCGGCACCTTTGGCTACGGAATCGAATATAAAGATTTTGTCAACCTCGACAATCTTGGAGGCTTCATTGTCAAAGGCACAACCCTCGAGCCTCGTCAAGGCAACCCCTACCCCCGCATGGCCGAAACTCCTATGGGAATGCTCAACGCCGTAGGGCTGCAGAATCCGGGCGTCCACCATTTTATCGACCACACCCTGCCCCTGCTCGAAGACATCGATGCAGAAGTGATGGTCAATGTGTCAGGAGCCAAAATCGACGACTATGTGGCCGTGGCACAACTTCTTGCTCCGTGCAAAAAAATAAATGCCATAGAGCTCAACATTTCCTGTCCCAACGTCAAACAAGGAGGCATGGCTTTTGGCACCACCTGCGATGGCGCTCAGAGCGTGGTATCGGCCGTACGCCGTGCATGGCCCCGCCACCTAATGGTCAAACTCTCACCAAACGTTGGCTCGATTACCGACATTGCCCTGGCTTGCGAAGCTGCCGGAGCCGACAGTCTGTCGCTCATCAACACCCTCTTGGGCATGGCCATTGATGTGGAACGACAACGCCCCTGCCTCTCAACAATCACCGGCGGACTTTCCGGTCCTGCCGTCAAACCCGTTGCAGTGCGCATGGTGTGGCAAGTGGCAAAAGCTGTCAAAGTTCCTGTTGTGGGATTGGGCGGCATTACATGCGCTGCCGATGCCTTGGAATTCATAATGGCCGGAGCTTCGGCCGTGCAAGTGGGCACATACAACTTTGTCGAACCTTCCGTCACAGGCAAAATTGTGGAAGGACTGCGCGAGTACTGTCTGCGCCACAACATCAGCCGTCTTATGGACCTAAGAGGCATTATTTAGCCCCCTGACAGCAAATTTTTGCCCTTTCAAAGTTTTTTTTCGCGTTTTTGCGTTCATAATTTTTCAAAATATTTGGCAAAACAGATTTTAATTGCTAAGTTTGCCAAATCATTGCATAAAACAGCATACGAACCATAAATTCTGAGCGCACAACAATCAGAACAAATCCAAACATGTCAAGAAAAAGCGAAGAACTACAAAGCTGCACACTTCTGGGCTCGGCCGGTACCAAATACCCCACCGACTATTGTCCTGCTGTGCTCGAGACCTTCGACAACAAACACCCCGAGCTCGACTACCTGGTGACGTTCACCTGCCCCGAATTCACATCGCTATGCCCCAAGACAGGACAACCCGACTTTGGAAAAATTATAATAAACTATATTCCAAACATCAAAATGGTTGAGAGTAAAAGCCTCAAGCTTTACCTGTTCAGTTTCCGCAACCACGGCGATTTTCACGAAGACTGCGTCAACATCATTATGAAAGACCTCCGCAGCCTCATGGAACCACGCTACATCGAAGTGCGAGGCATCTTCATGCCTCGTGGAGGCATTTCCATCATTCCCTTTGCAAACTGGGGAGATGACCGGCACAAAGAATTGGCTTCAAAACGCCTCCTTGAAGTTTTTCCCATCAACTTTTAGTCTCTCAGGCAAATGGCAAATAAAAATACTCTGATGGTACTTTCGGGCGGCATGGACTCTGTGACAATGCTTCACGAATATGCCTCTGAAATTGTGATGGCTGTAAATTTTTCGTACGGGTCCAACCACAACATGCGCGAGCTTGAATGTGCCCGCTTGCATTGCCGCCAGCTCGGAATTGAACTTGTCGAAATCGACCTGTCTTTTATTGGACGTAATTTCCACAGCTCACTCCTCGAAGGTGCAGAAGCAATTCCCGAAGGCGACTACGATTTTGACAACATGAAATCGACAGTCGTTCCTTTCCGCAATGGCATTATGCTCGCTGCCGCAGCCGGATTGGCCGAAAGCAACGGCCTCGAAGCTGTGATGATTGCAAACCACGCCGGCGACCACGCCCTGTATCCCGACTGTCGCAAAAGCTTTATCGATGCTATGGCACGCGCAATTGCCGAAGGCACATACGACGGCATAAAACTACGTGCCCCATATACACTGCTCACAAAAAGCGAAATTGCAATGCGCGGCAAACGTCTGGGCATAGACTACTCCACCACTTATTCATGCTACAAAGGACGCGAACACCACTGCGGCCGATGTGGCACATGCATCGAACGCCGCCAAGCCCTTGCCGATGCCGGAATCGACGACACCACCATCTACGATGAAGAATAAGCATCACATTAAAACAGAGAATCATAAACATATTATCAACAACTTCTAAAACAACAGAAAAAAATTGCCAT
Organism: uncultured Muribaculaceae bacterium; assembly: GCA_910584495.1. GTDB lineage: Bacteria > Bacteroidota > Bacteroidia > Bacteroidales > Muribaculaceae > CAG-873. Next base: position 3,205 of record CAJUAR010000117.1, read on the forward strand.
GGAAGAATTAGTAAAAAACATCCAGACTGCTTTCGAATCGTTCGTTTCCGATGCCCAGCTGCAAGTTGAAAAAGGCAACAAAGCCGCAGGCACACGTGCACGCAAAGCTTCCCTCGAGCTCGAAAAACTCATGAAAGAATTCCGCAAAGCGTCGCTCGAAGCTGCCAAAGCCTAAGACCAGAAAAATTTCGCCGCGATTTTAGACCTCGTCCCAAAATATTTGTAACGGGGTCTAAAATCGCGGCGTTTTTTTTGTGTCCGAAAGCCGGTATATCATTTTATTTTGTTGATGATTTTATCGAAGGTTTCGCGCAGACGAACATTGCAGAGGCCGACATCAACGCATTCCTCCGCAAACACAGAATAGCATCGAGAAAATAGCAAACAGTTTCCGAATCAATCGGTTTTATAGCATAACCAATTGCTATCTCAAAAATTCTTTGTAACTTTGCCCAAATAGCAACCATAAAAATCTGGATATGGCCGAAACGGTTTAAACCAACAGGCAGCGATGCCACCGTAAAACCTAATCGCGTAGCGCTTTGCTATGCAAAGAATCAAATTACGAAACTCCCAAGCAGTCGTTGCAGGCTCGGCCAGCCCTCAGATAACTGCTGCCGGAGTTTTTTGTTTTCTATGAAAGAGAATCTTTCGCCTATACTAAATAATTAAAGTTTCGCAAGCTTTAAGGCTTGCAAAACTTAGGTTAAAGGGGTT
>CAJUAR010000118.1 GCA_910584495.1 uncultured Muribaculaceae bacterium
AAGCGCTTCAAGATGGACTCGAACCAACGACCCTCTGATTAACAGTCAGATGCTCTAACCGACTGAGCTATTGAAGCGTATTTTCTACCCCCTCCGGGGCTTTTGCGGTGCAAAGTTAAGGCAAATTTCTGTATCTCGCAAATTTTTCTCAAACTTTTTTCAAATTAATTTGTTGGAAAATCCTACGCAGAGAATCCGCAGAGAATCACATGCTTGTTGAATGCCTGTTTTAGCTTCAGAAACTTGGAAAGAATTTCAGGCATACAGGCTTGTGGGTGCTTATGACTTGGCCGGTGGCTGTGAGCATTCCAGTTTGACGGTCGATGGCATATATCTCAATTGTGTCAGCATCGCGTGCGGCAACGAGAAGATAACGGCCGTTGGGTGTTATGGCAAAATTACGTGGATGCGGAGCTGTGGGCTGATATCCCGCCGGGGCCAGAAGGCCTGTTTTGGCATCGACTTTAAAAATAGCAATTCCATCGGCCTGAAGACGGTTTGAGGCGTAAAGGAATCTGCCATCTGGGCTGATGTGTATATCGCCGCTGCCGCGAGCTCCTATGCTGTCGGCGGTGACACGTTGCACCATGCGCGGCATGTTATTGCCTGTGTCTATCACATTCACTTTTCCATCGAGTTCGTCGATGATGTAGGCTCGTTTGAGCGATGGGTGAAACTCCACGTGGCGCGGTCCTGCTCCTGGTGCTATATATACATCGCGCATGGCGGCACTGTCGACAAGAGAGTCACCTCCTCTGAGAGGGAAAGTATGTATGCGGTCTGTCCCAAGGTCGGTGATCCACATAGAACGTTTGTCGGGTGTGAAAGTTACAAAATGCGCATGAGGCTGCTGTTGTCGGGCTGTGTCAGGTCCGTTTCCGCTGAACCGGATAATATGAGGGTCTCCACAAGGTATGCCCACCGAATCAAGGGCGTATATTGTTGCGCTTCCACCTGTGTAATTGGCTGTTATCAAATGCGATTCGCCGGGCGACAGTGCCAGATGACATGGGCTGCCGGCAAAGGTGAGGCGGCTGTCTGTCAGTGCCATGGTCTGTTGTTCTCGGTCAAGAACAATGGTGTTGACTGTCGAGGTCATACCTTCGTCCTCGCCGACAGAATATATTTTAGTGCCGTCCGCATTAAAGATTACAAACGATGGGTTGCTGATGCCCTTCAGCCCCGAGACATGCCGCCACTGTCCCGTCAATTGATTGAATTCGTATAAATTTATACCATCTGCATCGGCTGGTGCGTAACTACCGGTCAGTAACAGCAGATTGTCGTCGGACGCTATGGACGGTATTGTGGCGGCGGCTAACGCTCCGGCCAAAGCGATGGCATTGCATACACTCTTCTTTGTCATAAAACTTTTTCCCGTTCTTTTCCGGCAAAGATAGTGAATGTATCCAAATGATGCAAGCTTCATTCCCTGTTTGACATTGCATCGCCAATCGTGCTCTTGTTCCAAAATTTGGCTAATTCCGCTTTTATTGGTAATTTTGACCTGCAATAATGCACAAACTCGATAACCTACTATAGATATGAGCAGAACAGCAATAATCTACGCACACCCCTACGAAAAAAGTTTCAATGCGGCCATATTGGCCGAGATGCAGCGCGCACTTTCCGATGCCGGACAGGAATGTCAAGTCATTGACCTCTACCGCGACGGCTTTAACCCGGTATATCGTCCGGAGGAGCTTGCGTTGTTCAGCCGAGGCCAATTTCTGGACCCGCTGGTAGAACGGTATCAGAAAGTGCTCACCGGAGCCGACAGGGTAGTGTTCCTGTTTCCTGTTTGGTGGGGTGAGGCCCCGGCCATCGTCAAAGGGTTCTTCGACAAGGTGATGCTGCCGGGATTTGGCTATAAAATAGAGAATGGGCGCATGGTTCCCGGCCTGGATGTCGCCAAGACATTGGTAGTGACCACAAGCGAGGCTCCTACCGCCGTGTTTGCCCAATACTTTGAGGGTTATTTCTTTAATATGACACTTGCCACAATAGGTTTCCGCAATGCCAAATGGCTCAACTGCCCCGGCATGACCACCGGGACTCTCGACGACCGCCGCAACTTTTTGAAAAAAGTCGCCGAAGCAGTAGTTAGTTGAAGCAAACATCTCTACGCAGGAAATGTCCGGGAGCGCGAAGCCATGGAATCGCTATTTTAAAATATGAATATTGAAGAGATTCGTGAGTACATTCTTGCACTTCCGGAAGTGGTGGAAGTGGAGCAATTCACCGATGTCATTGTCTACAAGATTGGCGGAAAGTGGTTTGCTGTTTGTAGCTTCGAGCGACCGGACTATATTGCAGTGAAATGTGACCCTGGCAGGGCGGCGATGCTGCGCGATGAGTATGACGCTGTCACGCCGGCTTGGCATTTCTGCAAAAAGCATTGGAACGATCTCAGAATAACATCTTTACCATCCGGTGTCGTGAAACGTGAGATCTGTCATTCGTATCTGACCGTAATCCGCAGGAATGTCACGCCGAAAGCTCTGCGACAAGAGCTTGAAGCAGTCGCAGAACGTGCCGGAATCGACGTTTGTGTGTCGGAATAGTTATGTTTCGGGAGGCTTGACCGACCTCAACAGCAGTACTCGTCGGGCAGCCCCGAGGGAAGAGGAATTCCGAGTTTTTTCCGTCTTGCGATAAGAATGTCGAAGAAGTCTTCGGGAAGTACGACATTATACATGTCGAGGGCGCGGTCGAACAGCGGTGCGATTTCTTCCGGTCTGAATCCGGCGATTCCGCATCCTATGCGTGTAACCAGGAAGGTTGTCTGATCCCATTCTTCGGCAAGGTCGAGAAATTGGTCAACGTATGGTTTGATAGTGTCTACGCCGCCCTGCATTGTCGGTATGGCGTAGGACTACCCTTGTATGCCTGTTCCCACACCCCATTTGGCACCGAATCGTTCCATGGCGGTGCGTGCCGCGCCGCCGCCGTGCATGCCGGCAAGGTTGCTTCCGAACACGAATATCTCGTCGGGAGCCAGTTCGTGGATTTTTTCCGGAGTAAATCTCATACCTGATGACGTTAAGATGCCTGTAAAGTTAGCATAATTTTCGTGAACCTGCAAAACAGATAGGAGACAACTTGTTAGTTAACTGTTTGCGCTGTTTGCGGAGTAGACAAATTTTTATTAGATTTGTAGAAAATTTCGGACAGTTATGGAAAAACGCATCATATATCCCGTCGGACAGCAGTCGTTTGAAGTTCTTCGAAAAAGGGGCTGTCTCTATGTCGACAAGACACAGTTTGTAGATAAACTGCTCAGTTACGGCAGCCAATACTTTTTCCTTGCCCGCCCGCGGCGCTTTGGCAAGAGCCTTTTCCTGTCCATGATGAAATGCCTTTTCCAAGGAAAGCGCGAGTTGTTCAAAGGTCTTTATGCCGACACGATGGATTGGGACTGGCAACCATGCCCGGTGCTGTATCTCGACATTAACACCGAATCCTATGCTGAAAAAGAATCCCTCAGCCAGGTGCTTGATGAAGTGCTGAAAATTTGGGAAAGGGAATATGGAGTATTCGAACCATCCGACAATATGGCGATGCGCTTCAAGAATGTTATTTATGCTGCCTACAAACAGACGGGGCGGCAGGTTATAATTCTTGTCGACGAATACGACAAACCGTTGGTCAATAATCTGCATGATAAAGAGCTGTTTGTACATTTCCGCGAGCAGCTCACTGCCTTGTACTCCAATTTCAAGAGCAGTGCCGACTACATACGCATGGTGTTCCTCACCGGCGTTAGCCGTTTTGCGCACCTGTCTGTATTCTCCGGTCTCAATAATATCACCGACATCT
>CAJUAR010000119.1 GCA_910584495.1 uncultured Muribaculaceae bacterium
TTTTAACCCCTTTAACCTAAGTTTTGCAAGCCTTAAAGCTTGCGAAACTTTAATACCAAATTTCCACTTATTTTGTACGGCACGGCGCATGGTCGGGAATAGTAAAATTTTGACTTACCGGAACACCTCCGAACGAGGCGTCAAACATGATATAGTTGCATTTGAGCTTGCGGCTGTACTTCTGCAATTTGAGTTTTTTGCCAAGTCTCACAAGAGCTGGTGCTGTGAGATCTCCGTGCTCGGTGTGGTAAATAGATTCGTTGAATAGTTACGGCGGAGTTGAGGTTCATAAAATTTGTTAAAGAATCCATTAAGCTATTGCGGGGCGCGGAAAAAGCAGTAACTTTGCAGCCGGGTAAGTCCTACACGGCCAGCTCCCCGAAAATTCCCCCAGGTCTTGACCGAAGCAAGGGTATCGGGTTGTAGCGGTGCGATGTAGTCAGCTTACCCTTTTTTATGTCAATAAATGAACAAACCGGCAACCGTAAACCTTATAAAGATATACGCCTCGGCATCAAGTCGGCACACAACATAAAACACGCATTATGGAAATGGAAACTAAACGCCCTCTTATACTAATTACCAACGACGACAGCATCCATGCCCCCGGCATTACGTACCTTGCACGCATAGCGGCACGCTTTGCCGATGTTTTTGTTGTCGCGCCCACCGCACCCCGTTCGGGACAATCCGCAGCCATCACTGTTGGCTCGCCACTGCGCATCAACGAGACGGCTACGGACGTTGAAGGCGCACGCTTTTTCACCGTCAACGGCACGCCTGTCGACTGCATCAAACTTGCCATGCACGACATAGTGCCACGCCGTCCCGACTTTATATTTTCGGGCATCAACCACGGCTCGAACTCGGCAGTTAACGTAACCTACTCGGGCACAATGGGGGCTGTGATAGAAGGTTGCATCCAAGGCATACCCTCGGTAGGATTTTCGCTTCTGCACCACTCGATGAAGGCTGACTTCAGCCTGTCGGAAGAACTGGTGTCGAAAATCATTGGTAAAATCATTGACAAAGGCCTTCCCGAGGGAGTGTGCCTGAACATCAACATCCCCGCGCGCGTAGTTCCCGAGGGAATAAAAGTGTGCCGGGCAGCGCGAGGCCGCTGGACCGATGAATATAAACGCTATCTCGACCCGCAGGGAGTGCCTTTCTATTGGCTGATTGGCAGTTTTCTCAATCTCGAGCCGGAAGCTGACGACACCGATGAATACTGGCTCCAACGCCGGCATATCACCGTGGTACCCGTCAGTCCGGACATGACAGCCACAGCCTCGCTCAAAACCGTCGGTCAGCTTTTCGACTGAACGAGGGCGTGATATTCGAGAATGCCGGGCATGGAGCGCTCGGTGATTTTGGCAATCTCCAAGCCAAGATTTTTTGCAACTTCGTTCAATACTTGCTGATACCTCACTGCCGTTGGGCCCACAAAGCACAGCGGCAGATTTTTATAGTCATAGCGCATGACGTTGCGTCGGAAGAAGAGTTCGAACCCTTTATAGACCAACTCGTAGACATAGTCATTGTCGAGATGGTCGGCAAGGAAAGACGAATACGATGCCAGCGAGCTATTTGGCAGACGGTTAATGTAGATGTCGTCCATCAGTTGCTCGGCAGTGACGTTATAATTGTCGTAGAAATACTCGCACACCCTGCGCGGAGCTATTTCCTTGAGCATATCGGCAATGAAAATTTTGCCCATATACGATGCCGAGCCTTCGTCGCCGAGAATATAGCCCAGCGGGGCCACATGCTCCGTTATTTCCTGACCGTCATAGACACAGGAATTCGAACCTGTGCCTAAGATGCATGCAATACCGGGCTGATCCACAAGCAGACCGCGAGCCGCACCAAGGAGGTCGGAGTAGATTGAGCACGGAGTCTTGAATTGCGCCACCAGCGAGGCCTCCACCATCTTGATTTTTTCCGGCGACGAACAACCGGCACCGTAGAAATAAACCTGGTTACGCTTGAACTTGAAGAACCGCGGCGGCAAGTCGAGCCTTATGATGTGCGAAATCTCACGCCGGGTGTGGAAATAGGGATTGATGTCCTCGGTCGTGGCCTGGTCGATGATTTTGGTGCCTTCGGCCACTACCCACTCGGTGTGAGTGCTGCTGCTTACTGCAAAAATATCCATACTCATATCACTTGCTGCTGTCTATTTCTTTGAGCAATTCCTTGACTGCTGTTTCGAGCTGGATGTCGGTGTCGATACGGTTTGGATCGTTGGCAACTTTCACATCTGGTTCGAGCTGCTGGTTTTCGAGCACCGAACCGTCGGCCAGACGGTAGCCGACAACGGGGATGCCGAACACCATCGAAGGATCGACCATGCGCACCCAGTTGACCGAGGTCATGGTGCCCGGCACAGGCATGCCCACAAGCTTGCCAAGTCCACGATGTTTATAGACCCATGGTGTGCCATGGGCGTTGCTATAGCATGGCTCGCCAATAATCATAATCGAAGGTTTGTTCCAGCGGCGCGACGGCATGTCGCAGCTCTCGGTGCCACGCACTTCCTGCGTGAAATATTTCTCGCCGCTGAGAAGCACCTCGATATCTTCGTGCAGACGACCGCCGCCATTCCAGCGCACGTCGATCACCACGCCCTCGCGGTCGTTGTATTTGCCCAGAAGGTCGGAATAAACTTTGCGGAACGAATCATCGTCCATCGATTCGATATGTACATATCCCAGACGGCCTCCCGAAAGGCGGTCGACATCGGCGGCACGCCGTTTTACCCACCGTTTATAAAGCAAGTCGCTCTCCGCACCACGGCTGATGGGGCGCACCACAGCCTGACGCATCTTGCCGTCGAGACCTTTTATATCGAGCAGTGTGCGATGGCCGGCAGCATCGGCAAGAAGCATGTCGACAGGTTGCTCCACCGTCACAGGCTCGCCATCGACGGCCACAACGATTTCACCGGGAACTACAGCGGGATTGAGGCCGAAAAGCGGACCTCCGACGAGCACTTCTTCAATCTTTGCCCCCGGTCCTTGGTAAGCAAGATCGTAGAGAGCGCCAAGGGTCGATGTGGATTTTGCAGCCGGGGCATCGGAAGTGCCGGAGAAACGGCCGCCGGTGTGGCTCACATTCAGCTCGCCGAGAAGCTCGCTCAGAAGTTCGGCAAAATCGTAGTTATTGGCAATATGTGGCAGGAATTTGCGGTAGTGGTCGGTGAGACGTTTCCAGTCCACGCCGTGCATGTCCTTGGTGTAGAAGCGTTCGGCCTCTTCATTGACAACATAGTCGAACATTCCCTCGCGCTCGGCCTGGGGGTCGAGGTTTTTGACGGCGCGGAAAGTGATAGGCTTGATTTTGTCGCCGAACTTGCCCAGGCTCTTGCCGTAGAGGAAGATGTTCTTGCCATCGGGGGTTATTTCGAACTGACCGCGCTCTCCGTGGTGGCGGTTCATGTCGAGCTTGCGTTCCTCGGTGTCATATTTCCAGATGTAGCTGCCGCTGCCGTCGTCCTCGCTGCTGTAGTAGAGGGCTTTCCCGTTTGGATCGTAGACAAAGTCGATGAGCGATGTCGAGAAGGGAGTGATGCGCACCTGGCGGTCCTCTATGCCTTCAAGCTCTACATTCACCACTTTCGATGTATCCTTTGCGGCAGCTTTGTCGAGGAGTTCGCGCTCCTCCTTGGGCAGTTTGAAACGCTGGTAGTCGGCCTGGTTCATAAACACAAAGAACACGTCCATCTGCGAGCCCCATGATGCATGATTGCGCATGCCGTAACGTTCGGAAGCAAAAGCGAGAGCCTTGCCGTCCATAATCC
>CAJUAR010000120.1 GCA_910584495.1 uncultured Muribaculaceae bacterium
CACGCGTAACAATTAAATCGGTTCGAGCAAACGGATTGGCTGCGAATTTGAGGAAGTATGCAACCGCCGACAGGTGCCTTACATCCCAGGCTGCGGCAGCATCTCCGAAGTTGGATTTGCCCAGGAAAGCGGTTGCGAGGTGTGCAAGGTATTTCCCGGCGATGTCCTCGGTCCCAAATTTGTCAAAGGCCTTCTGGCCCCTATGCCGTGGAGCAAGCTCATGGTTACAGGCGGTGTCGAACCTTCCGAAGAAAATCTCAAGGCCTGGTTCGGTGCCGGGGCTTTCTGCGTGGGAATGGGCAGCAAATTATTCCCCAAAGGCGCCACTCCCGAAGAAATTTCAACCAAATGTTCCAATTGTTTATCCCTTCTCAAATGAAAAAAATATTTTTGTTTGCCGCCCTCGCGGCATGCGTGTTTGCAGCAAATGCAAAAACAAACTATACAATTCTCCGCGCCTGTCACCCCGACGATGTCAAAAACTACGACACCGAACAGCTCCGCAGCCATTTTATGATGCCCAAAGTGATGGAAGAAAATGTGATTAACCTCACTTATTCAATGTACGACCGCATCATCTACGGCGGTGTCGTTCCGGTGGGACAAACTGTCGCGCTCGAAACTATCGACCCTCTCAAAGCCGAATATTTTCTCGAACGTCGCGAAATGGGCATTATCAACATCGGCGGCAACGGCATTGTAAATGTCGACGGCAAAGACTATGAACTGTCGTTCAAAGACGCTCTCTATGTAGGAAGGGGTGTCAAAAATGTAACTTTCCGCAGTTCTGACAATACAAAGCCGGCAAAATTCTATCTAAATTCAACTCCGGCCCACAAAGCATATAAAACTCAGCTCATCACCATCGATGGCCGCAAAGGCTCCATAAAGGCTAACCGCATCAAGGCCGGCTCGCTCGAAGAAAGCAACGACCGTGTTATCAACCAGCTCATTGTTGCAAACGTTCTTGAGGAAGGTCCTTGCCAGCTGCAGATGGGCCTCACCGAGCTGATGCCGGGCTCGGTGTGGAACACTATGCCTCCTCACAGCCACGACCGCCGCGTGGAATGTTATTTCTACTTCAACGTGCCCGGACAGAACGCAATCTGCCACCTCATGGGCGAGCCGCAGGAAAACCGCCTTATCTGGCTGCACAACGAACAAGCCGTCATGTCGCCCGAATGGAGCATCCATGCTGCCGCCGGCACATCGAACTACATGTTCATATGGGGTATGGGAGGCGAAAACCTCGACTATGGCGACATGGACAAAATCTCATACCTGGAGTTGAAATGAAATGAGCCAGTCGATAGAAAATACTTCCTACACCATGGCCGAAGCTATTGCCGAAGCCAAGCGGTGCCTCAACTGCAAGGTGCCTCAGTGCAAAAAAGGATGCCCTGTGGGCAATGATATTCCCGACTGGATCCACCAGCTATCAATGGGGAACATTGGCAATGCCATGAACATTATCAACGCCAAAAGCAACCTTCCTGCCGTATGCGGCCGTGTGTGCGCTCACGAACGTCAGTGCGAGGGCAGCTGCGTGCTCAACAAAAAAGGTTGCCACATCAACATTGGCCGCCTCGAGCAGTTTGTGGCCGACTTCGATTCCGACATGCACCTCACACGCACTCCCACCCTGCAGAAAGACCGTGGGCGTGTTGCCGTTATCGGCAGCGGTCCCGCAGGCCTCACTGTGGCAGGCGAGCTCTCGCGAAAAGGATTTGATGTCGAAATCTTCGAAATGGAGCCTGAACCGGGCGGTGTGCTCATGTTCGGAATTCCCGAGTACCGCCTCCCAAAATCAGTCGTCAGCAATGAGATTACCAAAATTCTGCAACTGGGTGTGCGCATCAACACAGGTGTGACAATCGGACAGGACATAACAATCGACCAGCTGTTTGACAAGGGCTTCGATGCCATTTTCATGGGGTCGGGTGCAGGAAAGCCCAAAAAGCTCGATGCTTTCTCCGGATGCCCCGCTGTGAGTCAGGCAATTTATTTCCTCCGTCGTGTAGGCCTGTATAATTCCGGCCTGATCAACCGCGACGAAGTCCCCGTCAAACAAGGCGACATTGTCTATGTTGTGGGGTGTGGCAACACTGCGATAGATGCCGCCAGGTCGGCCCTGAGAATGGGAGCGAAGAAAGTGACAATTGTCTACCACCGCGACATAACGAAAATGAGCGCACTACGTGCCGAATACGACGATGCCGTGGCCGAAGGTGTCAACTTTCTGTGGAATGCATCAATCACGAATATTTCCACTGTCAACGACGACAGCCACATTGTAACCATCGAAGCCGACGGCACAACCATAAACGATGTGGCAAACCGCATTCTTCTGGCAATTGGCAGCCGTCCTGCAAGCCGAATCCGCTCCACCACACAAGGCATAACGGTGGACGAAAACGGCTATGTGGTCACTCGGCAGTTTCCCTTCGGCATGACAATGCGCAAAGGTGTGTTTGCCGGCGGCGACGTCTCAGGAAGCCAGGCAACAGTGGTTCATGCCATGTCAAATGCCAGACAAGTGGCCGAAAGCATCGAAGCATACGTCGATGCCATAAAGCTTTTAAAAGCTATTGACCAATAGATTTTAGTCATAATATTTCCAAAAAGGGGTGAATCTGTATGGATTCGCTCCTTTTTATATTGTGATGGAGATTGCCCGGGCCACGGTAAATCGTCATGCATCTGCATACGCTTGTTTCGGTCACAATGCAACAATAAAGAAACAAGGCCATCCTCACGGACAGCCTGTGCTTTCTTACACATAGTACTTAATGTTAGTTTTATATGTCTATTCCAGATTTGCTTAATATGAAAAAGCATTTATCAATGCTTATCTCGTATCATTTCCAATGCAAAATTAGACATAAGTTTTGGTCCTGCAAAATTCCTCGCCAAACAACCTTTAAGCACTACCCTTCACGAACAGAACTCAACACACATTATCACTAAAATATTCTCACATTATCGGACACATTAATTTACTTTATTATATTTTCATACCATCGAACCAATATAAACCATAAAATAATTAAATTATGTTAATTCGAAAACCTGCTCAATCATTATGTTATTAAACATAGACCTACGGCATATTTTACCATCAACAATTGGCAAAATGGCACCAATATTGGTCATAATGCCCAAAAACTTACGGATAAGCACCATTCATAATCCATGTTGAATCAATGGAGCGCGAAGCTATGGAGGCGAGGTGTCCTCACCTCGCCCGGCAGGCTGCTTGCCCGGCTATACAGATGCGTACATTTAACAAAAGTACTGACTCATGGTTTTGCTTCTTGACCCGATAAATCATTTTTGCCAAATGAAAAAAAAGCTATATATTTGCGGCAGAAACAGCTGCTGAATCAGACATTGAGAGAAAAACTATCCTGCTGCTGATTAGTGGCAATGGATTTAGTGACACAATGACGAGCCACTCTATAATCTGACAGGCTATGAGATTGCGAACAGATATTGACGGAAT
>CAJUAR010000121.1 GCA_910584495.1 uncultured Muribaculaceae bacterium
ACGAGCTGGCAACGGTCGCCGATGAGGTCGGTGAGGATTTTCCAGCCTTCCCAGTCGCCTTCGGCCATACCGTCTTCGATAGAATCGATGGGGAATTCTTCAACAAGACGTTTGAGGAATTCGGCCTGTTCTTTCGAGCTGAGTTTGGGAGCGTTGGCACCCTGTTTCCAGGTGTAGTCGTAAACGCCGTCTTTGAAGAATTCCGACGAAGCGCAGTCGAGACCGATGGTCACATCCTTACCGGGCACGTAGCCTGCTTTTTCGATAGCTTGGATAATAACGTTGAGGGCATCTTCAGTGCCGTCGAGAGTGGGAGCGAAACCACCTTCGTCACCAACAGCTGTGCTGAGGCCGCGAGCCTTGAGGACTGATTTGAGGTTATGGAACACTTCAGTACCCATGCGGATGCCTTCGTGGAAAGAAGTAGCACCGATAGGACGAATCATGAATTCCTGGAAGCAGATGGGAGCATCGGAGTGAGCGCCACCGTTGATGATGTTCATCATGGGCACGGGCAGCACGTAGGTGTTGCAGCCACCGATGTATTTGTAGAGGGGCAGGCCGAGGTAGTCGGCAGCGGCTTTTGCAACTGCGAGCGACACGCCGAGGATGGCGTTAGCGCCAAGGTTGCTCTTAGTGTCTGTACCGTCGAGAGCGAGCATAGTTTCGTCGATAGCAACCTGGTCGAGAGCGTTCATGCCTACGAGGGCTGCAGCGATGGGGCCATTAACGTTGGCAACGGCTTTTAGAACGCCTTTGCCCATGTAGCGGCTCTTGTCGCCGTCGCGAAGCTCAAGAGCTTCGTTAACGCCAGTCGATGCGCCCGAGGGAACGGAAGCACGGCCAAAAGCGCCGGATTCGAGAATTACGTCTACTTCTACAGTGGGGTTGCCGCGTGAATCGAGCACCTCACGGCCAATGATTTTTTCAATTTTCATAGTGATGTGTCTTAATAGCTTGCTATTATTGATGTTAGATTATTCTATTCCGGTGTGTTTATTAACGGTGCAAATTTACGAAATTTTTCTTTAATGTCGAAATATCGTCACACATTTTTTATTCTCCAAAAGAAGCACTATCTTTGCAATGTATATGAAACGAGAGCTGACACACATCATTCTTCTTGTCGGGGCATTGCTCCTGACCACCGGCTGCCACTCGCGCAAGCATGCCTCCAAGCATACACCAGGCCCTCCGCGCAATTATATAGAGGTGAAATTTCCATCGGCAGAAATTTCCCACGAGGAGGAAAATATCAGAGCATCGGCACGCGACATTATTGAAGAAAGCCGCACCTGGCTCGGCACACCCTACTGCTACGGGGGCCAAAGCCGCAAAGGCACCGACTGCTCGGGCATGGTGATGAAAGTATTCGAGGCTAAGGGCATCAAGCTGCCGCGCGACAGCCGCTCGCAGCAGGCATGGTGCCTACCCATCGACAAAACATCGCTCAAGCCTGCCGACCTGGTGTTCTTTGCCTCCAGTGCCGGAGGCAGCAGGGTGAGCCATGTTGGCATTTTCATCGGCAAAAGTCAATTTATCCACTCTTCGACTTCTAAAGGCGTGATTGTCAGCAGCCTCGACGAGGACTATTATATCCGTCACTTCCACTCGGCCGGACGTGTGCCACAAGTCAATGGTGATGTGTCCAAAAATGAGAAGAAGAAAATCGAGGCCTCGCAGAAAAAAATGGAAAAACTTCTCAAAGAATCCAAAAAGGACAAAAAAAAGAACGATAAAAACAAGAAAAAGTCCAAAAAGAAGAAGAAAACAAAAAAATAACTCTCCCCCACCCCTACGACCATGAAACTACCACAACGCGGCAAAAACGGCAAAATCAACACCCTTGAACTTGGCGGAAAACAAAGGGTGCTCATTGTTGGAGCAAACGGTGCCGGTAAAACACGTTTTTCGAATGCCCTCGCAGCCCTTGGCGGCGACAAAACGTACCAGCTCAACGCATTGCACGCACTTTTCGACCGCCATGCCGACACAAGCACTCTATCACCTGCATTGCAACGTAGGCTCTCCCCCACACTCCCGCAAGGCGGCAACATGACAGAGCTTGAAATTCTCCTTGCCCAACTGATGCAAGACGAAATGATCAACCTCATCGGCTACAAACTTGCCATCGCCGACGGCCGCAAGGCCACGCTGCGCCCCACCGGGCTCGACCGCGTGGTTACACTGTGGCAAGAGGTGTTTCCCGGCAACCGTGTTCTCATCGACAGCGGCAAGATACTCTTTTCGCGCGGCATAGATGCCAGCACCTACTCTGCTGTGCGCCTGAGCGACGGCGAACGCGCTGTGCTCTACTATGCCTCGGCCGTCCACTACGCCCCCAAAGGAGCCTTAATCTTTGTCGAAGCCCCGGAAATATTTCTCCATCCCACCCTGACCTCGGCACTATGGAACCGCCTTGAGGCATGGCGCAACGACTGCACTTTTATCTACACCACGCACGACCCCGAATTTGCATCGTCGCGCAACGGGGCGCCTGTGGTGTGGGTGCGCAGCTACGACAGCAGTTCCGAAACATGGGAATACGACATACTTCCGCCCGACAAGGGCATTTCGCAGGAGCTCTACCGCACACTAATCGGTGCTCGCAAGCCCGTTCTGTTCATCGAGGGCGACAGCGAACGCTCTATCGATGCCAAACTCTATCCGCTTATTTTCCCCGACTTTACCGTGCGCTCTTTAGGCAGCTGCAACAAAGTAATCGAGGCCACCCGCACCTTCAACGACCTTGCCGGCCTTCACAAACTCGACAGCTACGGGATTGTTGACCGCGACCGCCGCGATGCCTTCGAAGTGGCATATCTGCAGCGTAAGCACATCATGGTGCCCGATGTTGCAGAGATTGAAAACATCATGCTGCTTCCCGACATTGTCCGCACCATGGCCAAAGCCGCAGGCGCCGACCCCGAACGTGTGTTTGGCAAGGTTAAGAAAACGGTTATCAACCTTTTCAAAGCCGAACTTCGCCAGCAAGCCCTGCAACACACGCGGCACAAGGTGAAACGGACGGTGGAATACCGCGTGGATGCTCGCTTCAACGATATAGGCACCCTCGAAAGACACCTCGAAGGCATGCTCGACGAAATCAATCCTCGAAGCATCTACGATAAATTCTGTCAGGAATTTCACAAGTATGTTGCCAACGACGACTATGCCGCCATTCTGCGTGTCTTCAACCAAAAATCGATGCTTGCCAACAGCAATGTGGCGCCACTTTGCGGCTTCAACAACAAGGACCAATACATAGCCGGTGTCATCGACATGGCAAGGCGCAGCACGCCTGAAGCCGCCGCCATGCGCGAGAGCATACGTCGCTGCCTGATGCAGCCACCGCAGCAAGAAAAACCTTCACAACAAGAGAAAGCACCTAAACAAGATAGAGCGCCTCAGCGTTAAAATCGAGTAGGAGGTAAACACTAATCATAGGGTGTTTATCTCCTACTTTCGTGT
>CAJUAR010000122.1 GCA_910584495.1 uncultured Muribaculaceae bacterium
ATGTTTGTCAAGGACTTGCATTTATAACAAGTAATTAAGCTGCGAATTTAAGGATTTATATGTATCTTTGCAGACAGGGAAGATGGGAAATTGAAAGAGACTGTGAAACTTGAATAACAAGGCAAAAGAAAACTATGGCCAAGGAACAATTAAACATAAAAGAACGTCAACGGACATCGATAAAGGTGCCACGAAAATATACTGTGTTTATCCACAACGACGATTTTACCACAATGGATTTTGTGGTGCTCATTCTCACATCGGTTTTCCACAAAAGTATGGATGAGGCTGTGGCTCTTATGTTACGAGTGCATCATGGTGACAAAGCGGCAGTTGGAACCTATCCCTACGACATTGCAATGACCAAAGCCGCTACAGCCTCTGAGATGGCTCGTGCAGAAGGCTATCCTCTGCGTCTGTCTGTAGTTGGCGAATAGTTTATTATTTTAAATATCGATAATGGAACCCGCCATATATTATTCCCGGGAGGTCAACAGGGCTATTTCAGAAATGTTTCAGATAGCTGCTGACACACGTAACGAATATGCCACCCCTGAGCACTTTGCCCTCGCTCTGCTGGAGCAAGCCCCTTTCAGGCTTTCTCTACAGATATGCGGGGCTTCAATCCGTGATTTACACAATTCTCTATGCGATTATATCGAATCGCTGGACAAGCTTCCTGAAGACGACAATCCCACAAACACGTATTCGTTCCAGTTGCGACAGATGTTACAAGCATCTGCCAACGCTGTGCTTGCTTCAGGAAAGAATACCATGGAAGTTCCTCATGCTGTCAAGGGCTTGCTCTCCCTCTCCGATTCTCATGCATCATTCTTGTTGCTGTCGTCTATCTCGTGCGATGAGGCTTCTTTTATGAGCGAGCTCGTGAGCCGGTATCAGAAGCATGATAAACCTTCAGATTGTCTTGGAAATGACGATAGGTCTGATGATGAATGTCAGCAAAACGACGAGGAGCTTTGGAAATCGCTCGTGGTATGTGTCAACGACAATCTCGACAATCACAACCCTCTGATTGGCAGGGAGACCGAGCTGGAAAGCACCATCCGGGTGCTTTGTCGCAAGGATAAAAACAATGTCCTGCACATCGGCGAACCTGGCGTAGGCAAAACAGCTATTGTCTATGGTCTGGCAAAAAAGATTAATGATCAAAAGGTTCCACGTTCTTTGATAGGAGCAAAAATATATCAGCTCGACGTGGGCACGCTTCTTGCCGGCACTCAATTTCGCGGCGATTTCGAAAAGCGTATCAAGATGATTATGGATGGCGTCGCACGGCAGGAAAATGCAATTGTATATATTGATGAAATCCACGGTCTTGTAGGTGCCGGTGCCACCGGCGAAAGTGCCATGGATGCTTCAAATATGCTCAAACCTTATCTTGAGGCTGGAAAAATACGATTTATCGGCTCCACCACATATGATGAATACAAGCGTTATTTTGCTAAAAGTAAAGGTCTTGTCCGACGATTCCGACAAATAGAGATAGTCGAACCGAGCATCGATCAAACGATAGATATCATCCGGCAACTTAAAAAGGGCTATGAAAAGTTTCATGGTGTGTTCTATACCGATAAGGCGATTACATTTGCGGTAAAGGCAAGTGCTCGCCATATCGCCGACCGATTCCTGCCCGATAAAGCTATCGACCTTATCGATGAAGCAGGTGCATTCCGAAAGATTCATCCCCTGGACCAGAAACGCCAGACGGTGGATGTCGACCTGATTGCTCAGGTATTATCGAAAATCTGCAAAGTGGAGTCTCTGGCAATAGACGATAACGATACCCAAAACCTCGAATCTCTCCAGTTGCGTATTGGCTCGCAGATTTTCGGACAGGACGAGGCTGTTAGGCAAGTTTCGGAAGCCGTGCAGATGGCTAAAGCAGGGCTTATTGAAGAGGATAAGCCTATGGCATCGCTCCTTTTTGTCGGCCCGACCGGTGTAGGAAAAACCGAAGTGGCCCGCGTCCTTGCCAGGGAGCTCGCTATCGGGCTTGTGCGATTCGACATGAGTGAATTTGCCGAGAAACACGCTGTGGCGAAACTAATCGGTTCGCCAGCCGGTTATGTAGGTTATGAAGACGGCGGCTTGCTCACAGATGCCATATGCAAGACTCCAAACTGCGTTCTTCTTCTCGATGAAATCGAAAAGGCTCATCCCGACATCTATAATATCTTGCTGCAGGTGATGGACTATGCTCGTCTCACTGATAACAAAGGAAATCATGCAGATTTCAGAAATGTGATTCTCATCATGACCTCAAATGCCGGGGCTCAATATGCTTCTTTGGCTAAAGTGGGTTTTGGCAATGCTACTACTTCAGGCGAGGCTATGATGCGGCAGGTGAAGAAAACTTTTAAACCCGAATTTATCAACCGTCTTTCGGGAACTGTCATTTTCAACGACATGAACCGAGATATGGCATCCCTCATTCTTGACAAGAAACTCGACAAGCTTCGTCGCCGGCTTGAAGCCAGGAATGTGACGCTATCCCTGTCCGGTGACGCCAAGGAATACTTACTCTCTCAAGGTTTTACGCCTGAATATGGAGCTCGTGAACTTGACCGTGTAATTTCTTCAAAACTCAAGCCGCTCCTGATGCGAGGCATACTATACGGCAAGCTCAAAAAGGGAGGAAATGCAAATATCGATTATAAAAACAATCAGATTATCATGTTATGATTTTCGCACTTGATGACGGAATCTCTTTCCCCGATCCTCACCTCGGTGAACCGAACGGACTTTTTGCCGTTGGTGGCGATTTGAGCGTGGACCGTCTCCTTCTGGCTTACAGCTACGGCATTTTCCCTTGGTATTCTTTCCGCGACTATGAGAAGCCCCACTGGTATTGCCCCATGCGGCGCTTCGTCATTTTCCCCGAAGAGATTCATATTTCCCATTCTATGCGCACGTTGATCAATAAGCAGCGCTATCGACTGAGCATAAACGAAGATTTCGAGGGTGTCATCACCAACTGCGGCAAACTAAGAGAAAAACAAAGAGGGGCATGGTTGGGCCAGGCGATGGTCAATGCTTATACCGAACTTCACAGACAAGGGTTTGCAGCAAGTGTCGAAGTGTGGGATGGGGAAGAGCTCGTAGGTGGCTTATATGGCGTTTGTATCGGAAAATCATTCTTTGGCGAAAGCATGTTTTCTCTCGTGCCGAGTGCAAGCAAACTCGCACTCATCTATTTGGCCAAAGTATTCTCCCGCAATGGAGGCAAGTTGATCGACTGCCAATTCGAAACCCCACATCTCAAAGCAATGGGCGGTCGCTTCATTTCTTACGACGACTATCTTTCCATTATCCATGAATAAGAGCCGGTTCGACAATATCTGTTAATCACCAGGTCGCATGGCTTGGAGTG
>CAJUAR010000123.1 GCA_910584495.1 uncultured Muribaculaceae bacterium
CTTTATAAACTGGAATGCATCCATCTTCTCGGCATAGTGCTCGGGCAGGTCGGCTGCCATCTGCAGGGGCGAGTACATGGTTACGTAGAGTGCCAGCTGGTTGGCAGTTGTGGCCTTCTTGTGAGCCTTTGAGCCGGGAACGAAGGTGCTTATGTCGGTGCGGAAGATGCCGGGAGTAAAGTCCATCGGGCCGCCTTTGAGGCGTGTGAAGGGCAGGATGGTCACATGGCCGGGCGACATCTGGCGGTACTCAGTGCCCATAGCGCTCTCGTTGCCTATGAGGTTGGGATAGGTGCGGCACAGACCTGTCGGGCGCACTGCTTCGTGGGCGTTGACCATGATTTTGTAGTCGGCAGCTTTCTTGATGGCGTTCAGGTAGTGGTTCACCGAGTTCTGGTTGTAGTGGTTCTCACCTTTGGGGAGAATGTTGCCAACATATCCGCTCTTCACGGCATTGTAGCCATATTTGTTCATCACCGTATAGGCAGTATCCATCCATTTTTCATAGTTGGGAATAGAGGCTGAAGTTTCGTGGTGCATCATCAGTTTGATGCCTTTGGAGTGGGCATAGTCGTTGAGGGCTTTGATGTCGAAGTCGGGGTAGGGGGTCACGAAGTCAAAGACAAAGTCTTTCTCGCGGCCGAACCAGTCTTCCCAGCCGATGTTCCAACCCTCGATGAGGAGCTGGTCGAAACCGTTTTCGGCAGCAAAGTCGATGTAGCGGCGCACGTTGGCGTTGTTAGCACCGTGTTTGCCGTGAGGACGAGCCTTGCTGTAGTCGAAAGTGGCGAGGTCGAAATCGTGAGCGTCGGTGTAGCTCCACTGGCTCATGCCGGTAATCATCTCCCACCACACGCCCATATATTTGACGGGGGTAATCCACGAGGTGTCCTCGTAGGATGTGGGTTCGTTGAGGTTGAGCACAATGTTGGATGCCAGGATGTCGGTGGCTTCGTCTCCGATCATAATCACACGCCACGGGGTGGAGTAGGGTAGGTCGACAACGGCCTTGTCGCCCTGTGCGTTAGGTGTGAGCCAAGACTGGAACACCATTGTGCTGTCGTTGAGGTCGAGGTGCATTGCCGGGAAGTTGACCAATGCGGCCTCGTGGAGGTTAAGATAGGTCGAGTCGTTCGCTTTGAGCATGAGCGAAGTCTGAACGCCGGTGGGGCTGAAGCTTGTCTGCGAAACATTGCCGAGCTTCTTTTCTTCGCTTTTGGCGCGGATGCCGCTCAGTTTGGTGTGGTTATATTCATATTCCTGGGTATCGTAGTCGCCGGGAATCCACCAAGCCTCGATGTCGCCGGGCATTGCAAACTGTGTGAGCTCGTCGGTGATGGTGAGCTGTTTGGTGGCTTGTTCGGGGAAAACATAGCGGAAACCGATGCCGTCGTCGAAGGCGCGGAATTCGATGTTCATCTTTGTTCCGGCTTTGTCATTCTCCAGGGCTACAACCATGCCGTTGTAGTTTTCACGGATGGAATCGTTTTCGCCCCATACCGGGGTCCACCATTCGTCATGGCTCGTCATTTCAACGTTGGCAATTTTGAAGCCCGATGCAAAACCGTCGGCATCTTTGACGAGGAAGCCGAGATTCGACACTGGAATGATTGCTTCGCCACGGTAATTGACCGAGTACTGCGGTGTCCCGTCGGCCGACAGGCTGAAGCAAACGTCGATTTTTCCATCGGGCGATGCTACCTGCTTTTGCGATGGCGAGCACGATGCAAGCAGTCCAAGGGCAAGTGTGGCAAGGATGGCGTGTTTCATTTCGTTATTAGGTTTAAAATTTAAATATGATATTGACTGTTGTTTTCTGTTGCAAAATTAAGAATTTTAATTCTAATAAACAATGTCGGCTCTCCTCTATATAATTTGCCGCATCCCTGTTTTTACGTTTTTTATCATTTCTTATTCTGATGAGGTTAAGAAATTAAGACGTTTGCCGGGCGAGTGAATGTTAACTTGTGTATTTTGTGGAGAATTTGTAATTTTGTCGGATAAAACAACGACACCATGCAGAGAGTACGACCCAAAAAAGCCCTCGGGCAGCATTTCCTGACAGATATGGGTGTGGCGAAGCGCATAGCCGCCACGCTCGATGAATATGCATCTTTGCCGGTGCTCGAAATAGGGCCGGGCACAGGCGTGCTCACTCAGTTTCTGCTCCAGAGCCATCCGGCTTCCTTGCTCACGCTTGTGGAAATAGACTCTGAAAGTGTTCTGTGGCTCGAAGAACATTTGCAGCAGCCGCAGCCGCGAATTGTTGAGGCCGACTTTCTCGCCGAGAATTTCGACGCTCTTCTTCCCGGCGACGGTCCGGTTTGTGTCATTGGAAACTATCCTTATAATATATCGTCGCAGATTTTTTTCAAGATTCTGGACCATCGCAACCGTGTGGTGTGCTGCAGCGGCATGCTGCAGCGCGAAGTGGCCGAGCGTCTTACGGCTCCGGCGGGCACCAAGGCTCGAGGCATTCTGAGCGTGCTCCTGCAGGCTTGGTACGATGCCGAATATCTGTTCACCGTTTCCGAGCATGTGTTCAACCCGCCGCCAAAGGTCAAATCCGGCGTCATACGCCTCACTCGTAACAATGTGACAGACCTCGGTGTTGACGAAGGACTTTTCAAAACTGTGGTGAAAACCACCTTTGGGCAGAGGCGCAAAACAATACGCAATTCCATCCGTGCGCTTTTGCCGCCCGGAGCCACTATGGCCGAGGATGAGCTCGGAGCCATGCGCCCGGAGCAGTTGAGTGTAGAACAGTTTATAGAACTTACCCGCCGCGTAGCGGTCCTGCGCGGCACAATGGCACAAGAGGAATGAAGGACTACAGCGAAGAATATCTCGAGCAGCTCCATGCTGTGATTGCCGACAAGGATGCCGACAAAGCACGCGCCGAGCTTGCCGACCTCCATCCGGCAGATATTGCCGAATTGTTCCAAAATCTGGACGAGGACGAAAAAGAATTTCTCTACGGGCTGCTCGACGAGGACACGGCTGCCGATGTGCTGATGGAACTCGACGAGGACGAGCGTCTGGAAATTATCAGCGACATGCCCGCCGAGGAGATTGCACGGCAGATCGACCACCTCGACACCGACGATGCTGTCGACCTTATCCAGCAGCTCGACGAGGAAGAACGCGACGAAGTGCTCTCTCACATCGACGATATGGAGCAAGCCGGCGACATTATCGATCTTCTGCAATATGACAAGGACACCGCCGGCGGCCTGATGGGCACCGAGATGATTGTTGTCAACGAGAACTG
>CAJUAR010000124.1 GCA_910584495.1 uncultured Muribaculaceae bacterium
AACCCGTTGCTTTAGCAACATAACCTTCAAGTGAAGCTTGCGAAACTTGAATAATACTATTGACAATTACAATTTTTCCGGGTTGTTGCGGCTTGCAAAGGGCTGGCGCAGGGCCACTCTACGAATTTTGCCGCTGATGGTTTTGGGCAACTCATCTACAAACTCCACAATACGCGGATATTTATAGGGAGCGGTGGCATGCTTCACATAGTCCTGAATTTCTTGGACCAGAGCCTCCCTGTCGCGGTTGCGCCACTCGGGAGCAAGTACGATGGTGGCCTTGATTACTTGTCCGCGAATTTCGTCGGGCACACCGGTGATTGCACATTCCACCACGGCGGGATGCGTCATCAGCGCGCTCTCCACCTCGAAGGGACCAATGCGGTAGCCCGACGATTTTATAACGTCGTCGGTGCGGCCCACAAACCAGAAGTAACCGTCTTTATCGCGCACAGCCACATCGCCTGTGTGGTAGACACCATTGCAGACAGCGGCATCGGTGAGCTCTTTGTCGTCGAGATACTCGCGGAACAGACCCACGGGACGGCGGTCTACATGAATCACAATCTCGCCTTCGTCGCCGTCGGGCACGGTGTTGCCATCGGCATCGACAAGGTCAATATCGTACTGCGGACCTTTCTTGCCCATCGATCCGGGGCGCGGCTCCACCCAGGGATAGGTTGCAACGGTGAGTGTGGTTTCGGTCTGTCCGAAACCTTCGCGCAGAGGCAGCCCGGTGAGGCGCAGCCAGTCGTTGTACACCGAAGGGTTGAGCGCCTCGCCGGCAATAGTGCACCAGCGCAGCGAGCTGAGGTCGTAAGCCCCCACGTCCTCGCGGATTAGGAAGCGGAACACGGTGGGCGGTGCGCAGAACGATGTAATATGGTAGTTGCTTAGCACACGCAGAATGTCGGCAGGCTCGAATTTATCGTAGTCGTAGACAAAGACATCGGCCCCGCAGATCCACTGCCCATAGAGTTTGCCCCACACGGCCTTGCCCCATCCCGTATCGGCAAGGGTGAGATGGCGGCTGTGTTCGTCAAGATTGTGCCAGCATGCGGCAGTGATGATATGCCCAAGAGGATAGGTGAAGTCATGGGCCACCATCTTTGGCTGTCCAGTGGTGCCCGAGGTGAAATAGAGCAGCATTATGTCGGAATTACTATTTACAAAGGCGGGGCGTGCGAACGGAGCGGCCTCGGCTACGCCTTTGTCGAAGTCGAGCCAACCCTTTGGCATAGTCGGCCCTGTCGATATGCGAGCTTTCACGGAGGGACACCCCGGCATTGCCTCGTCGATGTGGTCGATAATCACCTTGTCGCCTGCAGCGACAATGACTTTGATATGCGCTTTCTGGCAGCGGTAGACAATGTCGTGAGCTGTGAGAAGGTGTGTTGCCGGAATGGCAACAGCCCCCAATTTGTGCAGGGCAATCATCGACAGCCAGAAATGCCAGCGGCGTTTGAGCATAAGCATCACACGGTCGCCACGACCTATTCCAAGCGAAGCGAAAAACGAGGCCGTGCTGTCGGTGAGTATTTTGAGCTCGCCATAGGTGAACGTACGCTCCTCGCCCTTGGGGTTGGCCCAGGTAAGCGCTGTTTTGTCGGGAGCCTCGGCAGCCCAGGCATCGACAACATCATACGCAAAATTGAAATTTTCGGGGACAAACAGCTCCCAATTTTCCATAAAATCGCCATACGAATCGAAGCGTGTCTTCTTCAGGAATTTTTCAAGCATAATTGTCTGGAATAATATATAGAACTATGAAATGTGCCGCATTGTCGGCAGCGGCTAACGCAAATCCTTAGAAATCGTCGTGCTGCAATCCTGCAGCGGGGGGTAGATATTGTGGCAGCGCACCCTGTGCACCGCCACAATTAGAAAGTGATGCGGTGCGTGCTTGTCAGCAGGCTTTAAAGCTCAGGTCCAGACCCTTGACAGAGTGTGTCAAGGCACCAACGGAGACAAAGTCAACACCGGCTTCGCCGTATGCTCGCAGAGTGTCGAGAGTAATGCCGCCGCTCGATTCTATTTCAACATTGGGGTTGACAGAACGAATCAGCTTCACAGCCTCGGCTGTAGCTTCGGGAGTGAAGTTGTCGAGCATAATGCGGTCGACATCGGCAGCAAGCGCCTGGCGGATTTCGTCGGTGTTACGCACTTCGACTTCAATGCGCAAATCCTTGCCTTTTTCCTTGCAGTAGGACTTGGCGCGGGCCACTGCCTTGTCGATGCCGCCGGCAAAGTCCACATGATTGTCTTTGATGAGAATCATGTCGAAAAGGCCTATGCGGTGGTTCATGCCGCCGCCGATACGCACAGCTTCTTTTTCGAGGATGCGCATGCCGGGCGTAGTCTTGCGGGTGTCGAGCACATGGCAGGAGAGGCCTTCGAGGCGGCTCTGGTAGGTATGTGTCATAGTTGCCACGCCGCTCATACGCTGCATGATGTTGAGCATCAGACGCTCAGTCTGCAACAACGAACGCACGGGACCCTCGACGACAAACGCAATGTCGCCGGGCTTGACGTGTGCTCCATCGTTAATATATATGGTCATTTTGAGCGAAGGGTCGAACTTGGCGAAGACGCGGCGCGCAATGTCGACACCGGCAAGTATGCCTTCTTCCTTGACCAGCAGGTGTTGACGGCCCATGGCATCGGGGCCTATGGTACTGAGGGTTGTATGGTCGCCATCGCCGATATCTTCGGCAAAGGAGAGGTCGATGAGGCGGTCGATTAGCTGTTCTTTTGTGTCCATGTTGTTTGTTCGGATAATATTCCGAGGCAAAGGTAATGATTTTTGCCGAAATGCCCGCTTTTCTCAAAGAGGAATTTCATGTTATTCCTCTTTGAGATATTCAGCAAGCGTGCAGGATTTAGAGCAGAACGAGGCTCCGATTTTGAACAGCCGACGGCTGTCGGCGGCAAACTGCGCGGCATAACCCTTGCTGTCGATATGGGAAAGAACCACTCGAAAACCCTCTGTCGGGTGCGCCTTGGGCTATACCGATTTGAGAGGCCGTATAATAATTAATTAAAGTTTCGCAAGCTTTAAGGCTTGCAAAACTTAGGTTAAAGGGATTAAAAGGGTTATGATCCTTTGGCTCAGGTTAAGAAT
>CAJUAR010000125.1 GCA_910584495.1 uncultured Muribaculaceae bacterium
GTTTGTCAAGGACTTGCATTTATAACAAGTAATTAAGCTGCGAATTTAAGGTTATCTACGATGCCGACCAGGCTTTTGCCAAGAAACGCGGAGTGTGCCAGGCATATTGCGAATTGTTCTACCGCCTGGCCGAACCGGCGGGCATAAAGGTAGAGATAATACCCGGCAAATCGAAAGATCGTTTCGGCAGAATTAGCGAAATGGGACACTCCTGGCTGTTGGTGACTGTTGATGATGGCCGTAAGATTTTTATCGACCCCACATGGGGAGCCGGCACCGTGGAAAAACATCGCTTCATACGCAAAGCGAACGACGACAGCTGGTTCGATGTCGACCCCCGCTGGATGATTTTCACCCACCTGCCCGACGAAGAAGCCTACCAGCACCTCGACAAGGTGCTCGATTACGACACATTCAGAAAACTGAAGCCTCTCAATCCCGACCTGAGCTACCTGGGCTACGACCCCGGCGAGCTGCTGAGAAAGTCGCTTGCCGGAGAAGAACCGTCAATACCGCCCTACTCTTCCGCAAAGGGTTTCAGAGTAAAGACCATGCCGCGGCAGCTCACCCTCCAGGTGGGAGAGTACTACGATTTTGTCGTGAAGCGGCACCACGACTACGACTTTGCCGTTATCAACGAAAAGGACTACAGCCTCAATTGGACATTTGCCGACGACACACAGAGCCTAACCTTCATGCCCTCGCTGGGCGGGACTTTGGCTCTCGGATACCGCAAGAAAGGGACCGAAGGCCCATGGGACACCCTGGTGCAGTATGATGTGGCACAGCCAACATCGGCAAACATCGCCATTCTCGAGGAGCATTTCCCCGAGAAGTCACCGCTCCTCAAAAGTCTGCCAAACTACAACCCCGACATATTGCGAGCCAAAGGCGTGAACTTTGCCGCTTTGCTTGCAGAAGTGAAACGCGACGAAGTACTCATGCTGCCTAACATCTCATCAGAGGGCGATTTCAAACTCAACTCCGTGCCTATGAACGGCCGCCTCAAACCCGGCAAGAAATACACCTTCACATTCTCGCCTGCCGACAAGGACGGCGACTGGGTGATTGTAAACGGCGAAGAATGGCTCCGCGAATGGACGAAGGACAACTCGACAAGCACTTGGACTTTGCCCGTCAAAGCAGCTTCGAAAGGCAAACTACGCCTTGCCTACAAACCAAAATTTTCGGCCGGCAACAACTACTCGGTATTCATTGAATATAACATATCAAAATAGACCCTTCCGGCAGATAACGAACCGAAGCACCGGTTGCGGATGTAGAATTTTTTTGCTAACTTTGCGGAAAATATGGGACGTATCCTTGGAATAGACTTCGGACGGCGTCGCTGCGGTGTGGCAGCGACCGATTCGCTGCGCATTGTAGCCTCGGGGCTGGCAACAGTGCCCACGGCAAAGCTCATCGACTTTGTGCGCGACTATTCGGCACGCGAGGGAGTGGACCTCATTGTGGTTGGCGAACCGCGCACACTGCGCGACGAGCCTTCGGAAAGCCAACGCTACCTGCGCCCGGCCCTCGACCGTCTGCGCAAAGCCCTGCCGCAGATGCCCGTGGTGATGTTCGACGAGCGTTTCACCTCCGTTCTTGCCCACAAAGCCATGCTCGACGGCGGCCTGCCAAAAATGGCACGTCGCGACAAGGCCCTGGTCGACGAAATTTCGGCCACCATCATTCTAAACGACTATCTTGGCAGCCGCGCCTACCAGGAATCAAAATATAAAATATGAAATTACCGGTTTACCTCTACGGTCATCCCGTTCTTCGCAAAATATCTGAAGACCTCACACCCGAAACAGTTGAGAATCTGCCGACGCTTGTGGCAGAAATGTTCGATTCGATGTACCTCTCGGAAGGTGTCGGCCTTGCCGCACCTCAGATAGGCAAAAACATACGCCTGGTGGTGATAGACGCCGACCCGGCGGCAGAACAATTCCCAGAATGCAAGGGCCGCAAATTAGTGCTTATAAACCCTAAAGTTGAAATTCTCGACGGCGACAATATTTCGCGTTCCGAAGGCTGCCTGAGCCTTCCGGGCATAAGCGAAAGCGTGCCACGGGTGGAACACATCCGTCTGTCGTGGCTCGACGAGAACTTCCAGCCGCACACCGAGGAAATCAGCGGTTACCTGGCCCGCATCGTACAGCACGAGTGCGACCATCTCGAAGGAACATTGTTCATCGACCATCTGTCGGGCATACGCAAGCAGCTCATCAAGGGCAAGCTCACAAGAATTGCCACCGGCAAAATAAGCACCGACTATCCCGTGCGTTATGCACCCTCGGCACACCGCCGTTGACCTGAAAATTGACATTATTCATTGCGCATTGCGCATTACGCATTGAAATATTATTATGGCTGACGACAAAAAAGTGATTTTTTCTATGGTGGGAGTGAGCAAAATCTACCCACCTCAGAAACAAGTGCTCAAAGACATATACCTCTCTTTCTTCTATGGTGCAAAAATCGGCATCATAGGCCTTAACGGCTCGGGCAAGTCCTCGCTGATGAAAATAATTGCCGGTATCGACAAGAACTTCCAGGGCGAAGTGGTATGGGCGCCAGGCTACACGGTAGGCTATCTGGAACAAGACCCTAAGCTCGACCCCGACAAAACAGTAATCGAAGTGGTTCGAGAAGGTGTGAAACCGGTGATGGACCTCCTTGCCGAGTACGACAAAGTGAACGAAAGCTTCGCCGACCCCGACGTGCTAGAAGACCCAGACAAAATGGATGCGCTCATCAACCGCCAGGCCGAGCTGCAGGATGCTCTCGATGCCGCCGATGCCTGGAACATCGACAGCAAGCTGGAGCGAGCAATGGATGCCCTGCAGTGCCCGCCCGACGACCAGAAGGTGAGCACTCTCTCCGGCGGCGAACGCCGCCGCGTGGCTCTGTGCCGCCTGTTGCTGCAGCAGCCCGACGTGTTGCTGCTCGACGAACCTACCAACCACCTCGATGCCGAGAGCATCGACTGGCTCGAGCAGCACCTCAACCAATATCCCGGCACGGTGATTGCCATTACCCACGACCGTTACTTCCTCGACCATGTGGCAGGATGGATTCTTGAGCTCGACCGTGGCGAAGG
>CAJUAR010000126.1 GCA_910584495.1 uncultured Muribaculaceae bacterium
AGCGGGTTGGTCTGGTCCATGAACTGCGACAGGGCGTTGGTGCCGAAGAAGGTGTTGATCACCGACGAGATTGTCTTGGCATTGATAAGATCGGTGGGTGTGAACACCTCGTTGTCGCGGACGTTCATGCGTTCGCGGATAGTGCGCGACATGCGGTTGAGACCCACGCCGAACTGGTTGTAGAGCTGTTCGCCAACAGTGCGCACGCGGCGATTCGACAAGTGGTCGATGTCGTCCACATCGGCGTGGCTGTTGATGAGCTGTATGAGGTACTGAATAATGGCAATGATGTCCTCTTTGGTGAGCACGCGCACCTCGTCAAGAATGTCGAGATTGAGCTTGCGGTTGATGCGGTAGCGGCCCACATCGCCGAGGTCATAACGTTTTTCGCTGAAGAAGAGGTTTTGAATCACTTCGCGTGCGCTGGCATCGTCTGGCGGCTCGGCATTGCGCAGCTGTTTATAGATATACTGGATTGCCTCTTTTTCAGAGTTGGTGGGGTCCTTCTGAAGAGTGTTGAAAATGATGGAGTAGTCAACGGCATTGGCCTCTTCCTTGTGGAGAAGAACATACGACACACCGGAGTTGAGGATGTCGTCGATGTTTTCTTCGGTGATTTCGGCTTCGCGGTCGATGATACATTCGTTGCGCTCCATCGTTGTCACCTCGCCGGTATCGGAATCGACAAAGTCTTCAACCCAAGTTTTGAGCACACGGGCAGCGAGACGTCGGCCTATGCTCTTTTTGAGGTTGGTTTTGTTCACCTTCACCTCTTCGGCAAGACCGAAAATTTCGATGATGTCCTTATCGGTTTCGAGGCCTATGGCACGCAGAAGAGTAGTAACGGGCAGTTTCTTCTTGCGGTCGATGTAGGCATACATCACATTGTTAATGTCCGTTGCGAATTCAATCCACGAGCCTCGGAAGGGGATGATACGTGCGCTGTAGAGTTTCTGACCATTAGCGTGAGTGCTCTGGCCGAAGAAAACGCCCGGCGAACGGTGAAGCTGCGAAACAACTACGCGCTCGGCACCGTTGATGACAAAAGTACCCTTTTCTGTCATATATGGAATCTGGCCCAGATACACATCCTGTATTTCGGTGGCGAAATCTTCGTGTTCGGGGTCGGTGCACGAGAGTTTGAGCTTGGCCTTCAGCGGAACGCAGTAGGAATAGCCGCGTTCGAGACACTCTTCAATGCTGTAGCGTGGCGGATCGATATAGTAGTCGAGGAATTCGAGCTGGAAATTATTACGGGTGTCGGAAATAGGGAAATTTTCCGAGAACACCTTGTAAAGCCCTTCTTTAGAACGTTTTTCGGGCGGTGTGTCGAGCTGGAAGAAATCGCGGAACGACTTGAGCTGCACCTCCAGAAAGTCGGGATAAGGAAGCGGATTCTTTACCGATGCGAAATTTACGCGCGGTTTGGCTTTCGGTGTGGACATTTACTGTGAATTAATACCGTTAGAAAAAAAGAGGGAGAGGACGGAGAAATGAGGGTATGGACTTATACGGCTCGAACAATGGGGAATCAATCGTAGGCCGGCGCCACGGTTGCGCCAATCGGTTGAAAGCTATGTGCGGCAATGTTAATAAAGCAGCGGCACATCCTGCGGCCTGCTCATGCCCCCGGGCCGAAATCGCCGGAAAATTAGATTACAAGAACTAAAATATGGCTTAGTGCACAAAAGGTTAAGAATCACCCTACATGGGGATTCTTAACCTAAGTGTCTGAGAATCAGACAATATTATTTGAGTTCTACCTCAGCGCCAAATTCTACGAGCGCAGCTTTGAGAGCTTCGGCATCAGCCTTGGCAAGGCCTTCTTTCACGGTGCTGGGAGCGCCGTCAACGAGCTCTTTAGCTTCTTTCAGACCGAGGCCTGTGGCTTCGCGGACTGCTTTGATAACTTTGAGTTTTTCAGTGCCAGCAGATTTGAGCACTACATCGAAGCTGGTTTTTTCTTCGGCAGCAGGAGCACCTGCAACAGGACCGGCAGCAACAGCTACAGCAGCTGCTGCGGGTTCAATGCCGTATTCGTCCTTGAGAATCTGGGCGAGTTCGTTTACTTCCTTGACAGTGAGGTTTACGAGTTGTTCAGCAAAAGCTTTAAGATCTGCCATTTTTGTATGGTTTTAATTTGTTTGTAATCGGTTGGGGTTAGTTTTCTTTGTTGGAGAGTGTTTCGAGAATACCGTGGAGCTTGGTGGCACCGCTCTGAAGAGCAGAAACAACGTTCTTGGCAGGCGATTGCAGCAGAGCCACAACGTCGGCGATAAGTTCGTTCTTGCTCTTGATAGAGGCAAGGGTGTCGAGCTGGTCAGCACCGAGGTAGACAGTTTCTTCAACGTATGCGCCTTTGAGCGCGGGGAGGGTGTCGCCTTTCTTTACAAAGTCCTTGAGAAGCTTAGCGGGAGCATTGCCCACATTGGTGCAGATGAGCGATGTGGCACCGTGGAGTGCGCTGTAGAGCTCGCTGTAGTCTGCGTCCATGCTTTCGAGAGCTTTGTGCAGAAGAGAATTTTTGACAACCAGCAGCTTGACATCGGCATTGAAGCAAGCACGACGGAATTCGGCTGTTTTCTCAGCATTGAGGCCGGCGGTCTCTACCAGATAGAAACCGTTGTATTTGCTGATGGTTTCGGCGATATTTTTAATGATGACTGCTTTATCTTCCTTTTTCATGTTGTCTGGTTTTTAGGGGTTAAGCCTCAATCGATTTGGGGTCGACTTTGACACCCGGACTCATTGTGCTGGAAAGATAAATGCTCTTGATATAAGTGCCTTTGGCAGTTGCGGGTTTCAGCTTGATGAGAGTGGCAATAAATTCACGTGCGTTCTCATCCATAGCTTCGGGCGAGAAGGATACTTTGCCAATCGACGAGTGAACGATACCGTTCTTGTCGACCTTGAAGTCGATTTTACCTTTCTTCACCTCTTCCACAGCCTTGGCAACATCAACAGTCACAGTACCGCTCTTGGGGTTAGGCATCAGGCCGCGGGGACCGAGGATACGGCCCAGAGCACCGAT
>CAJUAR010000127.1 GCA_910584495.1 uncultured Muribaculaceae bacterium
AGAGCATCTGACTACGGATCAGAAGGTTACAGGTTTGAATCCTGTATGAGTCACAGAGAGAGCATCGACCATCGACGGCGATGCTCTTTTTTGCAATAAATTGCTGCACCGAAACGTTTATAATATTATCCGCCTTGAACGTTTATATGTATAGATTCCTCCTCATTTGCATATTATTCATTTTTGCCGCTTCGACAGCGCGTGCCGACGATGTGGCGGCATGGCGCAGCGTGGCCGAAAGCACGCCTTCGGTACGCCGCAACAATATCCGCGGCTATTCATGGCGTGTCGACGAGCAGGGCGACACCGTGCTGGTGGTCTTTCTGAGCGACCTCACAGTGTTCCCGCCCGAAAAATTCAAGAACAAGAAAGCCGAGGAGTTCTACTGGCGTGCTGTGCGCGATGTGAAGCTTACCTTGCCCTATGCCAAGCTCATTGCCG
The DNA here is from genome assembly GCA_910584495.1 of uncultured Muribaculaceae bacterium. Taxonomy (GTDB): domain Bacteria; phylum Bacteroidota; class Bacteroidia; order Bacteroidales; family Muribaculaceae; genus CAG-873. The sequence continues at coordinate 442 of CAJUAR010000127.1, forward strand.
AAACACTGGTTGAAACCTACGAATATATCGAAACCTTCCCGACGCAGAAAGAGCGCGAGCAGTATTTGAAGAAAATGGAGAAGTCGCTCTTTGAACAATATAAACCGGTGTTGAAAAAATTTTCGAGACGTCAGGCCAAGGTGCTCATTAAACTCATACAGCGCGAAACACACCAGAGCAGCTACGACATTGTTAAAGCGTTTCTCGGTTCTTTCCGTGCCGTATTCTGGCAGGGCTTCGGCAAACTTTTCGGTGTGAGCCTCAAAAGCAGTTTCAACCCCGACACTGATAAAAACGATGCAATGCTCAACCGCATAGCACGCGGAGTGGAGCAGGGCACATTGTGACGCCATGCCTTTACCCTACAACATACTGCGCGAACACTACTACGCCTACCTCCTGCTGGAGCGCGGGCTGAGCGAAAATACCCGCGCAGCCTATATGACCGACCTCGACCGCCTTGCTGCATGGTTGCCCGATGCCGACACCATTGGAGCGGCTACCGTGGCTGACATTGCGGCTTTTGTACAGTCGGTTTTCGAACTTGGCGTGGCTGCTCGTTCGCAGGCAAGGATTCTTTCGGGAATCAAGTCGTTCTTTCGTTTTTTGGTGATGGATGGCATGCGCGACGATGACCCTGCGTCGCAAGTTGATGCACCTGCCATTGGCCGTCATTTGCCCGAAGTGCTCACCGTCGACGAAATCGATGCCATGATAGCTGCCATAGACCTCGACAGCCCAACAGGGCGCCGCAACCGCGCAATTATCGAGGTGCTATATGGCTCGGGGCTGCGTGTGAGCGAGCTGTGTACACTCGAGCAACGACGCGTCTACTTGCAGGAACAATTTCTTGTGGTGCAAGGCAAGGGGAGCAAGGAGCGCATGGTGCCGCTGAGCGATGAGGCAGCCGACCAGATCGAGCTGTATCTTGCCACGCGCGATGTAGTGCCCAAACCAGGCGAAGAGGATTTTCTTTTTCTCAATCGCCGGGGGGCGCATCTGACACGCGTCATGGTGTTCTACATAGTTCGCGACCTTGCGGCTGCTGCCGGAATAAGAAAAACAATATCTCCGCACACATTACGACATTCCTTTGCCACCCATCTTCTCGAAGGAGGCGCCAACCTCCGAGCCATACAGCAGATGCTCGGACACGAATCGATAGGCACAACCGAAATCTATCTGCATCTGGACAGCTCGCATCTGCGCGAAGAAATACTTCTGCATCATCCTCGAAACAAAGGTCGAAAAAAACTGTGACAATTTTCCAACCTGATATTTGCTTACCCTCTTGTCGTGGTAGCCTGAGCTAAAGTTCTTGAACTGTGAATGATATGCGACAGACGAGCTTACAAGGCTATGCGGGCCGATGCCGACAAGCTGCTCGAAGTGGAACCACTGAGCGTGATGATGAAGAAGCGGCCATCGCCAAGTGGCGACGACCTTGTTCCTTATTGGGACATGAAGGCTCCGGGGACGGAGACAAAATCGAATTCCGACATCCCACGCGATGCATCGGCTGCGGCGATCCTTGCGTCCGGCCTTTAGAGCCGGTTCGACAATATCTGTTAATCACCAGGTCGCATGGCTTGGAGTG
>CAJUAR010000128.1:0-1063 GCA_910584495.1 uncultured Muribaculaceae bacterium
AAATCTGGACAATTTATAGGAACGAGCTTAGCGTGATGCTTATGCTATGCTTCAGCATAGCGTGCATACACACTATATCGTTCAACGGCAGTCCAGAGCCATCAATAGAGATAGCGTGAATTGCACGCTATTTTTTTACCTTAATCTAATCACCTGAACCAATCCCCATATTTTCATTCCCGAATAAACTTCGTGTTCGCTGACTGTTCGGCGCATAGGGCGACTTTAACCATTGCAAATTTCAACGACAGATAGTCTTTATTTTCAATGCCTTATCAATTTTAACACACTCCATTCACCACAATTTTCAACCGCTCGGTTATAATTGCAAACGAGGGCCATTCCTCGCAAACTTAATCCCAAATAACCGAATGGAAACAAACAATCCACCAAATGCTACCGACTTCGCAAAGAAGTCATCCGCGAGAAACAAACGTCGCTATACCAAGCGCAAAACCGCCAAAAAGCCTGTCAAATCCACTCCCGTGAGCGCAAAAGAAATCGAAAATAACAAATGGTTTCTGGACTGCCTGTTACTCATACTTTTAGCCACGGCTATCAAAGAGTTGTTCGACACCCCCAATGCCGACTGACATCATGGGCGACGCAACGACTAACGCAGCAGATTACAGGACCGCTGTAATGGCTGGCATGGCTCTCGCAGGCATACGAACCGACAACGACGGCATACGCGCACCTCCCTCTTTATTATACAAAGGCCAGCGCATCATTCCTCTCGACGATGTTACGGCAGTTCTGGGCATAACAAAAAAGACCATGCGCAAATACCGTGACGAGGGAAAGATCGAAATCTACGAAAGCACGACCTGCGGGGCGGCATTCGTGACGCAGGAAGCCTTCAACGATTTCATAGACAACCACTTCATCAGCTCCCGGCATCCGGAATATCCCAAGATGAAGAAAAAACACAACAACGGTGGAAACACCGAAAACAAATAATCACCGCTAAATCTTTAATTCACTCATGGAAGAAAATCCAAAAGAAGAAGTGCTGATTGCCCGCAACAATGAAACCGGGCAGGTAGGCGCGGTTGTCGGGCAG
>CAJUAR010000128.1:1145-1615 GCA_910584495.1 uncultured Muribaculaceae bacterium
CGAGGCTCTGGCAGAGCCTATGGCGGAAATGCTCAACGACCCCGAAACCAACAAGGCTATGCTGGACAAATACCGGGTGGAGCCAAAAGCCGCAGGGAAGAAGAACACCCCCGTTGACCCCGACCTGATTGACTGGGCCGGCATCCGGAAGGATTGCGGACTTACACGCGACGACCTTGAAAAATCGGGCGCGCTCGAACAGATGCTCTACAACCACAAGTCGCCCCAGCTTTTCAACATCAAAGCGAACATCGCCGGGGAAACATTCGATGTTCAGGCACGCCTGTCGTTCCGCACCAACCCCGACGGCACATATTCGCTCATACCCCACTGCCTCCGGAAAGAGCCTCAACTCGACCAAGAGTATAAGGGCTACACGTTCAACGACGCGGACAAGGCCGAACTGCGTCGCACCGGCAACCTCGGCAAAGTCGTGGAACTCGCCGACACACAGACCGGGGAGGTTCAGA